>JAICWS010000004.1 GCA_025934695.1 Alphaproteobacteria bacterium
ACACGCTGACCGACTCCGGTAACTACAACGTCACCGTCAACACGGCAGCCGGCACCATCAACAAGGCCGATCTGACCGTCACCGCCAATAACGACAGCAAGACCTACGATGGTAATGCTTACAGCGGCGGCAATGGCGTCAGCTACGTGGGCTTCGTGAACGGCGAAGGATCTTCGGTCCTCGGCGGTTCCGTCAGCTACTCGGGCGACAGCCAGGGTGCCACCAATGCCGGCACCTACACCATCACGCCGGGTGGCCTGACCTCGGGCAACTATGCCATCAGCTACGCCGACGGCGCGCTCACGGTTAACCCTGCCGCTCTGACGATCACGGCGAGCGACCAGAGCAAGACCTATGGCCAGAGCTTCACGTTCGACGGCACCGAGTTCATCACCTCGGGCCTGGTGAGCGGCGACAGCGTCACCTCGGTCTCGCTCAGCAGCGCCGGCGCATCTCAATATGCGAACGCCGGATCTTATGGGATCGACGCTTCCAACGCCGCGGGTTCGGGCCTCTCGAACTATACGATCAGCTACGTTCCCGGCACCCTGAAGGTCGGAACCGCGGCGCTGACGATCACCGCCAACGACCAACTCAAGGCCTACGGCACGACCTTTACCTTCGATGGCACGGAATATACGGCTAACGGGCTTGTCAATGGCGACCAGATCGGCCCGATCACGATCACCAGCGCGGGATCGCCCGCGTCGGCACAGCCGGGCCACTATGAGATCGTTCCGTCGGCGCCCGGCCAGATCCAGCTCCTCGCCTGCAACGGCGAATGCGGCGGCGGCAGTTTGCTGAGCAACTATAACGTCACCTGGGTCAACGGCACGATGACGATCCCCGCGCCGCTGCTCCAGACCGTCGAGATCGACCCGCTGGGCCGCCCGATCGTCTCGATCGGCGACCAGGTTCTGAACTACTATCCCTCGTTCGAACCGCAGCCGGTGGATACGCCCCTCACCACGAACGTCAGCATATCGGGCGGAGCGACGGGCGGCACGACGGTCGCCACGGGCACCAGCGCCAATGACCTCGCCAATCTGCAGCCGGCAGCCGGCGGGGACGACAAGGGTTCGTCGGCGCAAGGCTTGTCGAATATCGAGCCTGCGGCGGGCGGCAACAGCGCGAAGGGCGCTCCCGCAGCGAACGACGATGTTCAGTGCGCGAACGACTTCCTGAGCAACAAATCCTGCCAGCAGAACCAGTAACTGCCCGGCAGACATAAAACAAAAATTCGGCCATCGGATAACCTCCGGTGGCCGAATTTTTTATAATCGGGCTGGAAACAACTTAAAGATTATTAACAAAAACCGTTTATTATAAAGACATGGCCTCCGATGCTCCGACCATTTTCGTCCAGATAGCGAGTTACCGCGACCCCGAATGCCAGTGGACCGTGAAGGACCTGTTCGAGAAGGCGGAGCGGCCCGATAGTATCACCGTCGGCATCTGCTGGCAGCGCGACCCCGAGCTGGACAAGGACTGTTTCCTTATTCCCTCGCCGCGCCCCGACCAGACGAAGGCCGTTTATTTCCTGCCGCAGGAAGCCGCCGGCGTCTGCTGGGCGCGCCATCATACCCAGACGCTGTTCGGAGACCAGGATTACGTCCTGATGATCGACAGCCATATGCGGTTCATCCCGGGCTGGGACCGGGAGCTGATTGCCGAATTGGCCCGCTGTCCGTCGCCGAAATCTTTTTTGTCCACCTATCCGCCTGGATATAAGCCGCCCAACAACCTTGAGCCCAATCCCAAGCCCATCGTGATGCGCGCGCAGCCCTTCAACAGCGACGGCGACATCCGTTTCGAAGGCGAGGTGCTGCCCCGCACGCCGGAGCATCCGTTGCGCGGCGCCTTCCTGGCTGCGGGCCTGCTGTTCGCGCCGGGCAGGTTCGTGCGCGAGGTGCCCTATGATCCCTATATTTATTTCAACCAGGAGGAAATCACCCTGGCGGCGCGGGCGTTCACGCATGGCTGGGACGTTTACGCCCCGACCAAGGCTTTCATTTACCACTATTATAATGAACCCAAGAAGGGCGAGGTACGCGCCCTGCACTGGCAGGATCGCAAGGACTGGGCCCAGTTCCAGTCCTTAAGCCGCGAGCGTTTCGAATACCTGCTGGCCGGAAAACCGCCCGGTAATCCGAATGCGCTGGCGGACATCGGGCTTTACGGCCTCGGGACGGAGCGGAGCCTGAAGGACTTCGAGGAATTCAGCGGCATCGATTTTCGCCATAAAATCTCCTCCGAGCGGGCGCGGAAGTCGGGATTTATCCCCGATCTCGACCGCTACCGGGCGCCCATCCTGTCTGCCCCGGATTTTTCGCCGCCGACGCGCATACTGCGGGTGAACGACCTGCTGCCCGCTACCGCGCTGAAGGATTTGTACGGCGCGACGCGCAGCACGGCGGCCTTCGCGGGGCAGCCCTGCCTTCTCTGCGTATTGCCGGCGTCCTTCGACACCTATGTCGAGCATTTCATGGAGAGGTTTCACGCGCAGGAGCAAAGGCCCGGCGTCCGCATCGCCTTCATCGCGCCGGTGGGAGAGCATGACGGCGCCGATTACGCCGCGCGCAACGGGATCGCGGACGACATGCTGATCGACGCGCAGCGGCAGATCGGGCGGCTCTTCGGCTATGGCGACCGGTTGCACGACACGCCGATGACGATCGCGCTCGACGCGGCGCAGGTCATCCGCGGCGTCTACGACAACCGCAATTCGGCCAATCATATCGCCGATCTGTGGCGGGCGGCGGCGATGTTGCAGAACCTTTAGGCAGGCGCCCTGACGTCGTCGATGCCTTCGATAAAAATCGGGCCGGTCATATACTGGTCGAGCCCCTCAATGAAATGGCAGCGCAGGGCCCGCTCGCTGGCCTTGCGCGCCTTGAAGTCAAGGCCGCAGAACTCCTCGAACGACTGGAACGTACGCCGGCTTCCGAAGCCGTGCTTGTGGATATCCCTCAGCACCTCGGGATCCGACGACAGTTGATAGCCTGTCAGATGGTCCGCGCGCGCTTTTCCCAGCCTCAGGTATTTTTCCCAGTCGCGCCGGTCGTCCCAGTGCATGGCGCGCTTATGCGGCGTCGCCGTCGTGTTGTAATAGTGGAAAAGGTAATGGCGGGGCGGATGGAACACGTCATAGCCGTGCGTCCACAGCCGCGCGGAGAGGATGACTTCCTCCTGGCCGAAATACAGATAAGGGTCGTTGGGTGCCTCGCGCACGGCCTCGCCGCGGGTAAAAATGAAACCGCCCGCGATAAAGGCGCCGCGCAGGGGACGCTCCGGGACGCGTGACAGGTAAACGCTGCGAAAGCGCACTTCGCCGTTTTCGTTGAAAGGATGGGCCCGCATCACGGTAGGCGCGGCGCCGATATCGAGATTGTGGGGCGGCGTATAGCCGGCAGGATATCCCGCCAGCACCGGCTTTTCCGCCGGGCAGGCTTTCAGCTCATTGATAATGAGCTCGTCCCAGCCGGGAATGAAGCGCGAATGGCTGTCGATGTACAGCACATAATCTTCGCCGCGGTAATTCTGCTGAGTCATGTTGCGCGCCCAGCAGACGCCGTGCGCGTCATTGACGTGAAAATCCTGGATCGTGACGTTGCGGTGAAGCCCGCCGCGCGGCAGCATATCCGCGTCGAGTTCCGGCACGCTCTGCCAGCAGACGGTCGGAAAAATGCGCTCGGGATGCCGGGCCTTCGCGAAGATATCGATGAGGGTCGGCAGGCATTCAGGATCGCGGTAGGCGGGGACGATCACGAAGATCGAGGGCTGCGGCATGGGGCGTCAATCTTCGTAGAACATCGGGCCGGTGCCGCGGTCGCGGAACCATTTGGTGATGATAATCTTGTGGCCGGATTCGACTGGCATGCCGCTGTGCAGCGTATCATGGTTCGGCGAGCCGTCGGCCAGAAGGTTGTTCCAGATCACGGCGCTGCCCTTTTTCGGCTGGAAAATCTTGTTGATTGCGAAGAATTTCGTTCCGCCACCCTTCATGCCATCGTTCAGGTAGACCATGAAGGTCCAGGTGCGCTGGCCGCGCGATCCGGCGAAGGTCGCATATTCCCCGGTGCCGGGCTGGAAATAATCCGTATGCTGCTTGAATTCCTGGCCGACTTCATAGCGCTGGGCCTGGATGCCTTCGGAATAGGGCAGGCGGATCCCCAGCGTGCGGGCGATCTTTTCATCGATCTTGGCCACATAGGGGTCGTTCAGCAGCGCGAGGTCGCTGGTGGAAGAGGTGCGGTAGCCCTTGTCGCGGTCGCCGGTCGTCACTGTCGACGGCCGCAGGTGTTTTGCGGAAATGTCGATGAGCCGGTCGCATTCCTCGTCGCTCAGGAAACCGTCGAGGAGGTAAAGCTGCAGCTTGTCCGAAACCATCTGGAGCACGTTCAGCCCGGAATCCCTGCGCGCGAGGCGCGGATTAGCCCAGGCGGCGTAATTGATGTCCGGCCCGTCATTGGCGTGCGCCGTGCCCTTCAAAAGGGCGGAGCCCGCCGGAAACAGCGTGCCCATATGCTCCTTGATGGAGTCGACCCCGAACCCGTTCTTCAACAGGATGCCCAGGAGCTGCTCCGGGTCGCATTTGCGATCCAGATTCTCCTGCAGCCATGTGGGCCAAGTGCCATCCAGCTTCTTTTTGCTCACGATCAAGGAACCTTTCGTATCCAAATAGTATTGTAAGCCCCGGGGAGGAGACAATAAGTTAACGATGTGCCTGTTTTTTTGAATAAGTGTCTAAAAACAAAGTATAATTTAAGTGCTCACCGAGTTTAAGGTTGACATAATGTAACAGGGTTGTTACAGTCTTTTCCACTATATGAAAACCGACTGATTTTGATACCCGCGACTCAGGCACTGGTGCTATTGCTGAACTCCCACCTTTAAGACGGCCATAGCCAAACGGAACAAGGATACCGCCATGACTCCTCCTGACAATCAGGTGAAGCGCAAGGATACTGCCGGCACCACCGGCACGGTCATCGGTTTTGGCCGCCGCAGCAATACGCCGCATAAGCCCCATCTTGTCACGCCCAGGCCCACGGCAGCGCCGGAAGCGCCCAGGCAAACCGACGCGCCCCGCGCGACGCAAGCGCCTGTCGCCGCGCCTGAGCCGTCCCGTGCGCCCCTGTCTGCGGTGCCGGAGCCGACGATGGAACCGATGTCGCCCCACGTCGCGAATGCCATCGAGTTTTTCCGCAAAACCGTCAAGCAAATGGTCGATGCCCGCAGCCTATCGCGGATGAAGCGAGAAGAAGCCGCCACCGAAATCCAGATGACGATCGACGAGATTTCGCTGCACCACCAGGCGGAATACAATCTGACACCGCCCGAACTCAAGCAGCTGGGCCGGATCATCGCCGATGAAATGCTGGGGCTGGGGCCTCTCGAGCCGCTGCTTGCCCGCGACGATATCTCGGAAATCATGGTGAACGGTCCGGACACGGTTTACATCGAGATCAACGGCTGCGTCGACAAGTCGGCGGTCACGTTCCGCGACAACGAGCAGCTTGTGCAGGTGTGCCAGCGCATCGCGACGTCGATCGGTCGCCGGGTGGATGAATCTTCGCCCATCTGCGACGCGCGCCTGGCCGACGGTTCCCGCGTCAACATCATCCTGCCGCCCCTGTCGCTGGATGGCGCGACGCTCACCATCCGCAAATTCAAGCGCGACAAGCTGACGCTGGAAAAGCTGATCGCCTACGGCTCCATCAACGAGCTGGGCTCGGAACTCATCAAGATCATCGCCGCCTGCCGCGTGAATACGCTGGTTTCCGGCGGCACGGGCTCGGGCAAGACCACGATGCTCAACTGCCTCACGCGCTATATCCATTCGCGCGAGCGTATCGTTACCTGCGAAGACTCGGCCGAACTCCAGCTTCAGCAGCCGCATGTCGTGCGCCTGGAAACGCGCCCCGCCAACCTCGAGGGCATCGGCGAAGTGACCATGCGCGATCTCGTCAAGAACTGCCTGCGCATGCGCCCCGAGCGCATTATCGTGGGCGAGGTGCGCGGCGGCGAGGCCTTCGACCTGCTGCAGGCGATGAACACCGGCCACGACGGCTCGATGGGCACCGTCCATGCGAATACGCCCCGCGACGCGCTCGCCCGCCTCGAGAGCATGATCGCCATGAACAGGCTGAATATCCCGAACGAGATGGTGCGCGCGCAGATCGCGTCGTCCATCAACGTCATCGTGCAAGTGCAGCGCCTGCGCGACGGCTCGCGCAAGGTCATGAGCATCACCGAGCTGACCGGCATGGAAGGCGACGTGATTTCGATGCAGGACCTGCTCACCTTCGTCATCACCGGCGAGGACGAGCAGGGCCGGATCACCGGCGAGTTCAGGCCCAGCGGGTTCCGTCCGCGCTTCCATGAAAAGCTGCGCGAATTCAACCTGGAAGCCAAGTTCGACGCCCTCATGGAATCCTATTGCATGACCTGATATACTTTCCGCCAGCTAAGGCGGGGGGCAGGCCATGACCGAGGAAGATCCGGTTGTCCGGAAAAGGATTTTCAGGAACAAGATCTATCAGGCGATCCTGGTGCTGGCGGGGCTGCAAAGCCTGTATTTCACCTTTCAAAGCCGCTCGACGCCGCTGAACGAATGGCCGGCGGATTTGAGCGACCATTCCGCCTATTGCAAGCCGGAAGCCTATAAGGCCTGCCACGAAGGCCAATGGTTCGGCGTGCTGAAATCACGCGTGCCGCAGACGGGCGTGCTCAAGGACATCTGTCAGGACTGGGCCGACAAGCCGGATGCTGCACACACTCGTATGATAGAAGCCGCCGACGGCGACACGCTGTACCTGTGCCGGATGAAAGACCCAGCCAAGATCGATGCCGCAAAAATGCCCCGATGAGAGGGGCGTTAACAATTCCATAAAGATTCTACAATGGCGGTCTTCGTTAGCCTCTTCTTAACGAAGTTTTCCTAAAATTAATAGATATCGTGGAAAATCGCCCGTATCAAAAATTGCACATATTTTTAGCGGCGCTGTTAAGCTGATATGGGCATTTTTTAGAGCTTCGCCGCCACCAAAAATATAAGCCACGCGGCCGGAATTTTTCTCGGGGGAGAATATCATGTCAGGGTTAACCACCATCGAAGGCTCAGCCGGGAATGACACTCTTGTCGGTCCTGGAAATGACGTCCTCCTGGGCCTGGGCTTTGACATTTCACTGGTAGGCGGCGGCGGCACCGACGTGCTTAATCCCGGCCAGGCCGGCGATACCCTGATTGGCGGTTCCGGCAACAACACCTTTGTCATGTATGGCGACGCCATTGAAGAAGGGCCGAATAGCGGCGGCCAGAATATTCTGACCTTCATTTCCTATAACATGGGCGTCGATGATTACGATGGCGACGGACTGCCTGATGCTGCCAATATTCAGGGCATCAAGCTTGTGACAACCCATTATTGGGATGACCAATTGTTTGGGGCTTTTACCGGTCACTTTGCTGTCGCGACAGGCGCAACACTCACCGGCAATGCTTTGGATAATACCCTTGAGGGAGACGATGTCGGGGGCAATACGCTGATAGGCGGCACCGGCAACGATACTTATGTTGAGTACAGCCTGCCAAACGGCACGCTGTGGAATCCGATTGTCGAGAAGGCTAATGAAGGCAGCGACACGGTCACGTACACGCCGACTGTCGCCGGCCAGAAATTCGATCTTAACCTCGTGGCCAATGTCGAAAACCTGACTTTTGGCGGCACGCTCGCCATCACCGGCTACGGCACAACCGGCGACAATACGCTGACGGGCAACAAAGGCATCGATACGCTCATCGGCGGCGGCGGCAACGATACTTATATCCTGAATAACGCATCGACCGTCGTTGATGAGACGACCAGCATATCTCTCAATGGAACACCTATTGGTTCAGGCGGCATCGACACAGTCCAATGTGCGTTCAGCTACAGCATTGCGGCCAAGCCGTTCCTCGAAAATATCACGCTGACCGGAACCGCCAATGCAACAGCGACCGGCAACGGCGGGGTGAATACGCTGGTCGGTAACGATGGCAATAACATTCTCGATGGTGGCTTGAACACCGGGGGTAACGCCGGGCTGGCCGACACGTTTTTTGGCAGCCTTGGCAACGATACCTATATCGTGCATCAGTCGACGGACACCATTGTCGCAGACGCGAATACGGCACATTCTGCCGACAGCGGTACGGACCTGATCCTGTCCAGCGTGAGCTACGATATGTCGAGTTACGCGCATGGCGCCGAAAACCTGACGCTGACGGGGACAGCATGGATTAACGCTATCGGCAACGCACTCATCGATACAATTACCGGAAATACCGGTAATAACATCATTGATGGTACGCAAACTGATGGCGGCTATCTGAAAGGCGGCAGCGGCAACGATACGCTGTACGCGAGCCTGATTGGCGGCGATCAGACGCTCGACGGGGGCACCGGTGCGGACGTCATGGTGACGGGCGTGGGACATCAGATATACGTCGTCGATAATGCGGGTGACACGATTGTACAGGGAGCCACAGTCGGTGGGCTGCATGGGATCGATTCCTATGTGACATTCGATATGAATGTTCAGGCCGCCGGGACCGGCGAACGGGAACTCACCCTCGAAGGCGTTAAGACGATCAATGGGTTCGGCAATGACTGGGGCGATTCCCTTGTCGGCAATTCTGTCGCCAATATCATTGTCGGCGGCGCGGGAAATGACACCATCGTTGGCGGCGGAGGCACCGACCATCTGTCCGGCGGTGCTGGCGACGACACGATCACTGGCGGTCTCGCCAACGACGTGATGGATGGCGGCGCCGGGAACGACACACTGACGAGCGGGGGTGCCAAGGATACCATCACCGGAGATGCCGGCGACGACCTCATCATCGGAAACGCGTCCATTGGATCGACCATGAATGGCGGCGATGGAAACGATACCTATGAAGTCCACGTGGCGTCCGACTCAATCATCGATAGCAGCGGCACCGACGTGGTAAACGCATATGTGAGCTTTACGCTGCCAGGCTCGATCGAAAACCTGAACCTCCTCGGCGGGGCTGTCGGGGTCGGCAATGATGGCGCCAATATTATTACGGCGGGCGGCAATGCGAGGATACTGGAAGGGCTTGGCGGCAATGATACGATCACAAGCGGCGGCGGCAACGATACGCTGGATGGGGGCGTCGGCAACGACGTGCTGAACGGCGGCGTCGGCGACGATGTTTTCATCGTCGACAGTTCGGCGGATACGGTGGCTGGCAACGGCGGGACGGATACGATCATGTCCAGCGTCGATTGGGATATGAGCGTCAGCACCGGGGGCACCGATGTGAAGAACCTGACGCTGACGGGAACCGTCGCAACTCACGCCGTCGGCAACGCGCTCGATAATATAATTACTGACAATGGCGTGCTGGACACGCTCGCCGGCGGGGCGGGCAACGACACCTACGTGGTCAGCAACTCGGCCGATGTTATTAACGAAGCGGCGGGCGAAGGAACCGACCTCGTCATGTCCAGCGTCAGTTTTACATTGGCGGCAGGCACCGTCTCGGAAGTCGAAAACATCACGCTGACAGGCCATAACAATCTGACCGCCATTGGAAACGAGTTGAATAACACGCTGACCGCCAACCAGGGCGTGGATATCCTGACCGGCGGTGACGGCAACGACACTTATGTCATCTTGCCGCCGAGTACAGTTCTGAGCGTCCAGAACACCGTCATCTCGTTCGATACGAGCGGCATTGATACCGTCAAGGTCGGCGCCGACTATAGCATTGCAGACCGTCCCGATCTTGAAAACGTCTGGCTGACCGGTACCGGCGATTTCGACGCGACGGGCAACGCGAATGTCAACGTCCTGACCGGCAACAGCGGAATTAACATCCTCGACGCCGTATCGAACGGTGGAGGGACGGGAGACACCTATGTCGGCAGCGCCGGCAACGACACCTACATGATCCACCAGTCGAATGATACGGTTATTCAGGACCTGGTTAATGTCGGCCCGGACTCCGGCATTGATCTTGCGATCTCCAGCGTCGACTACGACATGTCGAGTTACGCGCAAAATGTGGAAAACCTCACGCTGACCGGATCCGCGCTCGTGGGCATCGGCAACGCACAGAATAACGTCATTACTGGGGATGGCCTGAATAATACGCTCACTGGCAACGCAGGCGACGACACGTTCCATGCTGGCGGCACGGTGGGCGTGGATACTTTTATCGGCGGCACCGGGAACGACACGTTCTATGTGGACAATGCCAGCGATTTCATCAGCGAAAACGGCGGCGAAGGCGTCGATGCGGTAATCGCCAGCGTCAATTACGACATGTCCACCCTTGCCGTGAACGTCGAAAATCTGACGCTCACATCTGGCGCAACAATCGGCACCGGCAACGCTTTGAACAACGTCGTTACCGGCGACGGTGCGGGCGACACTCTGAGCGGCCTAGATGGGAACGACACGATCACTGGCGGCGCGGGGAACGATACACTGGATGGCGGGCTCGGCGATGATACGCTAAATGGCGGCGGCGGCGTTGACACACTGACCGGCGGGGCCGGGAACGATACCTTCATTCTCGCCAATGCGGCGGACGTCGTTATTGACAGCCTGTCGGGCGTGGCCGGGGGCACCGATACGATCATCGCATCCTTCTCCTATGTTCTACCGAATTCGTCGACTGGAAACTTTATCGAGAACCTTACCCTCGGCGGCACCGGAAACTTTAATGGAACCGGGAACGATCTCATTAACGTCATCACTGGCAACAACGGCAACAATATTCTCGACGGCGGCGCCCTCGCGGACACGATGATCGGCGGCGGCGGTATCGACACGTATATGGTGGACAATACTGGCGACGTTGTGCAGAGCGGTTCCGGCACGGTCATTGTCAATAGCGGGGCCGGCTCGACTTATGACATGAGCGTCCACGCCATGACTCTCGTCAACGCGACTATCGCCGGAAATAACGGGCTGACGTTGATCGGTAATGCTCTCAACAACGTTATTACGACGGATAATGCCGTCGACACGATTAACGGCTGGGGCGGCGCCGACACGATTTTTGTGCATAATGCCAGCGACAAGGTGCTGGACACGGGCGATGTGGCCAATCTTGTCGTCGACCTGATTTCGATTGATACGGCTTCCATTGGCGGCGCGACTTCATATGACATGTCGGCAAACGCCGCTGGTGTCATGGGACTTACCCTCACGGGAAGTGGAAATTTCGATGTCAAGGCGAACAACGTAGGCGACACCCTTAGCGGCAACAGCGGCATCAACCATTTCACCGGCGGCACCGGCAATGATACTTTCTTCGTCGGCGCCAATGATTTTGTCGACGCGACCTCGGGCGGCAATGATACTGTTGCGGTCGCTTTCACGCTGAACCTGACTGCGGATGAAGCGCTCCTCGCGGGCGCCCATTGGATGGGTGTGGAAAATATTCTGCTGACGGGCAGCGCGGCGCTGAATGCGACGGGCGACCTGGTTGTCAATACCATCACCGGCAACTCCGGTATTAACATTCTCGACGATGGGGGGTATGGCGGCTCGACTTTCGCCGGCGACACATTGATCGGCGGCGCGGGCAACGATACGTATCATGTTAACAACACCAACGACATTGTGGACGAACAGCACAATAGCGGCGCCGGAACGGATCTCGTCATCTCGAGCGTCGACTTCAGCCTGAGTACGAGTGCCGTCGAACAGGGTGTCGATAACCTGACACTATTGCCGGGCGCCCTTGTCGGAATCGGCAACGACAGCAACAATATTATCCTGGGCAATAGCGGCAACAACACGCTCGACGGCAGGGGCGGCACCGACACGATGAACGGCGGCCTTGGCGACGATACATACTATGTCGATTCAACAAGCGACACGATCATCGATACAGGCGGTAAAGATACGGTCATTTCCAGTATCTCGAACTACACACTCCCGACTGGCATGGAAAATCTGACCGCGAATTCCGGCGCAGGGCCGCTGCATCTAGTTGGAAATGCGGCTGCGAACACGATCACAGGCAATGACGCTGGCGACACGCTGGACGGCGGCGCAGGCGCCGACAGGATGATCGGCGGAGCCGGCAACGATACGTACTATGTCGATAACGCGCACGATGTCGTCGTCGACGCATCCACGCTCGCGTCGAGCAGCGAGGATCTGATTATCTCTAAAATATCTGTTGCCTTAAGCGGTGCGACAGGGGCGGAGTACAGCGGCACTTATCAAGACAACCATACATTCGACTTTTCCAGTTTTGTATCGACTGATCTGGATGGCAATATCGAAAGCCTGACGCTGACCGGCACGGCGAAAATCGGCATCGGCAACAATCAGAATGATACCATCACCACATCGCTCGGCGGCTGTACACTCGTTGCGGGCGATGGTGCTGACACCACCCTGGATGGTACCGGTGGCGGAGAAGTCTACATCGGCGGTGCTGGGAAGGACAGATTTGACCTTGCAGGCGCTTCGTCAGCACACATGGATACAATTTACAACTTCCACGCGGGCGATATTCTTGATCTGCCCACAGGGGATTTCGATCCAACACAGGATGTCATTGAGGATTTCGTGGGCTATCGATGGACGGGTCAGAATACACTTGTCTATGTTTCCCAAGGTCCCCATCTTCCATTCGAAGAGATCGCCGTGATCGTTGGGTTTCATATTATCCCCTAATCGCGGTAGAACTTTCCGTTTTTTTAAGCGTTGGAAGCCGGAACATGTCCATGAAAAAGTCCCTCAAAATCGAAGTCACCGCTGACGTCGTCTGCCCCTGGTGCTACCTGGGCTGGCGGCGGCTGAAGAAGGCGCTGGAGATGAAGCCGGTCGAGGCTGAGATCGTCTGGAAGGCCTACCAACTCAATCCCGGCATGCCTGCGGCGGGGGCGGACTATAAGGAGTATATGGCCAAGAAATTCCCGCCCGAGCGCATGCGCCAGGCACAGGCCCGGCTGAAGGAGCTGGGAAGCGAAGAAGGGGTAGCGTTCAATTTTGAGAACATCACTCGCGCGCCCAATACCGGGCCCGCCCACCGCCTTATCCATTGGGCCGCGCAGGAGGGCAAGCTTGATGCCGTGGTCGAAGGCGTCATGAAGGCCTATTTCACGGATGGCAAATTCATCGGCGATGAAAAGACGCTGGCCGACATCGGCGCAACCGCAGGCATGGACCGCGCCGCGATCCTCAAAAAATTTTCCGAAGGCGTTGATATTGATACGATAAAGGCCGAGGATACCGCATCAAAAGACTCGGGCATTTCCGGCGTGCCTTTTTACCGGATCGGCGATGAAATTACCGTCGAAGGTTCACAACCAGCCGAAGATCTGGTCCAGGAAATCGCTGCGGCGGTCAAGTAATAAAAGACCTCTTCCGCTTGATATCTCGAGCTTTTTTTGAACGCCTAAAAACCTCGTAAAAATCCCATAAAAACTGCATAAAAATCAACGCAATATTCAGCGGGATTTAAGCTAACTTTGGTATTCTGGTTGGAATAGAGCAACATTATCAACACAACTTCATCAAGCCGCGCAGCAGCCGTCGAGGGGGACGGCTGGGGCTGGTTCTTTACCCAACGCGGCTTGAATGAAGATACTAAACGGGAATGCGCCGTTCCGGCCGCCCGGTCTGGACTAGGGGGAATACCAAAGTCAACGGAATAACCAAAGGCGGTTAAAAATCGCCTGACGTTTAGGTATTGGGGGCAGACAATGAGAAATCATCTTTCGGGGCGGGCAGCATCCGTCACATTCGCGATTTGCTGTCTGTGCGTATTTACTTTGGGCCCGGGCGTGGAAGCTGAAGGGGCAGCGCGTCCGGGCTATACGCTGGAGTCTCCTCCGGCCGACATGCTGGGCGCGCATAGTGAAAGGATGCTGGTCATCTTCGGCACCGAAGTTCATTTCAAGCGCTACTTCCTGGTGGACATGCTGAGCCAGAGCATGACGGTCGCGACCGACGTCGCGGGCGGCGTCCGCTATGACCTGCGCCAGTCAGACCATGGCAGGACCCTTGTGATCCCTTAAGGCACGGGATTATCATTGCTTTTCAAAACGCAAGGCCGGCTCTGTCCGGCCTTGACTATTGCCATAACGATAAAGTATAGTTGCGCCTGAATGACGTTCAGCGCAAAGAAATTCCTGAAAAGGGCGACCCTGTCGATGGCCTTTGCCGTCGCGGCACTGGGCTTCTACAGCTATGAGATCGAGCCCAACATCCTGCGTACGACCAGCTATGACATCGAAACGCCGAAATGGCAGGCCGAGCCGCCGCTGCATGTCGTTATGGCGGCTGATTTTCACGTCGGCTGTCCTTCGGTCGACCTCAATCGCCTGCAGGGCATCGTCGCCCGTATCAATGCGCTCAAGCCCGATATCATCGTCCTGCCGGGCGATTTCGTGACCATGCTGAAGGGCGAGGATCGCGTCATCGGCGGCCAGTACATCGAGCCGAAAGACATTGCCCCTGTGCTCAAGGGGCTGCATGCGCGACTGGGCGTCTATGCCGTCCTGGGCAACCATGACGAAATGAACGACCCCAAAGGCATGCGGGAAGCGCTGGAAGGCGCCGGCATCCGCGTCGTCGACAATGACGCCATCGAAATCAACAAGGACGGCCATCGTTTCTGGATCGCCGGCCTGTCCGACGACACGACCACAAGGCCCGACTGGAAGCACACTTCCGCCAAAATCACCGATGGCGCGCCGGTCGTCCTGATCATGCATGATCCCGGCGCTTTCCTGAACGTGGGCGACCGACCCGCGGTTGCGCTGGCGGGGCATACGCATGGGGGGCAGGTGGTCGTCCCGTTCTTCGAAAAGCATCTCGAAAATCCCTATAGCCGCGCGCCGATGAAGTACCTCTACGGGCATATCTCCGAAAAGGGCCGTGAGCTGATCGTGACCAGCGGCATCGGCACCAGCATCGTACCTCTGCGCTTCGACGCGCCGCCCGAAATTGTCAGCCTGGAGTTAAAAGGCGTAAAAGACGTGCCGAAACCTGTTGCCAAAGGCCCGGCTGCCCCGTCGAGCTGACCTTGTTTGATTAACACTTGCATGCGCGTAAGAATGCGCCTAAAACTGGCTTTCGAAATAGAATAAACATAATAAACGGGTTCGCCGGTATGGGCAGCGTCAAACATCCCAAGGCCAATTCCATCCTGCTGGTCGAGGATCAGCCGTCGAACGTGCTGGTCGCGTCGACCTTGATCGAGATGATGGGCTATGCCTGCGAGACGGCCGAGAACGGCCACGACGCCCTCAAAAAATTTTCGGAAGGGAATTATTCCCTGATCCTGATGGACGTGCAGCTGCCCGGCATCGACGGGCTGGAAACGACGCGCCGCATTCGCCGTCTGGAAAAGGAACGCAAGCTGAAGCCCACGCCCATTCTGGCGATGACGTCGAACGCGACGCTCGACGACAAGATGTTCTGCCTGCGCGCAGGTATGAATGACTATATGTCCAAGCCGTTCCGCCGCGAAGATCTTAGCACCAAGATCTCGGGCTTCGTGACTCAGGAAGCCGAAATCTAAATCAGTTGCAGCTGACGGGGAGCGCCAGAAGCTGCGGCCAGGCCGCTTCCCAGCCTTTTTCATGCGTGGCGCCTTTGACGATATCGTGATGCAGGCAGGGCGACGGGCCCGCGGCGCGCGCATAGCTTTCATAGACCGCGCTGGGCACCACATCATCCTCCGCGCCCGTGAAATGCCGCTGCGGCAGGTGCGCTAGTTTCGCCGCGACGTCGCGCGGGTTGAGCGATTCCGGCATCGGCGACACGTGATGCAGCGCGTTGAAGGCGTCATGGTCGAGATTGCCCGCGACCGTGCGCAGGCTCAGGACGTCGGTTCTGCCTGCGGCCGCCAATGCCGCGACCGCGCCGCCGCCGGAAAAGCCGATCAGCTCATAGCCGCTGAAATGGTACTGTGTCTTGAACATATCCAGCGCGCGCTCATAGGCAGTGATGACTTCGGGGGAGAAACGTTTCGATGTCCAGTATTCCTGCGAACAATCCGCCGAGAAACCTTCGTACTGGCAGGGCCGCGCGATCCAGACGACATTGGGTGCGGGGTCGAGCGCGGCCAAATTCAGCGCGATAGGATTCGTCGGCGTCGGGTTGAGCGAAGGTTCGCGCCGCCCCAGATAGGCAAGTCCGTCGCCTTCGATATATACGTGTGCAGGCGCTCCGGGCTGGCTGACGCGCGCGTACGAGGCAAGATTGAATTGACCCGCCGGAATGATCGCGTGAATCGGCAGGCGCCCGCGCGCCGTGTCGGCCGCCAGTTCGGTGCGCGCGGCAATGCCGCGGCTGCAGGAAGCGAGCGCCAGCAGCAGAACCGCCAGAAGAAGAGGGGAAAGCAATTGTCTCATATGTCGCAATATACCCTAAATATTTGAATATTGTGTCGTTTTAAGAAGATTATGGGAAATAAAATTTCGTTGACTTTACATAAGGGAAAATTCTAATGTTACTCAGTTTCACACAATCACCAGCTGGAGACATACGCACCATGGCGCCGAAAGATTATATCTTCAATCCGGAACGCAACCCTCTGATCCGCGGTGATTACCGCCCCTCCGAATACCGCATTCCCACGGCCAGTCTTTACATCAATCTCGATGAGACGAATACGTCCGTGAAGAACACGATGACGATCGAGCCGAACCCGAATGCGAAAGAACAGGGCGGCCCGCTGCTTCTGAACGGCGAAGACGTAAAGCTCAAGAGCATTAAGATCAAGGAAAACGGCGCCTGGCGCGAGCTGGACCGCAGCGAATTCACGGTCGACGCCGAATACCTCATTATCAAGCGCCCGCCCGCCGGCAAGTTCGAGCTGGAGATTGAAAACGACATCAATCCCACCGCCAACACGAAACTGTCGGGCATCTATACCTCCGGCGCCGGCATCATTTCGTCGCAGAACGAGGCGCAGGGCTTCCGCCGTATCACTTACTTCCTCGACCGCCCCGACAACCTGACGGTGTTTGATGCGACGCTCGAGGCCGACAAGGCGAAATTCCCCATCCTGCTGGCGAACGGCAACGGCGACTACAAGGCCACGACCGACCTCGGCAACGGCCGTCAGTCCATCCATTGGGCCGATCCGTGGCCCAAGCCCAGCTATCTCTTCGCGATGGTGGCCGGCGACCTGAAGGTGAAGGAAGATACTTTCACCACCATGTCGGGCAAGAAGGTCGACCTGCGCATTTTCGTTCAGCCCGGCTATGAAGACCAGATTGACTGGGCGATGGAAGCCACCAAGCGCACCATGAAATGGGATGAAGTCCGCTACGGGCGCGAATACGACCTCGACTGCTTCCACATCGTCGCCGTGGACAAGTTCAACGCCGGCGCCATGGAGAACAAGGGTCTGAATATCTTCAACGTCTCGCGCCTCGTTGGCAATCCCGAGACCTCCACCGATGGCGACCTGATGGACATCGAGGAAGTCATCGGTCACGAATATTTCCACAACTGGACCGGCGACCGCGTGACGGTCCGCGACTGGTTCGAAATTTCGCTGAAGGAGTCGCTGACCTCCCTGCGTCAGCGCCAGTTTGCTTCCGACATGCATTCGGCGGCGGTGAAACTCATCGACGACGCGACGCTGCTGCGCGCGGGCCAGTTCATCGAGGATTCCGGCCCCTCGTCGCATTGCGTGCGCCCCGACCGCGTCGAGGAATTCGACAACATCTATTCGACGACGGTCTACCAGAAGGGCAAGCACGTCCTGAACATGATGAACACCATTCTCGGCGACAAGATGTGGCGCCAGGCGATGGACAATTACTTCACCAAGTACGACGGCAAGGCCGTGACCGTCGATGATTTCATCGACAACATGCAAGCCACCTCGGGCATCGACCTCACGCAGTTCCGCCGCTGGTACAGCCAGTCGGGCACGCCGGAAGTCTCTTACGAAGGCAAATATGATGCGGCCGCGAAAACCTATACGCTGACGCTCTCGCAGCATACGCCAGCGACCGCTGACCAGCCCCAGAGCGAAAAACAGCCGCTGCACATCCCCGTGTCCGTTGGCCTGATTGGCCAGAGCGGCAAGGATGTACCGCTCGCCTTCGCCGGCGAAAATGGCGGCGCGCAGACGACGCGCTTGCTGAACCTCACCAAGGACAAGCAGACCTGGGTATTCGAAAACGTGAACGGCCCGGTCGTGCCCTCGATCCTGCGGGGCTTCTCGGCCCCGGTGAAGGTGACGACCCAGCCCTCCGACGATGAGCTGATCTTCCGCATGGCGCATGACTCGGATCCCTTCAACAAGTTCGAGGCCAAAGACCGGCTGATGCTGAAAACCATCCTCGGCCTCATCGACGACGCCCAGCAGGGCCGCGCGCTGAAACTGCCGCAGGCCGTGGTCGACGCCTTTGGCGAAAACCTGGCCGGTGCGCCCGGCAAGGACGGCGCCTTCGCGGCGCAGATGCTGTCGCTTCCCGCCTATAACATCGTCATCCAGAACCTGAAGACGGTCGACCCGGACGCCATCCGCACAGCGACGAAGTTCCTCTCCAAGACGCTGGCCGAAACTTTCAAGGACGAATTCGAGCGCATCTACGCCGAAACCGCGGCGCCGGCGGGCGAGAAATACGACGTCGTTCCCGCCCAGGTCGGCCGCCGTTCGCTGCATAATACGGCCCTGTCTTACTTGAGCAAGCTGGAAGAACCGGGCATCGTCGCGATGGCGCAGGCCCAGTACGGCGCTTCCGCCAACATGACGGAGAAGCTGGGCGCCCTTTCCACGCTCGCGCGCATGGAAGGCACCGACGCGGGCGCCAAGGCGCTCGACAGTTTCTACCAGACCTACAAAAACAACCAGAACGTCGTCGACCGCTGGCTGATGCTGAAAGCCGCGACCGGCAAGGCCGATGACGTGCGCGCGTTGCTCGAGCACGAAGCCTTCGATCTCGAGAACCCGAACAAGGTCCGCGCCCTCATGGGCGGCTTCGCGGGCTCCAACCCGACGGCCTTCCACAACAAGGACGGCTCGGGCTACAAGCTGCTCGCCGACGTGGTGATTGCGATGAACCCGATCAACCCGCGCGTGGCCGCGCAGATCGTGCGTCCGCTCACGCAGTTCAAGCGCTATGACGCCAAGCGCCAGGAACTGATGCTGGGCGAGCTGGAGCGCATCATGGAAACGCCGAACGTGGAAAAGGGGCTCAAGGAAGTCCTGGGCCAGGCGCTCGCGACCGCCGAAAAGCGCCCCGCGCCGGCCGCCTTCAAAAAGGCCGCCGACGAGCCGCACGGCCACAGCCACTAAATATATCTATCGCCAAAAAAAGCCGCCCTTCGCAAGAGGGGCGGCTTTTTTTGGGGGCCGAACTCAACACCGGCGCCACCCCGACGAAAGTCGGGGTCCAGTTTATAAAACCTCTATCGCTAAATTTTATGAGGTAGAAGTTAATGAACTGGACCCCGACTTTCGTCGGGGTGGTTCCAGTGTTTTACTCCCAGGCCATCTTCGAAAAATCCACCGTCACCGATTTTACCACCGGCACTTCCTTCATCTTGATTGCCTGCTTGCGAAAGCTTAAGGCTTCCAGCGCCTCTTTGAGCGCGGCCATGATGTCTTTCTGCCGCGCTTTGGAAACTTTCGCCCCCAAGCCGCGCATGTCCCGCACGGTCCAGAGGACATTCAGCTCAGGCTTTCCCGACAGGTCGGTGTCGTCCGACACGGTGCCCTCGACGTCGCCATCCGGCATATGCAGCAGCAGGTTCGGCGTGCCTTCGGGTTGCGGCCCGCGATAGTTCACGGTGATGCCGCGCGCCTTGTCGACGATGAGAGGCCAGCCGTGGGGGCCGACCTGGAGTTCGAGTTCAAAGGCCATGGAGAACGCCGTCTATTCCTTTCAATGCCGTATCTGTAATAATATGCCTGAAGACATTTGTAAAACAGTCATAGTTTTTTAAGGCAGCATATGAGGCCAGCGCGCATCCAATATTTTATGGCGTCGCATCTCGGCAAGGTCGCGGGCGGCACGGGCGTCCTCCTCGGAACGGCCTGCGTCGTTATAAATACGGCCATCGATCCGGCAACCTATCTTCCGGAACCTTCTGCTCTGCTGGGGCTGTTACTGGCATGCCTGTGCGCGGCCGGCGTGGGATTTCTTTCCAGCTACTTTATTCTCGGACGCATCCTATTCCTGATTTTCAGCCGCATCAACGGGCCCTTTGCGGCAGGCGATATTGTGCGCATTCTTTGTTCCCGGCATCGCGACAGGGTTACGCGCGTATATGACGTCTGGGCCAGCCGGGGACAGGTGCGCGTGGATCTCGGCGAAGACGCGAAAAGAAATCTCACCGATGTCCTGATGTATCACGAGATTTGTCGGGAAAGAGCCTGATCCTGGCGGTTATGACAACGTGTCCCGTTTCATGTAGAACTTGCGCTCGTCGTCGTGCGTGATGCGAAAGCCGAAGCGCTCGTACAGCGCCTTAGCCGGGTTGTCTTTAACGACGCCCAGCGTCACCGGGAGCCCCTGGCGCCGGGCCTCGTCGATCAGCATCTGGAGGACGGCGGTGCCGGCGCCGTGCCCGCGATGACTGTCTTCGACCATCAACTGCCGGATGAACAGGCTGCCTTCCTTGATGACCGTCTGCACCCAGCCGATATTGGCGCCGTCGAGCTGGATGATGCGGGTTTCCTTCGCGTCCCAGCGCTTGGAGATGCCGTCTCTCACAACCATTGGATCGAAATCGCCGGTTTCGTCATGCAGCCGCGCTTCATCGACATACATGCGCTCGCAAAAAGCGTAATCGGCGATGCTGGCGGGACGGAAGGAAATGTTCATGGCGCTTTCAGCCTAACCGAGCATATTTTTAGCTCAAGAGATTCTTGCTGCTCTGCAGCGCTTTTCTTATGAAAAGATTTTCCCGAAAATTGTTATGGAACCCGTGAGCGAATTCAAAAACATGCATGCGGAAAAATTCCGCATATTGACGGGGTGAGTATAAGCCCATATACGTAATGCCTTAAAACAATTTGGAAACTTCTAAGGCACAGGATACGTCACGTTGGGAACGCACCCGTACGACGGCATCATCCAGCATCCTTTGGCGCGTTTGCGCCAGAAGGCGGCGTCGTCTTTCCGGCGCGGCCGGATCGAGCGCGACTTCGGCGGCATCGCCGACGCGCTCGAGGAAATGATCGCACAGAACGACGCCGCGAACCTTGACGTATTCCGCACCGAGCGCGTGAAGGCCGAGAGCGCCATCGTGACAGGCGCGGAGCCCGAGGCGCCCAAACTGAACAAGCCGGAATTCCAGCTGCTGTGGGGCCTTGCGCTCGGCGCGCGCGTGCTGAAGCAAAAGGAAGAAACCGACCGCTTTGGACAGCCGGTGGAGTTGCAGGACAATCCGGTCTGGAAAGCCATCGTCGCCGACGACGCGCTGGAAGAAGAGCGCCGCTTCTGCGCGCAGGTGATTTCGTCCATTCCGGGCCTGCGCGAACGCCAGGGCAGCCTGAAAGTCGAATGGGGCCCGCCGATCCGCGGCTATCCCGAGATCGGCTTCTATTGCGACCCGAACACGGGCACCATCAACCTCGATCTCGCCTGGACGCTGATGATGGGCCTCGAGCCCGCGCGCAGCCTGATGCTGCGCGAGGCGGCGCACGGCCTCGGCACCCTTTATTTCACGGAAGAAATGTCCGTCATCCGCAACGAAATGGCGGCGATCAAGGGCCAGGCCTTCCGCACCGAAGAACAGCACATACATATGATTCACCTGGCCGCCCAGTGGCTGGCGCGGTATGACGTGACGGTCGAGGCGGAGAATAATTTCGCCAGCCGCTTCGCCGCCGACCGCGCGCAGGTGTCGGCGCAGGATTATGCGGCCTCGCTCAATTATGCCGAAACGATTGCCGGCGGCATTCCCGAAGCGGCGGCTTTCACGAAGCGCCCCATACCGCCGCCCGTGCCGGTAAAGGCAAAATTCGCGAACCTGCTGCGCGCGCTGCATTATTCTTTCTTCCACAATAACGGCCTCTTCGACAGCAGTGAGGACGGCTGGCGTTCGGTCGGCGTGCGCCCCGAATGGATCGAAACCGCGGACGGCGCGAAGAAAGGCCTTGCCGCGCTGGAAGAACTGTCGGCCATGTGCAAGCAGATGGAAGACATGCAGCCGTCGCTCAAAGACCGCGGCGCCAGCGATACTTTCCATGCCCGCAAGATGGAAGAATGCTCGCGCGAGCGCGGCAAGATCGCCGATAAGATTTTCGCGCGTTTCGCCAAACATATGGTTCCTGAACTCGAGGCGGAAGCCGAGAAAAACCCGCAGGAGGTCATGGACCGCATCGAGAAGATGACGGAAGAGCGCAAAGAAAGCCGCAAGCAGGAAGGCCAACGCGGCGAACCCGGCGACCCAGGGGACGATGGCGAACCCGGCGACGAGCAGGACGGGGAAGACGGCGATCCCTCCGACGCCGACGAAGATACCGCCAATATTAAAGATAAAGGCAAGACCCGCGACACGCGCCTGCCGCCCAAGGACCCGCGCGAAGCCAAGGGCCTGCCCGAAGATGGCGAGCCGCAGCCGGGCGATGGCGAAGACGGCCAGGATGCCGACGGCGAAGGCATGGATGGCGATGGTGACGGCGACGGCGACGGCCAGGAGATGGACGGCGACGGAGATGGCGAGGGTGACGGGGATGGAGACGGCGACGGGGATGGCGAAGAAAAAGATTCCGAAGCCCGCGACGACCTGAAGGAACTCGAAGACGCGCTCGAGGGCGAAGGCGGGCGCGAGCATGGCTCCAGCTCGTCGAACGAAATTCCTGACTTCGACCATGCGGGCAACTTCAACGAATACCAGCGCATTATCGCGCCTTACAGCGACATCATCGCCAAGACGACTGAGCTGATGAAGAAGATCCAGGAAAAGCTGTTCGTAAGGATACAGGACCCGTCGGTCAAGAACAGCCTCGTGCCCGAAGACGGCGACGTGGGGCGTTTCCAGCCGCAGGCGCTGCAGGACCGCCTCGTCAAGCAATTCTCCGGCCAGGCGATCGACGAGACCGATTTCGAAACCTTCCGCATGGACGGGCCCATCCGCACCATTCCGGCGCCGACCGAAATCCAGATCTGGATCGACGGTTCGGGCTCGATGAGCGGCCAACCCGTCGAAATGGCCATTACCACGGGCTGCATATTATATGAGGCCGCGCGCGAGGCCGGCATGGACGTCTATATCACGATGCTGGGCGACCCGATGCCGCTCGTCATCGCGAAGCCGGGCATGAGCAACCGCGAAATCGGCCGCAATATCGAAAGCGTGCGCGCGGGGCAGGGCGGCGACAAGGATTATCTCGCGCCCACCATCGGCGAAATGGTCAAGACGACGCTGGCCAAGAAGAAAGACCTCGGCAAACCGGTCGGCAACACGCATGCCTTCGTGATTTCCGATGGCATGTTCACCGATGAGCCGACGGCGCTGCAGCACGTGAAGTCGGTGAATGACAATTGCCCGCACACGACGCTGGACTTCCTGCTCATTAATGGCCGCCCGGGCCTCGCCATCGAGCGCCTCGCCGACGAGCTGAACCGCAAGGCGAAGAAGCAGACGGTCGGCTATAAGGAAGTGCGCAATTACACCCAGATTCAGGAGGGGCTGCTGGAAATTTTGCAGAAGCGCCTCAAAACCGTGAAGTCGGAAGACGCCATTCCGCGCGCGCAGAAGCAGAAAGAATTCAAAGGCGTAAAGATCAAAAAAGAATACAGAAGGGGCCGTTAAATGAAACCGGATACAACGAAATACAGGAAGATCGTCATCGGGGCGGAAGCGACGCCGCTGCCCGTCTGGGACCCGCAGCTGGGCACAACCGGCGCGCTGGCCGGCCCGTTGAGCGGCATTGCGCTGCATACCCTGCGCCAGGACAAGGACGGCATTCCCGCCGCCGACTATATCTACGCCGAACTGATGCGCAACCTGCCCTCGCGCAGCATGCTGCCCCACCTGCTGCACGAGCTGATGGAACGCGACCCGAACCGCGTGGACTGGGAAAAGCACAGCTTCCTCTGCGGCTACATGGGCCCGCCGTCGATCGGCAAGAGCTTCATGATCAAGACGATCGACCGCCTCGCGCATCCGCGCGGCTGCCTGTACCTGAACTGCAAAGATATCGACATGGGCACGATCTTCTGCGAGACCGTGTTCGACACCAGCGCCGCCAACCGCGAAAAAGCGGCCATCGACGCGAGGATTTTGCAGGGCAACCAGGGCGGCAAGGGCCTTGGCCCCGACAGCCTGTCGATGCTGCGGAACGCCCTGGGCGAGGCTTTCGTCGAAGAAAAACGCGGCGACAAGACGCTCGTCTCCATCGACTGGAACGGCATCCAGGTCAAGGGCAATACGCCGGAAGAGCAGAACTACCAGAAGCAGGTCATCCGCGAGGCGATCAGCCAGGTCTGCACCAACGAAGGCATCGTGATGGCAGCTGAAATGGGCCAGATCGGCATCACCACGCGCGACGGCATCGCCATTCGCGCCGCCGACCCGAAGTCGGCGGATTTCGGCCGCCCCGTGCTGCTCGACGAGATCAATCGCGCCAAGCCGGGCACGCTGCAGAAACTGTACGAATTCTTCGCCATGCTGTCGGACCCCAAGGTCGACCGTTTCACCGTGACGGGCGGGGAGAACAAGCCCTTCACCTTCCGCCGCGAAGACCTGCCGGTGTCCTACCGCATGAACTTCACGGGCAACCCTGCCACGCGCGCGATGGGCTCGGCCGACATGGACCGTCCGCTGATTTCGCGCTTTGGCGTCGAGCTCGACATCCGCACGGTGCCCGACCCCGCGCTGCACGACTATGCGGACCGCATGGCGCAGACGTTGACCGGCGTGCCGCTGACGCAGATTTACTATGCCGCGCGACCCTATTTCGACGCGCATCCGGAAAAACTGGCCGAGACGGCGAGAGCATTCCGCCTCGCGGGCCTGACCGAGGAGCAGAAGAAAGACGTGCCGGCGGAGGAGCTGCTGAATATCGCCCAGCCGCTGAAGATTATCAAGCTGTCCGAACAGCTGGCGGAATTCTTCGCGTCGCTGAAGAATGTTTTCAACCCGGAATCGCAGCTCTACCGCGGCAGCAATTTCGGCCTCAGCCAGGAATATGAAAGCTACCTGCAGGGCGTCGAGATCGACCTGCGCCTGGTTTCGAAGCTGCTGGAAAAGGCCAGCGTCGTGACGCCGCGCGTGCTGCAGCCCGATGTGGTCGATTTCAACTCGGCCTTCTCGAATGCCGCCGACAAGAAGTCAGCGAACGAGGTCGAGTTCGATGATCGTCTCGCCGACCGCGGCAAGCGCCTCGAAAGCTACCTGCAGCAATGGATGCACCAGGTCCTCGTCCCGGCGGACGCGCAGACGCGCAATATCCGCCCCGAGGAATGCCAGAAGGTGCTGCGCCTCGCGCGCACACTGGCCGCGCATTGCGGCATCGGCGACCTTCAGCTCAAGGAAAGCCCGCGCGGCGGCATCGAGCGCATCGCGAAACTTTACGACTATGACCGTCTCGAGAACCCGGAGGAACAGCACAAGCTGTTGCGCGACCTGATGGTCGATGCCGTGCGCAAGAACCACGAGGAACTGCGCAAGAAAGACCCCACAATCCAGCCGCTCCCCGCAAGCGCCGACGCCATCCTGACCGTCGACGAGGTCAAGAAGGCGCTGGCGGCAACCACCGGGATTTCGGCGCCGCATGGTGTCATGGCGGCCGGCACCGATCCTGCCAATCCTTTCGTCGCCGTCAAGGCGAGCGAAGAAGGCGGGGCAAGCCTCGTCACCCGCGACGCCTTCCTTACCGCGCTCGCCATGCCGGAATTGCGCGAGAAGACGGTTCAGGGCCTGTGGGACAAGGCGCTCCTGAAGCTTCCCCATATCGAGCCCAGCGACGAAGCCGTACAGATCGCGGCCAACGCCTCGCCCACCGGTTTCGCGGTGACAACTGTCACCGTCCTCAACCAGGACAGGGAAGAGCCCATGCACATCCTGCGCGCGGCGCCGCAGGGCGACAAGCCGGAAAGCCTGGTCGTCGTCTCGGGCAATCTCGACAAGCGGTTGCAGGCGCTGCTCAAGAGCGGCGGCGTGACGTATGTCGACTTCAACGATATCGACTCCGCCCGCACGGTCAACGCGGTGGTGAACGACCGTCTGGCCGACAATCCGCTGCAGGACAGGATCCGCCGCAATATCGCGGCGGCCGTGCTGATGCGCAACGGCGCTGCTGGCGACGAGGCGCAGCATTTGGGCAAGTCGCCCGGCGAACTGCTAACCAACCTGAAGTCGCTGGAAGCTTCCGCGCCTTTACGGATTACGGCGGACCCTGCGCCCACGCGTCACCCTAAGCCGCGCAGTTCCCGCAACCCGAAGCACGGGAGGTAACGGAATGCAGCAGAACGCAAGCATAGCGGCGGCGGACCTCTTGCCCGTTGCTGCCCGCCTGAAAGCGCAGAAGATCGCCTCCATCGAAGGATCGCCTGTTTTCGCGATACCGGGCGGCTGGGTGGCCGACATCCTGCGTGCCGACCCAGCGATCGTCACGGCGGACACGCCCTCTGCCTTCGAGACCGCGGTGCAGGATCCTGAGGTGGCTACGATTTTCGTGTCGCGCGACACTTTCGGCTGGCGGCTGATGGAACGCATCCTGACGCGCAACAGCCTTGTCAAAACCATTTTCTGGGAGGAATAAGATGCCCCTCAATCCCCTGACCGTCAAGCAGATGAAAGACGGCACCCTGCGTTCGCTGCGCCTGCAAGGCCAGCCGCTGGACCAGCGCGACTGGAAGATCATCGGCAATTTCCTGCGCGTGACGACATCGCTGCGCGACCTCGACCTGTCCTTCAGCCACGGCTCGCTCGAGCAACTGAGCGACGCGATCAAGCAGAACCGCTCGCTGACCAAGCTTGGCGCTTCGCAGCTCGTGCAGGACCACAACATCACGACGCTGCTCGATATCGTAAAAGCCAATCCCGGCATCACGCAGCTGAACCTGAACAACTGCTATATGCAGGGGCAGGGCGTCAATACGCTGGCGCGTTTCCTGAAGAGCCATCAGACGATGACCCATCTCTCGATGGACGGCATCAATTTCGAGGAACTCAACCCCGGTTTCGACCGCGGCATGGGGATCCCCAAGCTCTCGACGCTGAGCAAGGCGCTCACCGACAGCCCCAACCTGCTGGAATTCTCGCCCTCGACGCCTGAATTCGACAGCATCTGCACCGCCAACAAGCTGGCGGTCGACGGGCTGCTGAAAGCGGCGAAAGACGCGCCAGACCAGCTGACCGACAAGCAGGTCGAGTCCATCAAGACCCGCATGCCGGCCTTCCTGCATATCGCGGAAACGCAGACGCGCAAGGCGGATGATATCGCACAGCTGCTCGTGAACATCGAGGACCGTGCGGCATCATTGGGCGTCGCCTTCGAATTTCCCCAGCGCTACGCGGACCGCGCAACCGCATTGCCGCGTCCCTTTACGCCCTCGGCCGACAAGGTGGATTTCAGCACCCTCAAAGCCGCTGATCTCGCCAAACCCGAAGCAACGCCGCGCCTTTACAAGGCTGTGGAAGCGGGCCAGGTGGACGAGCTGCTGGCCTTCATGAAGCAGGAAGGCATCAAGATGAGCGCCGAAATCTGCCTCGTCAAAGCCGCCGGCAAGCGCGAGAATGTCATTCAGCTGATCGCCCGCCAGGGCAAGCTCGCGGCCGTGATGAACGTCGAGACCTGGACCGGCGATCCGCGCGGCCTCAAGCAGGCGGTAGACGCCGTCCCGGCCCGCGAATGGCAGCGCCAGATGAAGGATATTCCGGCCGACCGGCTGATCACGCAGGTCAACGCCGCCTCCTTCAAGGAGGCGAAGCGCCCGAAAGTTCAGCCCGCGGGACCGCGTTAAGAAAGGCTTGCCGTGGCGTCCCTCCGGCGCATCTTCAATCGGAAGCCCAGGCCGGCCCGGCCGGGCGAACTGCTGGCCGCCGTGCAGGCGGGCGACGTCAACGCTGCGCGCGCGCTGCTGGATCGTGGCGCCAAAGCCGGTGACAAGGACGGGGATGGCGCGACCTGCCTGATCCATGCCGCGCGCATCGGGAAGGTGGAGCTCGTCAAGTTGCTGCTCGACCATGGCGCGGACGTGGACGCGCAAGACCGGAACCGCGTTGCCGCGCTGAACCGCGCCGCAGAGAAGGGGCATGCTGATATCGTCGGGATGCTTATCGAGAGGGGCGCCGATGTGAATCTGCGAGACCGCTGGGGCTATACGTCCCTCATGTGGGCTGCCCATTACGGGCATGCCGACTGCGCCAAGCTGCTGCTCGCCCAGGGCGCGGACACCTCGCCCAAAGACCGCCGTGGCTACACGGCGCTCGACCTCGCGGAGAAGCTCAAGCACCCCGAAGTAGCGATCCTGATCTGGGAGGCGCTTCCCGACAAAGCGTCGCCGAAAGCAAAACCTCCGGCGCCGAAGGAAAAACCACCGGCTCCGCCGGGACCGTAAACCGCCTTGATAAATGCCGCGCCGGTGCTAGGGTGAAAGGCGGGTTCAGGGGAATTCCAGAATGAACGAAAAAACATCCGATATCAGCATCGTCGCGACCACCGACGCCCATGCCGAAGGATTCAATCGCGTGCTGGGCATTCTCTGCCGCGAGAAAAAATTCCTCGCGGCGACCGAGCCGCCGCCGCTCGAAGGAACGCGCGCTTTCATCAAGACAATGCTCGAGCGCAAGGCCCCCACTTTCATGGTCATCAGCGGCGGCGAGGTCGTGGGCTGGTGCGATATCCAGCGCGGTAAGGGCGTGCACGAGCATGTCGGACTTCTGGGCATGGGGCTTCATCCGGATTTCCGCCACAAGGGTATCGGCTCGCGCCTGCTGCGGCACGCGCTCCAGGCGGCCTGGGGCTGCGGCATGACCCGTGTCGAGCTGATCGTGCGCGAGAAGAACGAAAACGCGGTCGCCATGTATAAAAAGGCCGGTTTCCAGCTCGAAGGGGTCAAGCGCAACTCGCACCGCATCGAGGGGAAGTACGAGAACGGATGCCTGATGGCCGTTCTTCATGGCGAAGCGGCTGGAGGCTGACATGCCCTGGCGGTCTCCATTCAAGCTCAATCTCGTCGCCTGCACCAAGGAAAAAGACTGGGCAAAGCTTGATCCTGCAACCGAGGCGATGCTGCCGCTGCCGCCGCATCCGGGCGCTTTCGGCGATGTGCGGCTGCGCCATGTCCATGAGGGCCTCGACCTTTATGCCGTGCCCGACACGCCGATTTACGCCATCGAGGACGGGCTGATCGTGGGCGTGACGCCCTTATCGGGCGGGGCCACGCGCGGCGGCTACTGGCACGATATGGAAGCGGTGCTGGTGCAGGGCAAAAGCGGACTGCTGGTTTATTGCGAATTCGCGCTGCTCAAGGGCCTTGCGCCCGCGCAGCAGGTGAAGGCGGGGGATCACCTGGGCAACATCTATCCCAAGGGATACCATTACAAGAACACGAACCGCAGCCAGGTGGACGAGGGGCACCGGTTTTTCCACCTCGAGCTGCATCATCCCGAGATCCGCCTGCCGACGAAGTGGCCGGTCGGCCAGCCGAAGCCTTCCACGCTCCATGATCCGACGCCGTTCCTCATGGAAATCATTTCGCGCAAGGTCAAGGGGTAAGGAAAAACCCCGCTGTCCTTGCGGCCAGCGGGGTTGATCGGTCTTTTTCAGTCTTCAGTTATGGTTCTTTACGAGTTCGAACCGCCAAAGCTGGGCGCCGACGGCGCGCTGTAGCGGTCGTCATCGTCGCGGCTGTTGCTGTTCGACGGCGTCTGCGGCGTGTCGAACAGGCTGCTGTCGCGCGACGGGCTGTAGCCGCGGTCGTTCGAGTAGGACGGAGACGGCTGGCTGGACGCATCGGAGATCGCCGTGTCGAACAGCACGTCCGCGCTGCTGGAAGCAGTGCGGTTGTCGTTCGAGGCGGAGTCGAAGGTGCTGCCGAGACCCGAGTTGCCGCTGGCGGCGGCCGGCGTATCGAACAGGAGATCGTTCGTCTGGTAATTGTCGACGCCGAGGTCGGACATCTGCTTCTGGACTTCCGGCGAGGTGTCGAACACCGATGCGGGAACGCCCAGCGTGGAGGCTTGGCTCTTGTCGACGCCCATGAGCTCGGTCGTGTAGGACGAAACCGGGTTCGGGGAATAGTCGTAGTGGTTGTGCACTTCGTAGGTGCGGTTCGAGTTGAGCATGTCGTTCAGGAGCATCAGTTCAAAGAAGTCCGGAGAACGATCCACATACACCACCGTCGAGGGCGGGTTGTAGGAACGCGTGCGGTTCCAGGACTGGTTCGCGGCGGTCGCGTAGTTGTCGTACTCCTGGATGCGCGCGCGGTTGCGGGCCTGCAGTTCGGCCATATCCACGTCGACCTTTTTGTAGGCGGGGACGCGGCTGATCTTGGCGTACTGCTCGGCGGCCTTGGTGTAGTTGTCGTTGGCCGTCTGGATCTTCGTGTCGACGCCTTCCTCGAGCTTGTCGAGGGTGGCGACTTTCGCGATCATCAGCGGAACGCTGGCCGGGAAGTCTTCGCCGTACTGGCCCTTGATGGCCGTGACGAAAGCCGGGGTCGCGAAGTAGGACGCAATCTTGTCCTGTGCGAGGGCGAGGATCTGGTCGTCGGTCTTGATCTGGCTTTCGACCTGGCCGAACTGGCGCACGAGGGTGCTGGCCGCCTGCTGGGTAGCGGCTGCGGTCTGCGCGGCGTTGTTAGCGGTGGCGACGGCTTGTTCAAAGCCTGCGTTCTCAGTCTTCGCGGCGGCGAGGTCGGAGAAGGCGTCCTTCGTGCCCTGCTTGTGGCCATAGTCTTTCATGGCCTTGCGCACTTCACGGTATTGTTCGCCCTTGGTCACGAACCACCAGGCTTTCTGGAAGAGGTTCTTGGGCTCGTAGAAGGCGCGGTTGTCGGAAGTGAGTTCAACGCCGCCCGACTTCTTGATTTTTTCGTCGAGCTGGACGAGTTCGTATTTGCCGGTCTGCTGCCAGGCGCTGAGGTCGCTGGAGGCTTTCGCGGCGGCCTGACGGGCGGTTTCGCCTGCGGTAGCTGCCGTCTGGACCGCTTCCTGCGCTTCCTGATAGCGCTTCTGGAAGCCATCGGCGTCGATGGTGTCGGTGAGGGATGCGTTGATCTGCTTCAGCGCGTCGTCGCGGTTGAGTTGCAGCTTCTTGACGTAGAAGGAAACGCTTTGCGCGCCCAGTTCGGGAACGTTCTGCGAGACGCGCGACAGATCGTCGATCTTGCCGTCGGTCAGGCTGGTGAAGGTGGTGCGGACGAAGGTCTTGACGGTGTCGTCGAGCTCTTCCTTGATTTCGGTTTTTGCTTTTTCGATGTTCGCTTTTTCATCCGCGAGTTTCTGTGCGGCGGAACGAAGCTGTTGGGTAAAGCTGCCCAGCTCAAGGGCGACTTCGCGCGCGGTTGCAGGCTGGTTCGACTGCGGAGCGGTATTTTCATTTGCCATGATTTTTACACCTTCTATGCGTCTCGTGGGAGAATTTGTTGTTACGTTTCGAATTCAAAAAGACCAATCAAAACAAGCTACTAGTTAAGAACAAGCCGGATTCGTTTAGTCGCCCATCCTTTTACCATATCATTTTCAATTATGTCAATTCTTTCTTGAAGAATCTCGCGAACGGATTTTTTTTCGGCAGCGAAAGCAATGGCGAAGCGCGCTTGGGGGCGGGAGGCGCGATGCCGATGCCTTTCTTTTCGAGCAGACCCGAGATCGTTGCGATCGTGTTCGCGGCGCCATCAAAGTTGAGTCGCGGCTTCGCGCTGTTGTCGGATGTCTGACGCGCGTATTCCTTCGCGAGGATGTCGGCGAACTTGTCGCCCTTCATCACGTCGTTCGGATGCGCGTAGGTCGCATAGCCCTTTTCGCTCAGGCGCTCCAGGCGGTAAATCTGTTCGGAATGGACTTTCATGCGGCCATTGTAGAAGGCGAAGTTCGGCACCAGCACGGCGGGCACGCCGGTCGCCAGCGTTTCGAGCGTCGTGTTGTACCCCGCAAAAGACACCGAGAAAGCCGCATTCGCCAGCAGCGACGTGAAGTCCTTGCGGTAATGCTCGACCTCGATCGGATAGCCCGAGCGTTCGGAAACCTGCTTGGCCCAGTCCTCGATCTCGCGGTAGGAATTGGGCTCGAAACGCGGACCGGAAATGATCTTGACCGGGCGGTTGACGAGCTTTGCCGCCTCCGGGTCCTTTTCGCGGCGGTCGAGAAGCTTTTCCCAGGCGGTCAGGAACGAGAAGATCAGCTCGTGGCAGTCCGCCCCCGCGCCGCAGGAGACGATGACCGGCGCAGACGGATCGGTCGGCGATACCGTGCGCTTGGGCATTTCGTCGACGACATAGCCGGTATAGATGACGGGCACCTTCAGCTGGTCGACGGAATCGAAGGTTTCGCTTAAGGGGATGAAATCCGGATCGCCGTGGACGAGGACGGCGTCGAAGTTCTCGTTGATAGTTTTGACGGCGAAGGCTTCGCGCGCCTTGTATCTTGCTTCCATTTCCGGCGATTTGGTCTCCGATGGCGCGTCGAGCACGTCGCGCACCGAGGCGAGTTTCAGCATGCGGCCGTCGCCCTTCGTCGCGGCGAGGATGGCGTTCATCTCATCGTCCACCTGCGGGCGGTTGAACGGCCAGAATTCGGAGATCAGCACGTCAGGTTGAACCTTTTCCAGGTTTTTGAGATGCGCCTTGGTGCGCTGTCCTTTCAGCGCGGCTTCGTTGTAGTCATGCTTGATGGTGCGCGTGCCATCCGCGTTCAGCGTGAAGAAGGAATCGCGTCCGCGGATGACGAGCTGCGGAATCTGTTTCAGGTTCGCGCCGGCGAAGAATCGCTCGGGATCGACGAAGGAGCCGCTCGCCACGGTGACCTCGAGGCCGGCCTTCACCATTTCGCGCACGAGTTTGCCGGTGCGATTCAAATGGCCGAGGCCCATCAGGCTTTCGACCGGGAAATAGACGTTTCCTTTTTCCGCCGGCTTCATGCAGGCACCTGCGGCGTGATTTGCTTTGCGGCTGAAGAGGCCGGGGCGGGCGTGGCGGCGCGTTTCTTTTCGAGAAGCTCCCCGATTGCTGCGACCGTGTTTTTGGCGCCGTCGAAGTTCAGTTTCGGGCGTACTTTGCCGCTACGGGTCTGCTGCACGAATTCCTTCAGCAGGAGATTGCTGAACAGTTTCGGGTCCTGGACTTCCTTCGGGTGCGCGTAAGACGCCAGATCATTCTCGCTCAGCCGCTCGAGCCGGTAGAGCTGCTCGGTGCTCCAGCGCATGTGGCCCTGCACGTAGGAATATTTGGGAACCATGAGCGCGGGCACTTCCATCGCGAGCGTTTCGAGTGTCGTATTGTACCCCGCGAGCGAAACGGAAAATGCCGCGCCGGCCAGGACCTGCGTGAAGTCGTTCCGGTAGCCTTCGACCTTGATATCGATCCCGCGGTCATGGCCCAGCATTTTTGCCCATTCATTGACATCGCGCAAAGCGTCGGGATCGAAGCGGGGGCCGCAGATGATGTGCACGGGATGCTGGACGAGGTCGGCCGCGTCGGGGTCGCTGGGCTTGCGGTCGAGAAGGCGCTCCCAAGCGGTCAGAAAGGCGAAGACGAGCTCGTGCCCATCCACGCCGGAGCCGCAGGAGACGACGATGGGCGCCTTCTTGTCGTCGGGCGACACAGCGCGCTTCGGCAGGTCGTCGATGACATAGCCGGTGTAGATCACGGGCTTCTTGATCTCGTCGGCGACGGGGCAGGTTTCGCTCAAGGGGATGAATTTCGCGTCGCCATGGACGAGAACCGCGTCGTATTTTTCGTTGATTTCCTTCACCGCCCAGGCCTGGCGCTCGGCGCGCTGGCGATCGATGTCGGGATTTTTTTCGCGGTCCATGTCGTAGGGCGTGTCGAGCACATCGCGCACCGAAGCGATGCGCAGGCCTGTCGCGCTGCCTGCCGCAGTGGCGTTCAGCAGGGCCTCCATTTCCTGGTCGAGGAAGGGACGGTCAAAGGGCCAGAATTCGGTGAGGATGACATCGGGTTTGGCGGCTGTGGCCAAAGTCACATGCGTATCCGTGCGTTCCATGCGGCGCGCGGCTTCGTTGAAGTTGGGTTGCAGCTTGCGCTGCCCATCGGCGCCCAGAATGTACCAGTTGTTCTCCCGGCGCGAGGCGATGGGAGGAATCTGCTTGCAGTCTGCGCCCGCAAAGAACCGCTCGGGATCGACGAAGGAACCGCTCGCGACGGTCACCTGCATGCCGGCCTTCACCATCTCCCGCACCAGCTTGCCGGTGCGGTTGAAGTGGCCAAGGCCAGTCAGACTTTCTACGGGAATATATGCCTTCTCGCCGTCGAGACTCATGCCTGAATCATCCGTTTCTTATTTTGCACGGGGATAGTAGCAATTTATATTTGTTATGTCAAATATTTTTTACGACAAATAATAGATGCAACTAACTGAATTCAAATAAAAATCAGCCTCGCGGCCATTTTGGCGGCGAGGCTGATTTGGTCTCGATCCGAGCGCTGAAGATTACTGCAGCTTGATCGGGTTGTGGATCGTCGGAACGAAGTTGTGGTGTTCGACCAGGACTTTCGCCTTGGTGACATGATCGTTCAGGGTGATGGCATATTCGAAGGTGGTCGAGTTGCCATGCCATTTGCCGTCCACGAGGTCGGTGAAGTCGGCGTTCGCGGTGCCTTTGCCGATGTCGGCATTGACCGTGTAGCCCATGGCCTTCAGGCGCGCGATGTCGGTGCCTTCCATCTTGGCGATCTTTGCTGCTTTTTCATCCGGCGTATCGCCCTTGTGCTGGGCGGGTGCCGCTGCGGGAGCCGGCGTCGCCGCTTGCGTCGCGGTCTGCGTGACGTTCGTCTGCTGCGGCTGGCTGGCCGACTTGTGATTGTCGCAACCGACAACACCGAGCGTAGCGGCGGCGGCGAAAACTGCGACGAGGGCTTTTTGTTTGAATTTCATCATCTGCTCCATTTTTTGAGCCGGGGGATTGAAGGCCTGCCGGCATTAAACACACACTCTGACGTAAACATACCCTCGAGTGCCGGGGGTAATATTATGAATAACGCACCATATACGCCGACCCCGATTCTGTCAATAGTCATAATCCGCGCGCTTGCTCAAAAACGCCGCATCCGTATGAGAAAAAATCCGCCTCTTTTTATTTTCCGTAATCATAAAATGAAATTTCTATTTTTCCGTAATCACACTTTCGGTTTGACTGAATATGAAAAAAGTGAGATGTTCTCCCGGCAATTCGCCGTCGACTCAAAGACTGGCGGGAAATTTCAGAAAAAAGGGTGTCGCTTATAATGTGTGCCTGGTTCTCGAATATGTTCAATAAAGACGCGCAAGTCCCGCCGCCGGCGGCATCGGCGCCGCATGTCGATGAAATTCCAGCGACTTATCATCCGCTGAAGGGCAGCTTCTTCCGCACGCAGGAATATCCGCAAGTCGACGCGAATAACCAGGCCACCGGCAAATGCTGGCTGGAAGCGGGCGTGGACCCGAAGACCGGCACCTGGGTGCTCTGGCAAAAAGACATCCGCACGACCGACGATCCGCTGACCGACAAAAAGGCCACGATCATGAGCTCGCGGATCCTGGCTGAAAAAAGCACCTTCGTGAATTGCTATGACCAGATGGTGACTTTCGAACAGTCGCAGCAGTCACTCGGCATGCAGCCGCTGCCAAATAAATCTCCCGGCAAGATGGGCGGCGATTATTTCCGCCAGTTCGCCTGGCGCGAAGGGCTGATGAACAGCCGCTCGGGCCGCCTTTATCCGGTCCAGGGCGACGATGTCAACATCAACACCAATAACTTTTTCGACGCGGCGGACATCGAGGCGCGCAAGGAATATCTCGAGCGCCTGCGCGCCGAGCAATATGTTCCGGTCGCCATCACGCTCCCCCAGACCGACTGGAAAAAAGCCTATGAAGCCAACAAGACGCAGGTCGACACGCGCCTGAATGGCCTCATCCACAAATTCGGCGACAATAAGGAGAGCTTCGATCTCGCGCTGCAGGTCATCGGCCAAGAAACGCCCGAAGTGATCTATGCCTTCCTCCAGCGAGGCTTCAACCCGAAGATTTTCGAAGCCGAGCCCGACAAGCACTTCGCAATCGTGAAGGCGGCCATCGACCGCCAGGGCATCGACCCGCTCAACCTGATCTCGGAAGCCGGCATGAGCTTTCAGGTCTGCAGCCAGGGGCAGACGCCGCTGGAAGTGGCCTTGCAGGAACATCATTACTCGCACCTGCACGTCATGCTGTCGCGGGACGGCGCGCAGCTGGTGAAATTCGCCGACGAAACCGGCGTCATGCCGGCGGTCGCCGCGATGATGCTGCAGGACAACCAGGCCTTCCGCATGATGTATCTCGAGGGCATCGATTTCGACGCCGCGGACAAGGCTGGCTGGTACGTCATCCACCATGCCGTTGCGCAGAACTTCATGCAGGGCATTTACGCCTGGCTGGACGAAGGATTGTCGGTCGATGCTTCGGTAAAGGGCACGGAGTACACGCCCTTGTCGATCGCGAAGCACCAGCATAACCAGGCGATCGCCGACTTCCTGCTCAAGCACGGCGCCAATCCGAATGCGCCCGAGATCGCGGATGCGGCCGCAGTGGCTGCCCAGACATCGAAGGACGCGGTGGCGGCAGCTCCGGTTGCCGATTACAACATCGCGATGCTCAACAGCGGCGCGACCAATGACGAGATACTGGCTTCCGCCAAGGCCTTTGTCGCCGCGGGCGGCAACCTGAACCAGGTGGACGCCAAAGGCAAATCGCTGTTCGAAATCTGCTGGACCAACCAGAAGCCGAAGGCCGACCTCAACCGCCGCCTGCTGATGCCCGAACTCGCCGGTCTCGGCGCGGATCCGGGCGCGCAGCTGCCCGACGGCTCGACGGCGCTGAACCGCGCGGTCGGCGGCGCGTCGCTTGACCTCGAATATGTCCGCGCCCTCGCGCCACTGACGGCGAACGCCAATGCGGCCGACGCCAAGGGCAATACCGTCCTCCACGCCATTCAGCTCAACAACAGCGAACAGGTGGGCCTCTCCGCGCAGGTGGACGCGCTTTTGAAATTATTTCCGACGCTCGACGTCAACGCGCAGAACAAGCAGGGCTTAAGTCCGCTCGGCCTCGCGATCCGTCTCGATCGTTCCCAGACCCTTAAACTGTTCCAGGCCGGCGAGCAGCAGCCCGACTGGACGCAATCGACCCAGGCCGGCTGGTCGTATCTCGACCTCGCCTTCACCAAGGCCTGCGCGAAAGAAAGAATTCCGGGCTGCCCCAAGGCGGACCGCGTTATGGCGGCCACCGACAAGACGCGCGGCCTCGTGCTCGACATGCTCGACCAGGCGCCGCCGGACCAGGGAGCGAACCTGAATGCGGTCATCAACCGTCCGCGGCCCGACGGCCAGACGCTGATCGACGCGATGACGTCGGAATCGGCGCCCGCGGACTCGATCGACCGGCTCAAGAAATTCAACGTGCTCAAAGGGCCCGTTGCGAAACCAAAACTGACGATCTCACCACCTTAGATTGCACTTCGAACTATAGTTTAACCCTTTAACATTATAACAACGGTAATAGGAGAATACAGATGGCAGACCAACCCCAACCCGAAAAGCCCACCCTTACGGATGCGGCGAATTCCAGCTTCCAGATTACGGTCGGCACTCCCGCGAACGGCAATACGGCGCTGACGCCCGCCGCCCCCACTAACGTGACGACCGCCGATGCTTCCGCAGGCGGCCTCAGCTACAAGACGGCCACCCCGGAAGAAAGGGCGAAAATCGACCAGATCATCGCCAGCATCGACCTGACGAAATCCGACAGCATCATCGCGCTCGGCGCACAGGAACGCGAAAAGCTTGCGACCCTGGCCGACCAGGTCCTCGACAGCGTGCAGCCCAACGCGAAACTCGCGTTCGTGGAAGCGCTGAAAGAACTGATCGACTGCGTCAAGGCGAACTCGCTCGACGAGATCAAGAAGCGCATCCAGAGCGGCGGCATGAAAAACGCCCTGCACAAACTCGGCCAGGCGCTCCCCTTCGGTCACCACGATCCGCTCGCCGATTCGAAAGAGATGATCGAGAAGTTCATGACCGACATCACCAACTCGCGCAAGGTCATCCATGAAATGACCGACAAGCTGATGGTGCAGAAGGACGAACTCGACAAAAACTTCGCGCGCATCAATGCTCTTGGCTACAACATCACCGAAGCAGCCCAGGACATGCGCATCGTCCGCGCCGCCTCAGCCGAGTTCATCGACCGTGTCAACGACGGCCGTGTCACGACGCTGGCGGACCTGCAGAAGGCCGCCAACGCGACCGGCCGCAGCGACGATATGCAGAAGTACCAGGAAGCGCAAGCGAACTGGAACAACCTGCGCGTCGTCGACGGCGACCTGCTCGGTTCCATCAACGTCTACGACATGAACGTCGCCAACCTGGCATTCACGAAGCAGGCGAACCTGCAGAACCGCATCCAGACGGCGACCACCCTGACCACCACAATCGCCGAGTGGAAGACGCAGCTCGCCATCTTCGCCGTCGTTGCGACCGAAAATACGGCCGCGGCGCTGCTGAACACCGCAGCTGACCTGACGTCGAAATCCGTCGCGCAGAACAAAGACCTGTTCGACACGCTCGTCGACATGGAAATCGGCCGCAGCGCGAAGGGCACCTTCAACCTGCGTCAGATTATCGACACGCAAAGCGCGATGGCGGCCAAGCTCGAAGGCGTCGGCGAAAAGGTCGAAGCGCAGTTCGATCAGCTCGCGAAAGACAAGGTCGCGCTCGAACAGAGCTCGGCGGACTTCCGCAAGCGCGTCACGAACGTCTACAGCAAGGGCGCCGTCCTCGGCACGGCCACGCCCGCTCCCAAAGGACCCGGCGCTTAAAGCCAGGCCCAGGAGGCACAGAAGAAGGCAGGCTGGTTCGCTCCAGCCTGCTTTTCTTTTTTGGCACAGTGCCACCCCGGCCTTCGCCGGGGTGGCAAGGGTTGTGAGATCGCTCAAGAACGGGATTATTTTCTGCGCTTTTTCAGGCTGTCGACGGTCATCAGCACGACCGACTGCGACGGCGTCATGCGTTCGGCTTCCTCGAACAGCTGGTGGCAAATGTCTTCGTAGGAATAGCCCAGCACATTCTGGTGATGCAGCAGGTAGTCGACATAGCGGATTGCGCGGTCGATCAGTTTTTTGTTGCTGGGCTTGACCCAGGTCATGACGTTGCTTTCAAAGCGGCCGTGGCGGCCCATGACGAGCGTCGAATGCATGTTGAGCGCGGTTTTTAGGAACAGGTGCTCGAACAGCGGGTGCAGCCCGCGCACGTTCACCGCATGGCGCAGCTTGCCGAGATTAAAGACCATCTCGTCGCCCTGACGCGTAATGCTGAAAATGTGGAGCTTCTTCGGCGCGACGAGCGCTTCGCGCTGGGCCAGGGCCTGCGCGGAAAAGTCGAAGCCCAGCAGCCGTTCGCGGCCGGCCACGGCTTTCAGATTGTCCCACTCGATCGCGAAGGGCTCGCGCAGCAAGATGGTCATCCAGGCTTCGTGCGGCGTCGCGGCTTTCGGGAAACGCAAATACGATAAGGACGGCACGCGGGCCGGATCGTTCTGGTTCTCGAAGGCGCGGAGCGAAAAAGTGGGCGAACGCTCGGTCGTATCGGTCAGGATGGTAATGCCATATTCGTCGGTTTCGTAGAGGACGAAGTCGCCGTTGGCGTAATGACGCGACTCTTCCTCGATAAAGGGCGCCAAAAACGAAAAATCCGCCGCGCGCAGGAATTTTTGCAGATCGGCGATGTCGGGGGCGGCGACGCCCGTACTGGCGGCGCGCAAGAGCGCGGAACCCGCGCCGAGCATCAGCGCGGTGCTGGATTGCAGGCGCGTCGAGCCCGACAGCGACATGGGGCCGACGAAGAGGCAGATCTTTTCGATCTTCTTGTTCTCGAGGACGCGGCGCGATCGTTCGACCTGCTCGTGCAGCACGTGGTCGGGATTGGAATAGAGGAACCAGGGTTTGCGCGACGAAACCTTTGTCGCCTCTTCGGTAGCACCGATGACGGAAGGCGTTTCGCCGCCCTCGGTGCAACTGACCAGCAGGTCATGCGGGCCGAAGCCGATCTCGCGCAACTGCCGCGCGCCCCATTCGGGATGATCCTCGAAGTTTTCGATGGAATGGACGAGGGCGAGATCGCCGCCGCTCATAAATCCTAAGACCCGGTCGGCCTCGGGCCGGCCGCGGTGCATGTGACGCCAGACATATTCGATCGACATCGACAGACGGCCCGTCGCGCCGCAGCCGTAAAACAACACGCGGTTCCCGCCCTTGAACGTGTCGCGGATGGCCTCTTCGAGGCGCTTGAGCTCGCCCGCTTTCGCCGCGACGTCCGCAACCACGCCGACGTCGATGTCCTTGAGGATGGACAGGGCGGCGGGAATGTCGTTCCGCGACAACTCCGCCAGCTCGTAGGTGAGGGGATGGCGCTGTTCCGTCGGCAGGTTGCCGAGCTGGAAGTCGCCTGCCACCTTCAGGAATTCTTCGGCTTTCCGTCGCGCTTCGGATATCGTCATGCGCGCTTCCGCTTTGTGCCGTCAACGATGCCCGCGCCGCGCAGCATGGCCGCAGGCGTCGCGTCGCGGCCGCGGTATTCGCGGTACAGATCCGAGGGATCGCCGCCCGCGCCGCGGCGGTACAGCTCCGCGAGACGCTTCGACCAGGTTTTGGCGTAAGGCGCTTTCTCGAACGGCTCGAACCCGTCGTCGGCATGTTCCTGTGCGATCAGGTAATTGACGTAGCCCGCCGCATAGGTGCTGTGCGCATCGCCGAACAGGTGGTCGAAGCGCGCGAGCGGGTAGGCGCGGATATGGTCGGCATAGGGGCTTTTCAGCGCGACCGATTTTTCCAGCGCCGCGTCGCCCTGGTATTTTTTCGGGTCGATGGAGTGGAAGGCAATGTCGCGCAGGCTGTTCTGCACCAGCTTCAGGATGTTCCGCGCCTCGAAATGCGCCTTGGAGCCGACGAGAGCGTCGATCAGTTCGCGCGGCGCGGGCCTGCCGGTATCGACATGGAGCGCATGGGCCTGCAGGTTTTTCTTCAGCAGCGCCCGGTGTTCGTTGACCGTCGAATGAAATTCCACATAGTCCTTGGGCGCTGCCGTCCCCAGGAGCGACGGGTATTTCACGTTCGTGCCCAGGAGCCCATGCAGCGCATGGCCCATTTCATGATAGAAGGTGACATACTGCGAGACGCCGACGAGCGCGGGCTGGCCTTTTGTCGGCTTGGCGATATTCATGTTGAAGATCACGATGTTTGGTCGGTCTTCCGCCTTCGCCTGGATCTGGCCCATCCAGGCGCCGCCGCCCTTCACGCCGGGCCGCGCGAAGACATCGATATGCAGGATGCCGACCTCGCGCCCCTCGTTGTCGCGGACGTCGAAGGTCTGGATGTCGGGATGCATGGTGGGGTATTTTGCCGACTTGCCAAATTTCAGTCCGAAGACATGGCCGGCCTCCGCGAACAACCCGTTCAGCACGTTGCCGAGCTCCAGATATTTGGAGAAGCCGTTGGCGTCGAAATGGTACAGCGCCTGGCGCTGGCGCGTCGCCCAATGGGACACATCCCAGGGTTTCAGTTTCAAAGGACCGCCGTTGCGGGCGGAGAATATTTCCAGCGCGCGCATGTCGGCGTCGAATTTTTTCAGCGCCGGCGCGCCGACGCCGGACAGGAAGCGGCGAATTTCGCGCAAGTCCGTCTTCATCATGCGCGAGCGCGCGAAATCGGCGTAATGTTTATAGCCCACGAGCTGCGCGTATTCGTGGCGCAGCTGTAGCATTTTCTTTATGACCGGCCGGTTGTCGTGCGGCGCTTTCGTGCCCAGTCCATTGAGCGCGTCGAAGATCTTCTTGCGGAAGGACGCGTTTTCAGCGCGTTCCAAAAGCTCGTCGACGAGCAGGCGTTCGGGCGTCACCAGCCAGCCTTTTTTTCCGCGCCTGCGGGCGTCGGCGGCGAAACTGTCGACTTGGCCCGGGGAAAGCCCGGCGAGTTCGCGCCGGTCAGTGATTAGGATGGCCTGCTTTTCGGGCGCGGCACGCATGTTGTCGGTGAACTTTTGCGCCAGCGAAATAAGCTGCTCGTCGATTTTGCGGATTTTCTTTTGGCCCGCCGGCGTCAGTAGGGCGCCGTTCTGCTCGAACGACTGGTGCAGGTGCTTCAAGATCGCCTTGTCGTCTTCGTCGAGTTTCAGCCGTCCGCGCGCGTCATAAACCTGCCGGAACAGCCGGCCCAGTTCCTTGTCCTGGAAGACCGTCTTTTTCATGGCGGCGACCCGGATGCTCGCTTTCTCGTCAATCTTGGCCAGTTCCTTCGTGTAGGCGTTCGCCGTCAGGTTGCCCAAAATCCGCATGATCGCGCCGACCTCCTCGAACAGGCTGTCGAGCGGCACGATGGTATTTTGAAAGCTCGCCGGCGCACGCTTGATCCTGGCCACATGCGCCGTCACTTTAGCCAGCGCGGCGTCAAGGGCCGGCAGGAAATGCGCCACGCGGATCTTGCGAAAATCGGGAATGCGGCCGCGGGCGATCAGGGGGTTTTTCATGGTTCAACTCGTTTGCGTCCTGGTTTTTCAAATCGTAGAACGTGCGGCCGGAAAACGCAAATTATAATAAAATCAAAAGCTTGCGTTTAATTCGTGCGGCGCCCCAAGAACGACCTCCTCCATTAAATTAATTTAATGCCAGCGCGCATGGTTAACGGACTTGTCGCGTAACATATATTATAATGAAAACAGGGGAGGCGCCGCGGCAGGGGCGTGCTCAAGGGAAAAGGGTAAGAAGAAATGACAACAACGACAACCCCGGGGGTTTTGCCGTCATACGTGGTTCCGGCACTCAACAGCGGTACATCCTGGATCCAGATTGATCCAAGCAACGTCAATCCGACCAACATCACCTATACCTACTGGAATGCCACGCCCGTCTACGACACGGACCCGTCGGAAAATAGCCAATTCGAGGCCTTTACGCCGACGATGGTCGCGGCGGTCGAAGCCTGCCACACCTACCTTAGCAATATCGCCAATGTCACTTTTAGCCAAGTGACGGATCCGGGACGGTCCGATGAGGCCGGGCAGGCGGCGATACAGGTCGGCTATGGCATGGCGAACATCGACCCGAGCGCCGAGGCCTATACCTATTATCCCGACCCAACCGATCCAAATGTCGGCGAAGGCGGCGACGTCTGGGCGAACGTAGTCTATTTCAACGAAAACGCCCAAGGCGTATCCGACGGAACCGCGCACGTCGTGCCTGACGATTACGACTGGATGACGCTGTGGCACGAAACCGGCCATGCGCTGGGCCTCAAGCACCCGTTCAACGACGGCTCGGGCGATCCGCCGTTTTTCCTGCCGCGCTCCGTCAATAGCGACCAGTATTCGATCATGTCCTATACGCATTCGACGCATTACGAGTACAAGGACCTGTCGGGCCACATCCATGACGTCTATCCCGAAACCTATATGCCGGACGATATCGCGGCGATCCAGGCGATCTACGGCGCCAACACCACCTACAATACGGGCGACGATACGTACGACCTCTCGCAGTACGCCGACCATGTCGAGACGATCTGGGACGCGGGCGGCAATGACACGCTGGACGGCTCGGGCCTCACGACGAACGAAACCATCAACCTGACGCCGGGCGGCTACAGCACGATCAACAACGACGATCATCTCACGCAGCTGACCGAAATCAGCCAGAACTTCGCCATCGCCTATGGTGCGGTGATCGAGAACGTCACCACCGGCTCGGGCAACGACACCGTCTACGACAACAGCGCGGACAATAACATTCAGACCGGCGCGGGCAACGACACCATTTGGCTGAGCACCGGGAACGACACGGTCGGCGCGGGCGACGATAACGACATCATTCATGCCGGCGCCGGCAACGAGAGCATCGACGGCGGCAACGGCACCGATACCGTGTTCTTCGCCGGCGCCTCGACGGGCTACGTGGGCGATGGAAGCGGGCAGAACCTGATGGACACCAGCGGCCATACCTATACGCTGCTGAACGACGAAACCTTGAAGTTCACGGACGGCACCTTCAACGGTGCGACCGCGCTCGCAGACCAGACGCTGACCGGCGGCGTCCTGGCAGATAAACTCTACGGCGGTTTGGGCAACGATGTCATTTCCGGCGGCGCCGGCAACGACACGCTCTACGGCTATTCCGGCGACGACACGCTCGACGGCGGCCCGGGCAGCGATGTCATGTATGGCGGCGCGGGCAACGACACCTATTTCGTCGATAGCACCAGCGACCATTGCATCGATATTTCCGGCGTCAATGGCGGCATCGACACGGTCATTTCCTCGGTTACCTATACGCTCGGGGCATATCTCGAGAATCTGACGCTGACGGGATCGGCCAACATCAACGGCACCGGCAATTCGCTGAACAACGTCATCATCGGCAACAGCGGCAACAACCTCCTCAACGGCTCCAGCGGCAATGACACGCTCGACGCCGGTACGGGGCTGGACACGCTGACCGGCGGGACGGGGGCGGATACCTTCCACTTCCAGGCCGGACAGGCAGGCGTGGACAGTGTCAAGGACTTCCACCTCACCCAGGGCGACGTCATCGACATCAGCAACGTGCTGACGAACGATGGTTACGCCGGCGGTTCGCTGGCGAATTGGGTGGAATTCACCGTGGGCGCGACGAGCACGACGACGGTCATGAGCATCGACGCGACCGGCACCGGCACCGCCTTCGCGGCCGTCGCGACGCTGACCGGCGTCACGGCCGCGACGCTGCCCAGCGCGGATGTCCTCGAGAATACCTATCACCAGCTTATCGCGTAGGAAAGCAGCTGCAATTACCGCGACGCGGCTTTGACCGGCCCGGCGCTCGCCGTGGGTGCGGGCGCGGGCGTCGCCTCGTTATAGCGCGTCACCGTCTCCACCGCGCAATTGAACCCCATATCCGCCAGGCGGCGGCAGGCGAAAGCGCCCTGTTCCAGCGTGAAATGCTGGCGGGGTTTCAGCATCAGCGTCATTTCATGCGTCGTCGCATCGGGCTCCATCGATGACACCGGCGTGACCGGGTCGAACAGCCCCGACCAGCCGCTCTTGAGGCGGAATTCATACCAGGCAAAGGCAAGCGCCAGCCGCGAATGGAAATGGCCGAGGTCGATCAGCACCTCTTCCGCCGCGATGTCGGTGGGGCGGATGATGCGGGTGTTGCGGGTGCCGTAAGGGGCGGCGTTTACGCTGCGGAAGTTGAAACCGATATTGTGGCCGCCGGTCAGGATGACGGGCTGGCCGTAGTAGGTCGAGCCTTCCGGCTTGAACTCATAAGCCTTCGGCGTCATGGCGCCTTCCGGCGCGCCGTCGGGCGGCGTCGCGACGAGGTTGTAGATGCCGGGACGGATCGAGCTGATCGACCAGTATCCGTCATAAGCCGCATCCGCCGTCTTTTCGACCTTGCCGTCGGGCGCGATGAGCGAAACCTTCACGTTGCGCCCCGGCTGGTGCTTGCCGTCGGCGTCGATGTAATCAGCCTGCCCGTCCATCTCGCCGCCCGCGACGATGGGGAATTCCAGCTGCGTCACACCGCCGGGGTGCGGGTTGATGGACACGCCGGCAAAGGTGCTCATGTCGAAGGAGTCTTTCAGGGTCGCCTGGTCGACGACGACGTCGGTCACGATGTTTTCTTCAAGGTCGGGAATAAAGGCGATGCCTTGCGCGTTTGTAGGGTCGCTCTTATGCGCCTGCAATGCTTTGACTTCGACCTCCGGGAGCAGCTCGTCGCCCGCGTCGTAGAGGCCATCGCCGTTTTTGTCGAAGAATACGCGCGCCGCCACGCCGCCCGCTTGGGCCAAGTAAGCATTGTAAATGTTGTATCTGTTCGAATAGGGATCGAATCCGGCGCCAAAGTGCACGTTGAGTCCCAGAGTCAGGTTTTTATTCGTGTCGATCGAAATAAGTGGGCTGAAGGTCGCTTTGGGGGTTCGCCAGTTGAGGCTGAGTTCGGCCTGCGTCAGACTGGGGTTGGGGGTGTAAGTCACCTGCGTCAGCGTGTCCACGTTGGGACCAACGGGATGATCATATTCAACAACATCTTTCGTTATCTGCGTGACGGGCTTGACCTGATATTCGGCTTCGACGCGCCAGTTGCCGCCCCAGGCGAAGCCGCGGGCTTGCAGGTCAGCGGTTGCGAGATCGCTGTAAGTCCCGGTGACATCGGTGGTGCGGGTGTAGTTCGTGGCTGCCGAAAGAAGCATGGTTTTATAGCGGCCGGTCAAGCTGGTCGTTACATCCGCTGTACTGCTGCCATCAAAGTTTTTGGTGTCCGTAACGCCAAGGTTATAGTTAAGGTGGTCAAGAAGCAGGAAATGACCCCGCAGAGGGCCGCTCAAGGTCGAGCGCAAGGTGTCCTTTATCGTCGCGGGCGTTGCTGAGGCGATGTTATACCCAGAGGAGTTCAGCGTATACTGCAGCAAACCCGATTGTTTCCCAAAGTTACGCCTCGCCGTAATTGACGTGGCGTAGGCCGCGTTATCGAGGTCATACCCGACATCCGCATTCACAAAGGTGCCTAGGAATGACGACGCTATACCTGTTTCTCCAAAGTTTCGCGTCGTACCTTGGTCGTTACTGCTGCGGACCCCAAAGTCAAGCGTGCCGAGGCCGCCAAGCCCATACTGGTAGCTGGCGACAAGCCTCGGGTCGCCAATACCTGGCGTGGTGGGCTTGCTGGAATTGTAGGTGACAATGCCCTCGCGGCTAAGGGAAGCGGCGTAATAACTTTTTCCTGCCGGGATTTCCGTTGGATTGACGTTAATGTGTCGATGCTGTTCATTAACTTCGCCTTTCGTGCCGTAGAACATCAGCTTGAAATCGTTGTCGCCGACGATCAGGTCGACGTTGCCGAAGTCATAGCGGCCCGACCCGTCGACATGGCGAATATCGATATAGACGTCGTTCCGATATAGCTCGACATCCCAACCAGGCTGTGCGTCGCCATTGATTGGGGCCGAAGTCTGTGTCGTAATCTGACTCGGCGGAAGATTTGTCACCATCATGCCCTGTTCTTGCGTGTTCGTGGTGATGAGCGGCAGGGGCACGGTATTGACATCGCCGAACTGATATGCCGTCGCATGCAGCGGTCCCAGAAGGTTTCCGTCGATGTCCTGCTTGCCCATAGTCATGCGGAAGTCTGTGAGGTAAGGATTCGTCAAGGTGCCGCTTGAAAAGGTCTGAAGGTTGAATCCGGCGAGATCGCTGGCCGTAATAATTCCCCAAGAGCCGCTCCTCGTCGATTGGCCCTGAACCGGACGTTCATACGTAGTGTTCAGAGTGGCATCGACATAAGGCAAGGTCGCCATGCCATACGCCGTTTCCTGGCGCGGTAGTTTTGCCGGTTCATCTCCGTAGCCCTTGCTGGAAAGCAGCTGCGAGCGCCGATATGCATCTTCAGCAGGGAAAGGCTGAGCTCCGGTAACGAAGAGCGCAAGGTCGGCAAAGTTATAGTCGAAACTGATATTGAACCACTTCTCCATCACATCAGCTGAGACGAGAATGTCTTTACCGTCCGCCTCGATATCGCTTGGTGCAATGGCGATTGCTTGGCCGCTGATGACAGCTTCGTGTCTCGTCACGTCAAGATGAAAAGTCTGGGGTTCCTTAAAGAACCATCCGTCCGCTGTGCCCTTTGCGGCATTGACTTTGATGGCGAGGTCCGAGGCGCTGCAGAAATCGCCGAGCGATATCATCAGGCGGTGGTTGCGTTTGATCGCATAGATGTCCTGTTTGAGGTTAACGCGGTCCTTGCCAACTATACCGTGCATGATAAGTGGCTCGTCGTCTTGCAGCCTAGTATGCGATTTGTGCTCGGCCAGTTCCAGCTTGCCGGCGCCTTTCAGGTACAGGTCGGCCTGGCTGAAGTCGCCGCCGATTTCCTGCGCAAAATCCTGCCCCAGCTTCAGCAGCTGTGATTTGGGAATGCTACCCTGAGTCGCGGAGTCGGGCGGCGTATCCGCATAGGTTGCAAAGCTCCACAGACATGAAGCCAGTGCAGTGGCAAAGATACAACAATGCTTTTTCGATACCGGAATAGCCTGCAGCCGCACCCGCCTTGCGTGGATGCGCCCCTGATTTTTCCCCTGTTAACAAGTATATATGGCGCAGCTGCAAGAATAGAATATTAAGTTTGCCTAGCGCGCTCCGCTTCAGTGACTGTGTTTATATGACAACGGTCAATCATCTTAACATTGCCTGCTAAATCCTTCAAATTTCTTCAAACTTTTTTAAGCATTTGCGACGATACTAATGGGTAGGGAGGGAGCTGGAACAGTTCCTTATCAACCACTCAAGAATTGGGGGATTATCATGAAAATCGGGAAGGTACTTCGTAATACTGCTTTGGCGTCCGCCGTCGCAGTAGTCGCTTTTGGCGCAGCATCTGCCTTTGCTTATTCGCCGGTGCTAACTAGTTCGTTGAACGGCGGCGTTTTTGCTGCTCACGTGGGGGCCAGTGTTTTGGGTACGACCGCGATGACTGAAAATAATGCGGTCAGTTTCGGCAACATTGCTGTCTCAGGCCCCGGCACGATGACGATGGATACTGCTGGCGCGCGTGTCGCAGCCAGCGGCATTACCGCACTCGACGGTGGCAATAACGGATCTACTCTGCTGGACGATACCTATTCAGCTGCGGCGCCCGGAACCTATACAATCACGGGACCTTCGGGTGCATCCGTGTATGTCACTTACTTTGTGACGGGCGGCGGGGGCAATAAGGTTGGTACCAGTCAGGCGACCAATTCGATTGACCTGACGAATGGTACCGACCATCTCTATGTTTACAGCCTCGTTGATACTGGCACCGCGATTACTGCTGGTGATGAATACGCGCAAAATGCGAATTCCGTTGTCGATCTCACCGGGGGTACGGCAACCCTCAAGATAGGTGGAACGATTGAAGCAATTAAGGTTGGCGGTGTAAGCGATGGCGCTTACAGGGGCACGTTTGATATCATGCTTCACTACTAAAACGCGATGACATATTTGAAAGCCTCCGGCAAAATGCTCGGAGGCTTTCACGTTTCTGGCGTATATTTGAAAAACCAGCCAAATGGGTTATGTTTGTCTTCAAATGAGAAGATATAAAATACCCGCTGTCCTAGTCGTTTCCATTTCGCTATTGTTTTGCGTGTTTTCCGCCCGCGCGAATTTCGTCGATAACAACCTTCACAGCAACGTCGCTATCGTGAGCGCCGTTACCATTGTAGAAACCAATGCCGTGAGTTTTGGCAATCTTTCCGTCGGTTCGCCTGGAGGTGGTGATGCCGGCCTTGTTCTGACCCCGGCAGGCGGCCGCACGAGCTTTAATGGCGCATCAACAACAATCACGCCGCTGAGCGGAGGTTATGGCAATGGGATTTATAGTGTGGCCCAGGCAGGCACCTATCAAATCAGTGGCGCGGAGAGCAGTTCGAATATATATGTCCAATTCGTCCAGACGCTAGGCGTACCAATCGATTCCAGCAACCCCGTTACGCTGACGGGCCCCGCCGGCGCCGACGAGTTTTTGGTCGATGCATTTACGTTTAACAAGGATGGCACCGACGGCACCGGTGACTACCTCGTTGCCGATAGCAGCGGGAATGCGACCTTGAAGGTCGGTGCGACACTTCACACGAAGGCTGGCGCGGTCAGCTATCCGGATGGAGCTTACCGTGGAGTTTTCGGCATCGTGGCGAGTTATTAGAGCATTCAGAATGAAAAAGTCGATATTTCTAGTCTGTCTGCTGATACTGACGGTTTTGGCTTTACCATCGTTGGCGACCCAGTCCGGCGTCGAAACCCAGCAGATAACGTTCGGACACATCATCATTACCGATAACTCGGCGACGCGCAATTGCGTGGTTGCGGCGACAGGGGGGGAAACGTGCGATGCTTCTGGCGTCCTACTTTTAATTTCAGGGGAGGCCGCCTTCTATCGCCTTTCGGGATTTGACCCGAATACAGCCGTAGGGGCGGTCATCGATAACGCCACGCCACTGACCAATTCCGTGGACGCTTCAGCATTGGATATCGGAAGTTTCACGATCAATCCGCCTATCGACACGAGTCCGCAGACGCCAGACGCCAGCGGCAATATGACGCTTAAAATCGGCGCGACGTTGAGCACGCGTGCGGGAACTACCTACGCGATTGCCCCTTATCATGGTACATATAGACTGACGATTACGTTCTAATGCTACGAGGAACAGGACAAATGACCAGAGCCGTAATTCTCGCCTTCATGCTTTCAATCGCATTGTTGGCTTTTCCGTCTGCCGCGAAGGCCGATCTTACGATCACCCCGGTGCGCGTGGTGTTCCAGGGACGTGACCGCTCGATGAGCGTCGAGCTTCTGAACACCACAGACCATACGAACACCTATCGCATGGGCTGGATGGAAATGAAGGCGAACGATAAGGGCGGCTATGACATGCTGCCTGCGGATGACAAAAATCCTGACGGTGTTCCTAATATGGTCATATTTTCGCCAAGGCAGGTGACGATTGAGCCGCATGGTCATCAGATCATTCGCCTGTCATTGCGTCGCCCCGCCGACCTGCCGTCGGGGGAATACCGCGCGCATCTGTCGATGACGCGTATCGCGAATGCGTTACCGCCGGTGGCCGACACTCACCAAAAGGGGGTGACAATGGCGCTTTACGCCAATCTCGGCTTTTCCATTCCGGTGATTGTTCGCAGCGGAGAAGACAAGGATTTGAAAGTGTCCCTCATCAATCCAAAACTTGCGATGAACCATAAGACGCCGCCCGCGCCCGTCCTCCTCATCGATCTGAATCGGGATGCAGGGAAATTCAGCAGCTATGGATCTATAAAAGTTCTCTGGCAACCGCCCAAGGGGGAGGAACAGGAGATCGGTATTCTTAACAACGTCGCGCTCTATCCCGAGATCCAGCAGCGCCACGTCGAGATCGCTCTCAATCAAAATCCAACAGTTGGCACCCTCAAAGTCGTCTATCTCGGCAAGCTTGAATCCGAAGGCACCACCTGGGCCGAAACCTCTTTCCCCATCGGGAAGTAATTCCGGAAAACGAAAAAGTTAATCACCTGTTAATGATCGCCCTTGTCCCCTGACTCCCCGCTGCTTATGATAAGTGTGGGGAAACTAAATGTACTATTATCAGGGGACTGTTCTTATCAATGAGGTCCATTCGCCGTAGCCTTGCGAAACTATCGCAAGTTGCGCGCGGCGTTGCTTTGCCGCGTTGGGCGTGTATGTGCCTTATTTACGCCGCGCTAAGCCTTTGCGTCGTTTCCTGCACCGCCGAAGACCGCATCGACGTTCCGAAAGTATCGCAGATGGGCCCACCGCCCGCGGGCGGCGCCGTCGCTGCGGCGAAGCCGGTGCAGGCGGTCGCGCCGATCCCGACGCCGATGGATACATTCCGCGCGCTCGCGCCCGCGGAGGGCATGAAGGTCACGCCGCTGTTCGCCGAACCGATCAAGGATGAAGACGCGCGTTTCAAGCGCCTCGAAGACCAGGTGCAATCGCTGCGCAATGATTTCGACACGACGGTGCCCACACTCGTGCGGCTCGTGGCTGTCGAGAAGGACATGAAAAACCTCGTCGCGCAGCTGCAGACGCTGACCGACGCGAACGCGCCGCCGATGCCGGCCGCCCCGCCGCCGCCCGTCACCGCGGCTTCGCCCGTGATGGCGGCGCCCGTCGCCGCCAAGCCCGTGGTGCCAGCCGCGACATCCGCGCCAAAACAGCAGCCTGCCAAAAAATCAACCAATGCCGCGTCTCCCGCCAAAAGCGGGAACGCCAACCAGTTGCCGGCGGGGGAGGCGAAAGCTTCCTCTCCGGCTTCCCCAGAAGCCGCGCCTAAAGGAAATCAGTCCCCTGAGGGCGCGGCTTCACTTCCTCTGCAACCCCTGCCGATGAAGAACGAAAGCGTCTCGGCTCCTGCCGCGCCCGCGCCGCCGGCACCGCCCGCATCCGCATCGATAAAATCCGCGGCACCCGCTGCCGCTCCGCCAACCGCGCCCGCCAGCGTCTCCATTGTGAAAGACGTGCGCGCGGGCGATCACGGCGGCATCACGCATCTCGTCATCGAAATGACGGCGAAGACCGGCTACACGGCCTTGCTTCTCGAAGGCAACAAGCAGGTCGTCATCCAGCTCCCCGACGCGTCCTGGAGCGCCAAGCCTGCCATGTCGCTCAAGGGCAGCGCGCTCGTCACCGGCTACAAGTACGAGAAGGGCCAGGTCGTCGTCGATCTGTCATCACCGGCGGCACTCAAATCCAAGAAACTCCTAAAGCCCGATGGCAATCCGAATTACCGGCTGGACATCGAGCTGACGAAGGCAGGGACGCCGGCTCCCGCTGCGACGCCGGCTCCGCCTTCCGCTCCCGCGAAATGAGCAACGGCATGCTTCTCCTCCCCTTTGGAGGAGGAAGGGGCCCGCGCCGAAGGCGTGGGAAGGTGAGGGCACTTTGTGCAGCCAGTGCGCAGATTTTTTAATCAAAACTATTGTCCGACGAAGTACCCTCACCTTCCCGTCGCACGCATGCTTCGCATGCGCATATAAAGCGACGGGCCCCTTCCTCTCCCAAAGGAGAGGAGGAAAACGCCTTGATTTTGTGTGTGAAAATGCCTTTCATTGACATAATCATTCGCCCCTGATATAACTTCCCCACGCCAATCTGATGATATTTTTTCGTGGAGATATTCCATGTCCTCGCGCAATGGGGGAAAGAAAAGTTTCGGCAGGACGCTCAAGCGTCTCACGCTCTGCGCCGCTTTCGCGGCGGCGGCGGGGGTCGGCTATAATGATTTCGGCACGCGGACGGATGTGACGGCGATGGTGACCTCGGTTGAGCAAACGCCGTCGGGCAATATCATCCACACCGACAAGGGCGTTTTCGACAACCGGACCGCTTTGCTCCTGCAGAAGGACGCGAAGGACGTGAGCGACATCGATGCGGCCTTGAAAGTCGGCGCGCAGGCAAAGCTGAATGTCTATGGCATTCACGGCGCTTTCGCGGGAATGTCGACGGACGATATCGGCCTGCGCCGCAATATCACCAGCGTCACCCTCTTCCAGACGCCCGCGCCGCCCGTCACCGCAACGCCGATGCAGCCATTCCCCGTGACCGCACCGGTGGCAGTAACGCCGCCGCAGCCCGTGGCGCCGAAGCCCGAAGCGAAATTGACCGTTCCGGCGAGCCTGATCAACGCCGAAGGCATCGATAAGGAAGACTATACGCTGCCCGAAACCTGCTCGATAAATGAGGATTTCAATTCCATCAGCGACCAGACGCCGCGCGTCGCGCGCGATCTCGATATCATGCGCCGGCTGCCGATTACCGGCGTGCCGGTCTTCAACATGATGAAGGACCCTGCGAACCACATGCATTCCTGCGAATTCCCCGCCGACCCGAAGCAGTCGACCAGTTCCTATAAGGACAATTACGTGCATATCGCGCGGGGCACCGGCACCTCGACGACCTTCCATGAATATTTCCACGCCAAGCAGGATTTCGACGAGGGCGACGTGAAAATGTTCTCGTTGACGCAAAAGGACGCGATTACCGCGAACCTGCTGAAGGAAGCGACTGCCGTTGCCTATGAACTAGCGACGCGGCAGGAAGCCATCAACCACGGGCTGAAGATGTACGAACCTCCGGTTATCAAGAAGACCTGGAAGGAGGGCAACATCACCCATTGGCAGACCTTTACCCAAGAGTCGCCCTCGACAAATCCCGACAACCGCAAGGCCTTCGACGACGCCTATCAGGCCGCTTTCGCCGCGAACGCCGGGCTCGATGCGCAGGCCCGCGAGACGGCAGCGTTGCAGGCGGGCGGCCAAGCCGTCGTGACGCGGCTGCTGCAGGGCAAGGACGCGCAGTGGAACGACGACAACGTCAAGCTTGTGATCGAAAACATCAACAACAACCCCCATGCGTTCCAGGCCGATCCTGCCGATCCCGGCTATGTCGCGACGCGCGACCATGTCTATGCCGCGCAGGGGCAATTGCCGGGCGGCCTGCAGTTCGTCCCAACCATCTATTTCGGCGCCGGCGCGGACAAGGCCATCGAGCAGGCCTTTAACCAGATGGGTTTCAAGCTCGAACCCACGCAGCCCGCCGCCCCGCCTTCCGCGCCGCGCACCCAGCTGCCGGGGCCGGGGGTTTAATCTCCTTCCGTCATCCCCGCGAACGCGGGGATCCAGAAGCGTATCCACGCGTCATGTGACTCATATACGCCGCGGACGCGGCGTGCCGGATCCCCGCCTTCGCGGGAATGACGGGTAGGTGGATTGACGTTGGGTACCCCACTTGTTATAACTCCCCCGTTTCAACAGTGCATTTTATAGACAAGGCAGGGCGCAGATGGCGCATCCAAAACGTCGGTTTTTATCGGGTTTTCTCGCGGCCGCCTTCCTGACGGCCTCGGCTCCGGGTTTCGCGCAGGACGTGGCGGCGGCGCAGCAGCCGGCACCCATTACCGCGCCCGCGTTGGTCAAAAAGAACGTCGATGTCGCGGCCATGACCGAATGGCGGCACGATATCCATGCCCATCCGGAAACCGCCTTCGAGGAAACGCGCACCGCGAAGAAAATCACCGACCTCTTGACCTCGTGGGGGCTCGAAGTCCATACGAACGTCGGAAAAACCGGCGTGGTCGGCATCTTGCGCGGGTCCAACACGGGCCCGACCAGCCCCTCGATCTGCATGCGCGCGGATATCGATGCGCTGCCCATCACCGAGACGGATGGCTTGCCCTATGCCTCGGCCGTGCCCGGCAAGTCGCATGCCTGCGGCCACGACGGCCACACCGCCATGCTGCTGGGCGCGGCGAAGTATCTTTCCGAGACCAAAAATTTCACTGGCACCGTCTATTTCATCTTCCAGCCTGCCGAGGAAAGTGGCGGCGGCGCCAAGGCGATGGTCGACGACGGGTTGTTCCAGTGGGTGCATTGCGACGGCATCTATGGCATGCATGACTGGCCGGGTTTGCAGGCGGGCAAGATCGCTATGTCGGAAGGCGCCATCACCTCGAACGCCGACGAGTTCAAGATCACGCTGACCGGAAAGGGCGGCCATGCGGCTTATCCCGCCGACAATATCGACGTTATTCAACTCGGCTCCGACATCGTGACCGCCCTGCACCAGTTCAAGGACAAGAACACGCCGGTGGAGGAGGGCGCAGTGCTCGCCATCACCATGTTCAACGGCGGCGAGGCTTATAACGCGATGCCGACGACCGTCACACTCCAAGGCACGGTGCGCACATTCTCGGGCGCCACGCAGGACAAGATCGAGCAGGCGGTCAAGGATATCCCGGCGCAGCTCGCCGCCAAGTACGGCGCCAAGGCGGAAGTCGAATACGACCGCGACGCGCCTGCTGTCATCAACAGCCACGACCAGATCGTGAATGCGCGGCAAGCGGCCTCCGATGTCGTCGGCGCTTCCAACGTGACCGATTTCGGCCGCACCATGGGCGGCGAGGATTTCTCCTACTTTACCCAGCATGTGCCGGGCGCCTATGTCGCCCTGGGCCAGTGGGACGGGAAGAGCAAGATCATCCAGCTCCACAGCCCCAACTTCAATTTCAACGATGCGACGCTGGAAACCGGCGCGACCTATTGGGTCGACCTGGTCGAGCGGCAGCTGCCCTACAAAGCGCCGCCGCCTGCGCAGGCTTCAACAGTGAAGTCTGCCTCACCATCGAAATAGAGCCTATAGGCGTTTTCACATTTAGCGGTATATTACCTTTCTGCTCCTCTCCTCTGGGAGAGGAAGGGGGCCCCGCGCCAAAGGCGTGGGAAGGTGAGGGTACTCCGGCCAACCCGCGTTTATGCGGGGCGAAGTACCCTCATCTTCCCATCGCCGCATGCTTCGCATGCGCATATAAAGCGATGGGCCCCTTCTTCTCCCTGAGGGAGAAGAGATTTTGACAAAACGGACAACCCATGTTCTTCGCGGCGTTCCTCGCGCTTTTCAACTGGTATACCTTCAAGCACATCGCCGACCGGTGGGGGTGGGTGCAGGGGAATCTGCTGCTATTCTGGGCTGTCGCCCTTCTGTACTTTGCGATCGAAATGTACTGGCTGGCCTCGGCCCTGTGGCTGCCGCATCACCGCGGGGCGCGCACCCCTTGGGGCCGCAAGCTGTTCGAGGCCGCGCATTACGCCTCGTTCCTGGCGCTCGGCGTCTTTTCGGTCCAGTTCATGTATACTTTCGCGGGCGATTTCATCGGGACGGCGCTCAAGTTCATCGCGCCGCATGCGGCGCTGGTGTTCGATGCGTATAACCTGTCCGTCGTCTGTGCGCTGACCGGCCTGACCGTGCTGATCGGCCTCGTGCAGGCCCATACGCATGTGTATGTGGAAAGCGTCGATGTGCCGCTGAAAAACCTGCCCGCGGCTTTCGACGGTTTTACCATCGTGCAGATTTCCGATCTGCATGTCAGCCCGATGCTCGGCCGCGATTACGTGGAAAAGGTCGTAGCGCTCGCCAATGGATTGACGCCGGACATGATGGCGCTGACCGGCGATTTCATCGACGGCACGGTCGACGAGTTGCAGTCCGACGTCGCACCACTCAAAAACTTGTCCGCGCCTTCCGGCGTCTATTTTGTCACCGGCAACCACGAATACTACTGGAACCCTTACGCCTGGATGGAGCATTTCAGCAGCCTTGGCCTGCGGGTGCTGGCGAACGAGCATGTTGTCATCCGCAAAGGCAATGAGGGTATCGTGGTGGCGGGCGTGACCGATTACTCCACCGCGCGCTCGAACCGGCCCGACGCCTCCGACCCCGCCAAGGCGGTCGCGGGCGCGCCCGCGGGCCTCGTCAAAATCCTGCTCGCCCACCAGCCGGCCAGTTTCACGGCGGCGGAGGCGGCCGGCGTCGACCTGCAACTCTCGGGCCATACGCATGCGGGCCAGTATTTCCCCTTCACGCTGCTCATCCGTTTCTTTCAGCGCTATTACAAGGACCTCAACCGGCACGGGAACACGTGGCTCTACGTGAATACCGGCACCGGTTTCTGGGGGCCGCCGCTGCGCGCCGGAGTCCCGCCCGAAATCACGCGCCTGCGCCTTGTAAAAACGCAGTAAATTTAAGGGCTTGTCGATTTCTGATAGACAAAACCCCGCCTGCTTTCGTATTATTCATAACGTAAATCATCAAAAGCAGCGTGAATGCCATGTTGCGAAACGCCTTTCGCAGAATAGCCAATTTCTTCAAATCCCTGTGGCAGCGGATCCATCCGCTGGCCGAGGCTGCTCCCGCGACTTCCGGACCATTCGAAGACTATCTCGCCGGGAAGATGAATCCCGACACCGCACGCAAAGTGGTGACAGATTTTAAAAAACTGCAGCTCCCCCTGCCGCAGGAGGGCGATTTCCTCAAAGGCACCGAGGGCGCGCTGGTCTTCCTCAACCGCTATGGCGTCGTGCTGCGCATCGAAAAGACCAAGCCTGAATTCACCGATAACATCGTGCGCCTGGGTCATAATCCGCTGGTCCTGCGCCCGATCGCCTCGATCAAGGCGCTCGACGCCATCATCGAAATCTGCCCCGGCACCCACAGCGACAACCGCGAGCGGGATTCGGCCAAGATCAAGGAATTACTGGCGAAAGTGGGCGTGGATTTCTGGGACGACGGCGCGCATAACATTGGGCGGTTGCCCTTCAAGACGCCGCAGTTTCCCGATGGGCTTCCCATCGTCATCGATCGCCTCGCGGTCTCGAAAATGTCCGAGCACCTCGCGCCGGTCAAAAAACTGCTCGAGATCATGAATCTCGACAAGGATCCGCAGCAGCATCTCTACGGCAAGCTGTCGGAGGCGTTCCACGACGCCTGGCATTCGACGGACGGCGACGCGGCGAAAATCGCCGCCTTCTGGAATAAATGCGCGGCATCCGTCAAAGACGGCACCCTGATTGCGGGCTGGAACGAAAAACGCCGCGATACCTACAAAATCTCCGACGCGCGCCGCGAGGCGAAACACTACGAAAGATCTTTTGGCGCAGCCTGACCGACACTGTTGACACTGCGGCAGGCTTGCTCCAGATTATAAATTCTTAAAGGAAACTCCCGATGTCTTACCAGCCCAAGAAACGCAATCCGCCCACATTGGCGGAGGTCTTCAAATTCCTGAAGGATCACTTCGGCGCGCATCCCGGCAAGGTTTTTGGCGCGTTCCTGTGCATCTTCGTGGCCGCGATGACCAGCGCGGTCATGCCGCAGGTCCATGGCTGGCTGGTCGACACGCTGGCGGCGGGGGTCAAGGACCACCGCGATTTCTCCAAGCTGCTCGCCCCCACCCTCGTCATGACGGCGCTGGGCATCGGCTATCACGTTTTCATGCGCGGGGCGCATTTCATCAACTGCTATACGAACACGGAGGTGCATGCGACGATTGCCGCGACCTCGCTGAACTATGTCCACAGCTTCGAGACCGAATGGCATACCAATACCTTCGCGGGCTCGATCGTGACGGCGATCAAGCGCGGACGCTCGGCCGCGCACCGGATCTTCGATACTACCTGCTATGATTTCTGGCCGGCGATCATCGTCGTGGTGGGCAGCATTTCCTTCGCCTGGGAGCGCTCGGTTCCCATCGCCCTGTCGCTGATCCTCTACGCCATCAGCTTCACGATCTTCAGCATGGTCGTCAGCCTCAAATATGTCGCGCCCAAGAACCGCATCTTTGCCGACGAAGACAGCCGTTTGGGCGGCACCATCGCCGACAGCGTCACGGGTTACGCCGCCGTCAAGGCCTCGGGCGCGGAAGCGCATGAGTTCGAGCGCATCACGCAGACTGCGAACCGTTTCGCGGTCGCCGCCCGCATCGCCTGGATACGCGCCAACATGTTGTCGATGATGCAGAACATCATCATCAACCTCGGCCGTTTCGCCGCCATGTACATGGCCGCGGTCTACTGGGTGGACGGCAAATTCGGCGCGGGCGACGTCATGTTCGTCCTCATGACCCAGCGCGTGCTGGCCGACTATCTCGACGGCATCGGCAACCGCTTGCGCGACATCATCGAATCCATCAACGATCTCGAGGAAGTCGTCGCCTGGCGCACGCGCAAGCCGCTCATCGCCAACAACGCGAAAGTGGCCGCCAACGACTTCACCCGCTTCGCGCTGAAGTTCGACAATGTGACGTTCCAGTACGCCGGGCAGGCCCGGCCCGCCATCGAAGGCTTCAACCTCGATATCCAGCCGGGCGAAAAGGTCGCGCTCGTCGGCAAGACCGGCAGCGGCAAGACCACGCTGTTCAAGCTGCTGCATCGTTATTACGTGGCGCAAACCGGCGTCATCAGCCTCGACGGCCACGACATCCAGGACGCCGACCTGCCCAGCCTGCGCCGCAATCTGGCGCTCGTGTCGCAGGAACCCGTGCTGTTCCACCGCAGCCTGGCCGAGAACATCGCCTATTCGCGGCCGAATGCGACGATGGAAGAGATCAAGCTGGCCGCCCAGCGCGCGCAGATCGCCGACCTCATCGAAAGCCTGCCGCAGGGTTATGAGACGCTGGTGGGCGAGCGCGGCATCAAGCTGTCAGGCGGCGAACGCCAGCGCGTCGCCATCGCCCGCGCGCTGGTCGCCGACGCGCGCATTATTCTGCTCGATGAAGCCACCAGCTCCCTCGACAATGAAACCGAGCACTTGGTGAAGGAAGCGCTGGAGCAGCTGACCATCGGCCGCTCCGTCCTCGCTATCGCGCACCGCGTCTCGACCATCCAGGACTTCGACCGCATCATCGTCATGGATCACGGCAAAATCGTGGAGCAGGGAAAGCACGCCGAGCTGCTGGCCAAGGGCGGCCTGTACGCGCGGCTCTACCATCACAAGGGACCCGACGATACGATCCTCGCGGCGTAAGCCCTCAAATCCCCCATAGTGCCACCCCGGCCTGCGCCGGGGCGACGCCAATGTTGTAATTAAAATGGCAGTCTCCTATTGTTTGCTGGAGACAACGTCAGGAGCAACCCATGAAAATCTCCATCGTCGGCCGCGGCGTATTCGGCACTTTTCTCGCGCAGGAACTCAGCGCACATGCGCAAATCACCGACGACGCCGATATCGTCATCATCGCCGTGCCGTTTTCTGCCTTCGAGGACGTCGCGCAAAAACACGCCGGCAAGCACCTCGTCAACGTCTGCTCCGTTCAGCGCAAGCCGAACGAGATTTGCCTGAAACACTCCAAGCGCGTCACCGGCATCCACCCGATGTTCGGCCCGCAGAGCCCCGTCACCAACCGCACCTGTGTCGTCACCCACACCTGCGCCGAAAGCGCGGCGGTGACTGACCTTTTCCGCAAGATCGGCTGCGAGATCGTGACGCATCACCAGGGAAAGCCGATCAGCGGCGCCGACCATGACGCGATGATGCGCAAGACGCACCTGCCGGTCCTCATGTTCGGCGAACTCGCCGCCCTCATCGTCGAGCAGGCGGGCGACGTGCCCGACAATTGTTTGCCCACCTCCTTCAAGCGCCTGAAGGCGCTGGCTGAACAGATGAAGGACATGTCGCCGGGGACGGTCGAAAGCATCCGCAGCAATCTTTAGGGATATTCAGGCTTTCGCGAGGAAGACGGCTGCGAGATCGGCCGCCGTCTTGACGTCGCGCAGGTCGTCCTGCACGAGCCGCACCTTGAAGTGCTCCTGCATCTCAATCACCATTTCGACCAGCCGGAACGAGTCCGCAACGAGATCGCGGAGAATGGCGTCATCTGTCACGCGCGCGGCCGGAACATTGAGGAAGGAAGCTATCTTCAGCTTGATGTCCTGCACGGTGAAACTCATTTTGTGGCTCCGTAAGAGGCGAGGATGTTTTGCAGGCGGTGGGCGTTTTCCTTCATGGCCTTGTCGTACACGCGTTCGTCTGCGTCATGAAACCGCTTGAGCGTCGCCATGATGTTGTCGCGCCCGTATTCCGTTTCCATTTCCTTCAGCTCGCCGCGGATCCATTTGATGTGCCATTCCTCATCCTTCATGATCCGCTCGAGGTACTCCCGGATGACGGGATTGAGGTTCGGGATCTGTTTGTGCATGTTGTACTGGCGCAGGACGCGTTGCTCGAAGACCTGCGTGATGGCCAGGACCTCCATCACGTTCACGGGCATACCCGCCTCGGTGATATACTGGTCTTGATAGGCTTCTTCGACCTTGAGCGGCTCGAGCGACAGCTTGCCCAGGCATTCCGTCCAGAGCCAGGCGTGCTGAGCCTCGTCGGCGAAATGCTTGGTCATGTCGACCTGGATGCGTCCCGGCTTCATGCCACGCGCGAGTCGGCCGAAAAACAGCGAGCCGCTGATTTCCGACACGCGGTAAAAGCTCAAAAGCCAGTGTTCGTCGCTGCAGATCATTTGCCAACCTCTTCACAAAGGGCGAAAGTCAGAATCGAATTGTCCATTTTCCGGCTCGTATAGCGGAAGACGAGCCGGTCGTTGCCCGCCAGGCGCGCCGTGCCTTCGCCGGCGCGGGTATCATCGACTTCGAAGTCGGTCAGCAGCAGCCGCGCATTGTCCGGGCAGGCTTTGTAAAGCGACTCCTTGACCGTCCAGAGGCGAAGCCATTCGCTGGGCGGCGCGGATTGCTCCGACGGCGACAGGAAGAATCGTAGCATATCGCCGCGAATATCGCGCTCGCCCTCGATGTCGATGCCGACGCCGACGACCGTCATGTCCGCCCCCATCTTGTCCTGACGAGATCGCCGCAGGTGCGCCGGATCAGGCCTTCGATATCGGGCGGCGCGTACCAGGGGCAATGCGCGCGCATGCGCTCGTTCAGGAACTCTTTGTCTATGAAGAGTTGGCTTGCGAAGGGAGCGACGCTGCGGATGGACTGGTTGACGATGTCGCCCGCGAAACTGTCGAGGCCTTCGACAAGCGTGTCGAAAGACTGCTTGTCGGAATAAAGGGGTTTCAGGATGCGGCGCGCCTTGAAGTCGGTGTCTTCCCTGAATATCTCGAAGGCGATATCGACCATCCGGCCGAGCGTAATGGCCTTGTCCCGTTCGTCGCACAGGTGGAATACGCCCGTCTGGTCCAGCAGCGACAGGATCGCGCGCGCCACGAAGTCGCCGCGGACGAAATATACCGGCGTCGAAGGATTTCCGGGCAGAAGCGAAATCAGCCCGTAGAACACGAGTTTCAGTGTGTTGTGAAAGGCATTGTACTGCGTAACATGGCCCGTGTCGTCATCGGCGATGACGGTCGCTACCCGGACGATATTCCATGGAATGCCGGCCGACGTTACGGCCTGCTCGGCCTCGTATTTCGACTGTTCATAGAAATTCGAGAATTTCGGCCGGTCGCGAACGGTTTCCTCGGGGATTTTTCCGCAGGCGAGGCCGCTGGCATAGACGGTGCCGACAAAGGAAAATTTTTCCAGCTTCGGGCAGGTTTGCGCGAAAGCGACGGCCTTCGCCGTGCCTTCGGTATTCACCTTCCGGGCGAGATCTTCTTCGACGTTGAACCGCGTCACGGCGGCGGTGTGAATGACTTTCGTGATCCGGCTGCGATCCACGTGCGAGAAAGGGTTTGGTGACCGCAAGTCGCCCCAGGCATAGTTCACTGCGCCGCCTTTCGGCATTGCGGCGATCTTCTGGGCAGCCTCGGCATCGTTGGCGGCGTGCAGCCACAGGATAAGGTCGTCACCTCCGGCGGCGAGCAGCCCCGCAGCGACGCTGCGGCCGACATAACCGTTCGCGCCTGTGACGAGAATGCTCATGCGAAGTCCGGCCAGTCTTTAGGGTATTCGCCGAATGTCTTTATGACCGCGTGCATCCAGCGTTCCAGTCCGAAGGCGACGCAGCCCGAATAGGCGGCCTCGCCGTTCGCGGTGATGTGGAATGCTTCGCCGAAATAATTTCGGTGAAAATTGACGGAGCCGATGGCAAGCCCGTCGCCGAAGATCATCTCCTTTTTCACCGGGTCGAGGCGCTGGGCGAGATGCTTCGGATTCTGCGCCGGCTTGAAGAAGGGATCGGTCGCATCCTGCCAGGTGATGGCGATGCCGTATTTCTTCGCCAGCGCCGAGACCTTTTCTTCGTGTTCCGCCAGGAAGGATTTGACAGTATCCGCCGCGCCAATGCAGACGATTTCGCGCATGTTGAAATTCCACTGCCTCTGCAGCGGCTCATAATAATCCTCGCAGCGGTTGCAGGTGGCGGCGGTCGTCAGATACAGCGGCCCCTCAAGGCTGCTGCCGTCAAAAAACTGGTAAAAGTGATAGCAGGCGGCCGGCGTCAGCACGTGGCGGATCGGCGCGATCCTGGTCAGGGAAATCGCGCCGTCGTGGAGAGCGCGATTACCGCGGAAATTCTCGAGATTTTCCTCCGACCGCTCCAGCGTCACCGGCATCGTGATCAGATGGGGAAAGCTGTTGAAGTAGTCAAGCTTTTCCAAGGTGACGGCCGGCAGGTGGCTGGGGAATTTGAATTCCCGCGCCTGGCAGCCTTGGGCCAGGCGGACGAAGCATTGGTCGAGCCGCTGATACAGCCCCAGCAGCGCGCCGCCGAAGGAAGCCTGCCCCTGCGGCTGCCATTTGAAATCCTTAAGCATGGAAGAAATTTTCGTAGATGGTGTTGACGTCGCGGAAAACGCCTTTTTTCAGCTTGCCGGCATCGACCGGGCGTCCCGAGAGCTTCTCGATGAACAGGATAAGGTCCATGACCTGCATCGAAGTGATGACGCGCTGTTCCATGAGCGGCGTGTCGTCATTGACGGGCTTGCCGGCCTTGCTTTTCGAAGCGACCCAGTCGCGCAGCTGCTTTTTGACGTCCTGTTCGCTCATTGTAACGGCGGCTCCTTCTCCAGCATTTTGTTTTCCAGCAGGTATTTGAACAGGCCTGCCGACACCTCGCGCCGGTGCGCGACGCAGGCGGGATCGTTCCAAGCCTCTTCGCGCAGATCATGCGGCGACGGCAGGCCGGCATCCCGATAGACATCCGGGTTGTAATATTCGCGCCATGTCGAGAGGATAAAATTGCTCAGGTTCTCGCGCACGCCCGCCAGCACCTCCTGCGTCCACTGCGGCGCATGGGCCTGGAACAGGTGTTTCGTCAGCTTGCGGCCGAAAACGAGGTGCCTTGCCTCGTCGCGGTGATGGAGGAGGTTGATCGCCCGCGCGGTCGGTTCCAGCGCCGGGTCTTTCGACATTTTGACGTTATAAAACTCGACAATTTCCTCGAAGATCAGCGTGTGGGCGAAGAACAGGAAATCCTCCTCCCCGTCAGCGAAGTCGCGCGGAAAGGCGAGGTGCCTGTCGGGATATATCTTGCCCGCATATTTCTCGCAGAAAGTCGCGAAGTAGATCATGTGGTTGTTTTCTTCGGCCAGGAAATGGTGCAGGTAGGGCGAGACATCCCGGTGTTCCGGCCGGTAAAGGCGCTCGGCGATGCCCTTGCATAGCGGGCGCTCGCCATGGATGTTCAGGCTGTAAAAATTGACGGCTTCGAAAAAGCTCAGTTCCTTGCGTTTTTCCTCCGTCAGCGCCTCATAGGCGGGCGTGCCGTTCAGGGAAATGAAGCGCGGGCTGGTGAACCACTGGGCGCGGTCCATTTTCTCCGGCCAATCGATGGCAGCGTAAGGATTCCTGAAGTCGCCGATGGAAACATCGTGCAGTTTCTTGACGGTGTCCCGCAGGTCTGGGGGAATGGCGTTCATGTCTTCTCCAGTATCAGACCCTGCCAGTTCAGACCGAAGCCCGCCATGGTCAGCATCAGCCTGTCGCCGGCTTTGAGCTTTCCGCTGTCGAGCAGGTGTTTGAGGTTGATGATGTTGTCGGCGCTGATGACATGACCGATATCCGCGATCGTCGGGTAATAGATTTTTTCGGAATTTATGCCGGCCAGGCGCGATAGCACCTGCCAGGCCTTGACGTTGGTGTTCTGCGACACGACATAGGCGAGGGCGGCGGCGTTCATGGACGCCTTCGCCAGCAGTTCGGAAATCATCTTGTGCATGTAGCTAAAGAAGACGCCGACAGTTTCATCGTCCTTGGCCTGCGCCAGTGCGCCGTTCGTGATCTGGTGCGCGGCCACGAGCCGGAAAGGGCCCGGCTGCGTCGATACCGTACAGGCGGCGGCACCGTCGGAAATCAGGTTGTAGGATTGCTCGTAGACCGCCCCCGCCGGGAAGCGGTCGGCGGAGACGCAAAGGATCGTTTCCAGCTCCGGCTCGCTGCGCAGCATCGTTCCCGCGAAGCGGATCGAGCCCAGCATGCTCGTGCAGGCCTGCTGGTTGAGGCCGACGACAAAGGCTTTATCGAGACCGAAATCGCTTTGCAGGTGGCTGCCCGGGTAATCCATGAGATATTTGACGTCGCGCGTCCGGGCGTAGTCTTCATTCTTCCCGATGTTGCCGTTGCAGGTCAGGCAGGTAGCGTAAATGATCGCGCCGGCATTCGCAAGGTGCGCGGCGATGGGCCGGACGGCGCCCGCCGCGAGGTCGTAGGGCGTCTGGTTTTCCGCGCACATGTGATGGCGGCGAAACCCCGCTTCTTGCAGGCTGCGGACGTCGGTGATCGTGCGCCCGGCGGCGGCGCTGTCTTCCAGCGGCACGCGGTTGTCGCCGAGCGAATAACTGAGATGGTCGATAAAAATGTCCATTCACACACCCGGAAAGAAGCGCCCGGTCGTCGTCATATATTTCTTATAATCTTCGCCGAATGCAGACGCGGACAGGAAGCGTTCCTCGCGCGCGGCGGTGACATTCAGGATACCGATGCCCAGCGCCAGCGCGGCCAGTGTGCCGACATGCGGGCAATAGAAAACCGCGCCGATCAACATCAGCAGGAACGACGTGTAGAACGGATGGCGGATTCTCTTATAGGCGCCGTAGGTGACAATGCTTTTCGGCGCGTCGTTGCTCTGGTGCCACAATGCGAGCGGCGTCTGGTGCGTTCCGACGGTGTAAAGCATGAGGCTGATGGACGCGACGCTGAACGGCACGGAGAGGACTTCGAACGGCGGGTACGAGAAGAACGGCGGAAAGACGTGGAAGTAGGCAAGCAGCAGCGTCAGCGTCATGAGGCCGAAGGGCGATCCCGTGACCCACCACATGAGATTGAATTTTCCATCCGACTTGAAGAACACGAACGGGAGCGACGCCAGCCAGCCCCAGTTGAGTAAATACAATACAAGTATGCCCCGATCCATTGCCGCCCCACCTATGAAAAAATCATACCGCAATAGCCATTCATGGTACTGGTATCAAATCCTGCGTTTCAAGCCATTTCTCCACGAGGAAGCGTCGCGTCTTGAGGGAATTCGTCTTTGCCAGCGGCTCCTTGCTGACGGCGATCCATCGCGGGCGCTTGTAGGAATCCAGCGCCTTTGAAAAAGCGGAGATTTCATCGGCTAGTTTTCCCGTCTCCGTCGCATATTTGTCAGATAGATGCAGGACGAGGCACAGGCCTTCGCCCGCGACGCCGTCTGGAACATGGACGATGCAGGCTTCCTTGACGGCGGGCAGCCGCAGAAAATATTCCGCCAGTTGTTCCGGATACACATTCTTGCCGCAGGACAGGATGATCAGGTCTTTCTTGCGGCCCTGCAGGTAGAGATATCCCTCGGCGTCGAAGCTGCCAAGATCGCCGGTGCGCAGCCAGTCGCCGTCGAAGGCGGCGCGCGTCTGCTCTTCGTCGCGGAAATAGCCCTTCATTACGTTCGAGCCGCGGACAAGGATCTCGCCGTCAGGCGCAATCCGGACTTCCATGCCCGGATAAACGCGGCCGACCGAGCCGGGCCGGTTGTGGGCGGGCGTGTTCGATGCGATTACGGGGCTTGTTTCCGTCATGCCATAGCCTTGGCACACGGTCACGCCGGCGGAACGGAAGAAATCGATATGCTCCGCCGCCAGCGGCGCACCGCCGCAAAGGATCGCCTTGAAACGCGGCCCGAAGGGCGCCTTGTCGCCCGGCTGCATCGCGCGCTGCGTCAGCGTCAGCAGCCGTGGCACCATAACCATGAAGGCGACGCCATGCTGTTTTGCGGCCGCCATGACGTCATGCGGGTAGATGCTGTCGCAGAAATGCGCGTGAAGCCCCGCCGACAGCGGGCACAGGAAGCCCAGGGCCAGCTCCATCATGTAATTCAGGGGCAAAATCGACAAGATGGAATCATCCGGCGCGGCGCCCATGAAATCGATAGAGGGCATGACCTGCGACAGCATGTTCCTATACGTCGCCATGATGCCTTTGGGCGCGCCGGTGGTGCCCGAGGTATAGATGATGACCATGACATCATCCATGCGGCGGGTGGAGATGTCAGGCTTTGCTTCCGCGCCGCCCGGGAAGGGCCGCCCCAGCACCTGGCAGGGAACATTGCTGGCCTGCGAGACGGTTTTTTCGAATTCCGGCCCGCAAATGACCAGCGACGGATCCGCATGCGCGATGACCGCCCGCAGGTCGGCGGGCGTCATCATGATGTCCAGCGGAATGATGGTCGCGCCACTGAACAGGATTCCGAAGAAAGCCATGCCCCAGTCCGTCCCCGGCCGGGCCAGGAGGCAAACGCGATTGCCGGGGCGGATGCCGAGAGATGCGATATGCCGCGAAAATTCCTCCGCCTGCGCCAGCAACTGGCTGTATGACAATGTTCCCTTGCGGTCGGACAGGGCGCGCTTGTCGCCGTGCCCCGCGAAGGCATCGGACAGGATCGCCAGGTTCGGCGCCAGTAAGTCAGGATGAAGGTCCATGTCGAGCAGCGCCCCCAAAGCCGCTATTCCCCGCAACAATGCCAGAGCAATATAGTAGCCGGGGACCGCCGAAAGTATCCGCAGTAATTTTGGAAGATTGAGTTGTAATTAAACTTCATTATTATGTCATTACTTGACCTTGCCATAAAAGCCGTCTATCGTCCTGCCATCCACATAACCGACACAACCAGAGCAGGGCCAAATGACCGACAAGCCGTTGCCGACGGATCCGTTTTTCAAGCATACGGACCTGACGCCTGAATCCGCGCGCGAGATCGTGAAACAGGGATTGAAGGGCGCCGATTACGGCGAGTTCTACCAGGAAGTCGTCGAGCGGGAGTCCATCGTCAAGGACAAGGGCGAATTCACCAGCGTGTCGGTCGGCGACAGCAAGTCGGGCTTCGGCTTCCGCGTGGGGCAGGAAGAGCGCGTCGGCTATTCCTTTTCCGACGTGTTCAACGAAGCCGCGCTGAAAGACGCCGTCGGCCGCGCGCGCCAGGTTTTGAAAGACAAGCCGCAGGCGGAAGAAAAACAATCGCCGCCGAAAGTGGCGACGGAGCTTTATCCGCAACAGAACCCCATGCAGAACATGGAACTGGCGGAGAAGATCGCGAAGATCGACGAGATCGAAGCCTATGTGAAGCAGCTCGACCCGCGCATCACCAACGTGACGCTGCAATATGCGTCGACCTCGAAGAACGTTCACATCATCACGGCGGAAGGCGACAGCCTGGTCGACCAGCGTCCCAACACGGCCTTGTACATCCGCGTCACCCTGACCGACAAGGACGGCAAGAGCGAAACCGGCATGGCGCTGACAGGCGGCCCGGTCGATTGCACCGCCGTGTTCGATGAATCCTCGTGGAAAAAGGGCGCCGCCAAGGCGCTGCACCAAGCCGAAATGCTGCTGATCGCCGAAGAGGCGCCGGCGGGCGTGATGGACGTGGTGCTGAATCACGGCTGGCCCGCCGTCATCCTGCATGAAGCGATCGGCCACGGTCTCGAGGGCGATTTCAACCGCCGCGGCATCTCCGTGTACAGCGGAAAGATCGGCCAGCAGATCGCGGGGCCCGAAGTGACCGTCGTGGACCAGGGGAATTTGCCCGGCGAGCGCGGCAGCCTGCACTTCGACGACGAAGGCACGCCGACGCAGGAAAACGTGCTGATCGAAAACGGCGTCCTGAAAAACTACATGCAGGACCGCCAGAACGCGCAGCTGATGGGCGTCGAGCCCACGGGCAACGGGCGCCGCCAGAGCTACGCCCATACGCCGATGCCGCGCATGACCAACACCTATTTCCGCAACGGCACGCATGACCCGGCCGACATTATCAAGTCGGTCAAGGACGGCCTCTACATCGAGGACATGGGCGGCGGTCAGGTGGATATCACCTCGGGCAAGTTCAACATGAACTGCACGCTCGCCTACAGGATCCGTGATGGAAAGCTGTGCGAGCCCGTGAAGGGTGCGACGCTGGTGGGCGACGGCCTTACCGTCATCAAGTCCATCACCATGGTCGGCAACGACCTGTCGATCGAAAAGAGCGCCGGCATGTGCGGCAAGAACGGCCAGAGCGTGGTCGTCAGCTGCGGCCAGCCGACCGTACGCGTGTCGAACATGACCGTCGGCGGCAGCAAAAAACAAGCGCCCAAGGCGCCGTAAGAGGAGAGAAGCAATGTCCAGATCCAAGCAAGATTTCCTCGACGAGGCGCATCCGCTGGCCGAAAGCCTGCTCGACTACGCTAAATCAGGTACTACGTATGGCGTCACCGACGCGAAGGTCGTCATTTCCTCCAACGATAAGCAGGAAATCAGCGTCGAGAAGGGCGAAGTCGCCAAATCCGTCTCGGGCGTCACCTATTCCGTCTCGATCACGCTCTATGCCGGCGACCGCACCATTTCCTTCAGCCGCAACACGATGGACGAGGCCGAGCTCAAAGAGGCGATGCTGAAGAACATGAAGGCCCTCAGCGTCGTGCCCGCCAACCCCAACAAGCGCCTGCTGGAATCCGGCAAAGTGTTCAAGGGTTCGGATATAGACCTGAATCTCGTCGATCCTCATCCCCCTTCGTCGGAAGACCTGCTCGATTACGCGAAGCAGGTCGAGGCGGCGGCGCTGGCCGAGCCCGGCGTCAAGGGCACGCGTTCCGTCGGCGTGTCGAAACTGGACAGCCATTTCCTCGTCCTCGCCACCAACGGCCTCGATCACCACGAAAGCAAGACGCGCTACTCCGCGAGCGCGCAGGTCGTCGCCGAGGACGCGAGCGGCATGCAGATCGACGGCGATTCAAGCGTCGCGCGCCACTTCAATGACATGTCGAAGCCCGAAGCTTTGGGGAAATCATCCGCTAAGAGCGCGCTTGCGAAGCTCAGCGCCACGCTGCCCACGACCGGCGAAATGCCCATCGTGCTCGACCATGATGCGGCGGAAGATTTCTTCAGCGCCGTCTACGCGGCCGTCGACGGCACTGCGCTGCATCGCGGCGCTACCTACATGAAGGACAAGCTCGGCCAGCAGGTGATGAGCTCAGAAGTCACGCTGGTGGACGATCCGTCCATTCCGAAGGGCCTCGGCTCCGGCCTGGCCGACACGGCGGGGATCGAAAGCAAGCCCGTCACCTTCATTGAAAATGGCATGCTGAAAGCCTTCAACGCGAGCCTGATGGAATCGCGCCAGCTCGGCATCGCGCCGACGGGCCGCGAAAACGGCCCCACCAACGGCATCATCAAGCCCGGCGCCGTGACGCCCGATGAACTGATATCCGACATCAAGGAAGGCATTTATATCCGCGGCTTCAACGGCGGCACGGTCGACGTCAACAACGGCCTCTATTCGCGCCAGGCCTATGGCAACCTGATCGAGAACGGCAAGATCACCGATACCGCGGTCGCCGGTTTCGTCGTCTCGGGCAACCTAAAGGACATGTTCATGAATGTCGTCCTCGCCGACGACACGCCCGACATGCCGAGCACCCGCCACCAGCTGGCCGCGCCGACGACGCGCATCAACGGCGTGACGATAGCCGGGAAATAATCAGTTCCTGAAAGGCAGGCTGAATATCTTCGCCGCGCCGAGCACATGGATGCGCGGCGACTGAAATAGTTTTCTGATGGCCGGGTCGCTGACCGCGAGGCCGCCGGTGTAGGCGCCGAAGGCGGGAAGGATGAACTTGCGCCCGTCCTCGATAAAGCACGGGCGTTCGAACTGGCCGCCCTTGTGCGTGATCTGCGCCTTGGGATGAAAGTGGCCGCTCATTTCATTCTCCGCGCCGGGCGCGGCTTCATGCCGGAAGGTGATGCCCGCATGTTCGAAGATGTCAAAGGCCGTAAAGCCGGGCGGCACGAATTCTCCGTCGTGATTGCCCTTGATCCAGATGGGATCGAAGCGGCGCAGCGCATCGAAAAGTTCGCGCGCGGGCGGGTCGAGGCGCGAGAAGCCTTCTTCGTCATGAAAGCAGTCGCCGAGGACAATGACCTGCCTGACACGCTGTTCATGGAAGATTTTGAGCATTTTCACCAGCGTGGCATGACTGTCATAGGGCGGCAGGAAGTAACCGCGGCCGGCGAAGTGCGAGCCTTTTTCAAGGTGCAGGTCGGAGACGATGGCAATGCCGCCCGGCAGGAAAGCCATGCCGGAATGATGCAGGATGATATCCTGGCCCCCGAATTTGATCTTCATGTGGCGGTCCCGCAACCGGCTTCCTCGAGCAACTGCTGCTGCAGGTCTTCGAGGTAATATTCGCCGGCCTCGCGGCGCGACACGCTTTCGCGCGCGATCTCGAGGATCATCGGTACGGCAAGCGGCGAGACGCTGTCGAGTTCGCGCACCTGGATTTTTCCCTGCATGTCAATCAGCATGTCTGACAGGCGCCCGGTGTCGATCAGCCCGCTCGTCGCGTCCTGCCGTGCGGCGCGGAGCAGGATATGCCCGCGTTCGTATTTGTACAGCACGTCATAGATCAGGTCGGAGCTGAAAGTCATCTGGCGGCCGGTCTTCTTCTGGCCCGGATGGCGGCGCTCGACAAGGCCCGCCACGACCGCGACCTCGCGGAACGTGCGCTTGAGCAGCGGCGTATCTTCCAGCCAATCGTTCAGTTCTTCGCCCAGCAGATCGACGCAGAGCAGGCCTTCGATATGGGTGGGCTTTTTCAGCGACCAGATGGCAATGGCATAATCCGTCGCCACGAAGCCGAGCGGACGTTCGCCGCGCCGTTTCATGCGCCGCATCAGCAGGAAACCCAGCGTCTGGTGCGCGCTGCGTCCCGCGAAGGGGTAAATGATCGTGTAATATTTCCCGCTGCGCGGAAAGATTTCGACGGCGAGGCGGTCTTTTGAGGGAAGGATCGAGCGCTTGGCCTGCAGCGACAGCCAGTTGCCCACATTCTCCGGCAGATTTTTCCATTCCTTCGGTTTCTCCAGAAGCTCGCGCACGCGCAGCGAGAGGTGCGTCGTCAGGGGCAGTTTGCCGCCGTCGTAACTGGGGATTTTCGGCGCGTCCGCCTTGGTGCGCCGGACCATTACTGTGGCGTCGCGCAGGGCCAGGAACTCCATGACTTCGCCCGCGAACAGGAAAGTATCGCCGGGCGACAGGTGATTGATGAAATATTCCTCGATGACGCCGAGGTATTGGCGGCCGCGCTTCACCTTCAGCATCGGCGCCTCGACAATGGTGCCGATATTCATGCGGTACTGGCGCGACAGTCGCGGATGGGCCAGCTTGTAGGAACCATCGGCGTCAATGACGAGGCGCTTGAACCGTTCGTAAGCTTTCAGCACATATCCGCCGTCGATAACGAATTGCAGGGTTTCGTCGAACTGCTTGCGCTCGAGATCGCGATACGGCCACGCGCGGCGCACCTCGTCATACAGCGCGTCGGCTTTGAACGGGCCACTGCAGGCCGTGCCGAAAATATGCTGGGCCAACACGTCGAAGCCGCCTTTGCGCGAATCCGTGCCATCCAGTTCCTTATGGGCGATGGCGTCGAGAGCGGCCTGGCATTCGATGCATTCAAAACGGTTGGTTGGGACGAGCAGAGCGCGGCTGGGCTCGTTCAGCCGGTGGTTGGAGCGGCCGATGCGCTGCAGCAGGCGGCTGACGCCTTTAGGCGCGCCGATCTGCACCACGAGGTCCACTTCCGCCCAGTCGAGGCCAAGATCCAAAGAAGACGTGGCGACGACGCAATCCAGCAGTCCCTTCGCCATATGCTCTTCAACCCGGCGGCGCAGTTCGGGCTCCAGCGAGCCATGGTGGAGGCCGATTTTGAGGTCTTTTTCGTTGAGCTTCCAGAGCTGCTGGAAAATCAGTTCCGCCTGTGCGCGCGTATTGACGAAGACGATGCTCATGCGGCTCTTCGCGATCTCGGCGTAAACTTCCTCCATCGCGTAGATCGCCATATGGCCTGACCAGGGAATGCGCTTGGCCGATTGCAGGATGCGGATATTGGGCTGGGTGCGGGCGGGCGCCTGGATGATGGCGCCCTCGGATCCGCACAGCCAGTCGCGCGCCAGTTCAGGATCGGGAATGGTCGCGGAGAGGCCGATAAACTGCGCCTGCGGCGCGAGCGCCTTCAGCCGCGCGATTGCGAGCGATAGCAAATCACCGCGCTTCGATGACATTAGCGCATGGAGTTCGTCCACGATCACAAAGCGCAGGCTTTTGAAGTACTCGGCGGCATTATCATAGGAAATCAGCAGCGACAGGGACTCCGGCGTCGTCATCAGCATATCCGGCGGCTTACGCTTCTGCCGCGCGCGCTTGGAAGAAGGAGTATCACCGGTGCGCGTCTCATAGGTTATCGGCAGGCCCTGCTCCTCGATCGGCTTGCCGATATTGCGGTGCACGTCGACGGTGAGCGCCTTCAAGGGCGAAATGTAAAGCGTGTGCAGCCCGCTGCGCTCGTTCACCGACAAAAGCGCGCCGAAGGCCGGCAGGAAGCCCGCCAAAGTCTTGCCCGCGCCCGTGGGCGCACAGAGCAGGACGTTCTTCCCGGCCTGCGCGGCCTCGAAGACTTCGAGCTGGTGCGGAAACCATTGCCAGCCCTTGTCGGCCATCCATTGGGAGAGCGGCAAATCGATGGATTTGCGCTTACTCCTGCCCTTGATTTTCAAAGGCATAGACGCCATTTCTGTAATATGGATATTCTCAGACATGACCTTTATATAGGTCCCGCTGGCGCCTATATCGACCCGCATTTCCCGGTGGAAAAAGCGCTTATCACGCATGCCCATGGCGACCATGCCATCCGGGGGCATAAGCACGTATTGGCGACGCAGGACACCATCGGTATCATGAAGCAACGCTATGGCGAGGACGCTGCGAAAAGCTGGCAGCCGGTGGCTTATGGCGAGAAAACAAAGCTCGGTTCGCTGACCGTTTCCTTCCATCCCGCAGGGCACATTCTGGGCAGTGCGCAGATCCTTCTCGAATCCCCAAAACAGCGCATCGTCGTCTCGGGAGACTACAAGCGCGGGTTTGATGCCGGCATCGCGGCTTTTGAGCCCGTGCCGTGCGACATTTTCGTGACGGAGGCGACCTTCGGCCTGCCGGTGTTCCAGCACCCGGACCCGCTGGCGGAAGCGCAGAAGCTTGCCCATTCGTTGGCGAAGTTTCAGCAGCAAAGCCACCTGATCGCGGTTTACGCGCTCGGCAAGGCGCAGCGGCTGATTTCGCTCTTGCGCGCCGCGGGCTATGACGCGCCCATCTATCTCCACGGCGCGATGGTCGGCATGTGCAATTATTACCAGCAGCGGGGCGTCGAGCTGGGAGACTTGCGCCGGCCGGTCGACGCATCGAAAGAGGAACTCAAGGGCGCGCTGGTCCTGGCGCCGCCATCGGCGCTGAAAGAAGTCTGGTCGCGGCGGTTTTCCGACCCGATCACGGGCATGGCCTCGGGATGGATGACCGTCAAGCAGCGCGTGCGCCAGCGCGGGATCGAGCTGCCGCTGGTCATTTCCGACCATGCCGACTGGAACGAGCTGACGCAGACGATCCGCGACACGGACGCTGCGGAAGTATGGGTGACGCATGGACGGGAAGACGCTCTGGTGCATTGGTGCCGCAAGAGCGGCCTTGCCGCCAAGCCCCTGCGCCTGCAGGGTCGAGACGAAGAGGAGGAGGCGGCTTAAAGCCATGAAAACTTTTGCCCTGTTCCTCGAAAAGCTTTTGCTGACCCCGTCGCGCAACCAGAAAATCGCCTATATGGTACAGTATTTCCGCGAAGCGCCCGACCCGGACCGTGGCTATGCGCTGGCGGTGCTCACCGGCGGCCTGTCGCTGCAGAACGTCAAGCCAAAGCTGTTGAAGGACATCGTCCTCGAAAAGATAGACGAAGAACTGTTCCAGATGTCCTACGATTACGTGGGCGACCTGGCCGAAACCATCGCGCTGATCTGGCCGGACCATGGCGGAAAAGCTCTGCCGACGCTCTCTGGGCTGATCGATGAGCTGGCGAGCGTCGCGCCGGACAAATTGCCGACTATCATCGCGGGCCATTTGTCGGGCGCGACCGCAACCGAGCGCTGGGCGATCATCAAGCTCGCGACCGGAAACTTAAGGATCGGCGTTTCGGCGCGGCTGGCCAAGACGGCGCTGGCCGAATTCGGCGGCAAGACGCTGGACGAGATCGAGCATCTGTGGCACGGCATGGAATGCCCCTATCTCGATCTTTTCGCCTGGCTCGATGGGCGCGCGGAAGCGCCGCAGGTCCACCGCCACCGCATGTTCCATCCGCTGATGCTGGCCCATGCGCTGGATGAGGAGAAGGACCTGGGCGGCATGAACCCGGCCGACTGGCAGGCCGAATGGAAGTGGGACGGCATCCGCGTCCAGCTGGGCCTGGGCGAGGGTGAAAAGGCAATGTATTCCCGCACCGGCGACAATATCGCGCATAGTTTCCCCGATCTCATGAAAACCTTGAACGGCCGTGCGGTGCTGGACGGCGAGCTACTGGCGGGCCGCGGCTTCGAGCCCATGTCCTTCAACGCGCTGCAGCAGCGCCTGAACCGCAAGAAGCCGGGCCAGCAGATGCAGCGCGATTATCCGGTCTTTGTGCGTCTCTATGACATGCTGTTCGACGGCGACGAGGATATCCGCGGTCTTCCGCTGCATGAGCGGCGCGTAAGGCTAGAAAGATGGCTCGCTGCCAATCCCAATCCACAGATGGATATTTCGTCCATCCTGTCGTTCCATAGCTGGCAGGAGCTGGCGGAAATCCGCGTTCGCGGCGCGGAGGAGCAGGGGCACGAGGGCCTGATGCTCAAGCGCAGAGACAGTGTCTACAAGCAAGGCCGGCCCAAAGGCCTCTGGTTCAAGTGGAAACGCGACGCCTTACTCATCGACGCCATCCTGATGTACGCGCAGCGCGGCCATGGCAAGCGCTCATCCTACTATTCCGACTATACTTTCGGCGTGTGGAAGGGGAATGATATCGTTCCGGTCGGAAAAGCCTATTTCGGCTTCACCGACGAAGAGCTGCGCGAGCTGGACCGCTGGGTGCGCAACCACACCGTCGAGCGCTTCGGGCCGGTGCGAGAAGTGGAAAAGCAGCTGGTGTTCGAAGTCGCTTTCGATTCCGTACAGCCCTCGACCCGTCACAAGGCCGGCCTCGCCTTACGCTTTCCGCGCATCAACCGCATCCGCTGGGACAAGCCGGCGCAGCAGGCGGATACGCTGGAGAATGTGGGAAAGTTCGTCAGGCAGTAGTACCGGCCGCCTTCAGCGTGATCCTGAACTGCGCACCGGATTTGGCGGCGATGCATTCGATGTCGCCGCCGTGCGCTTTCAGTAGCGAGCGCGTAATGACAAGGCCGAGGCCGGTGCCGCCGGTGTCGCGCCGGGTGGTGAAGAAGGGCGTGAAGACCTTGGCGATATTGCCTTCGGTGATGCCTTCGCCGTCGTCCGTCACGTCGATTTCGATGTGGCCTGCCTTGGGAAAGGCGGCGATAGCGACGTGTTTCGCGCCGTGCTGGAGGCTGTTGTCGACCAGGTTGGACAGCACGTTTTCCAGCGCGTCGGCGCCGATGGCGGCGGTGGCAATCCCGCCGGTATAATCGATGGAGACGCGCTGCGCATAGCGCCGGCGCAGTTCCTGCGCCACCGCCGCAACATCCGCCGTCTCGTTCCCCGCCTGCAACATGTCGGCGCGCGCCAGTTCCAGCAGGCGCGTCACGAGCGCCCGCATGCGGTCGGTGTCCTTGGTGATGTTTTCCATGAACCGCGCGCGCTGCTCGGGCGCCATGTCGTTGGCGTGGTCATGCATGAGTTCGATGGCGCCCTGGATGGCGGTGAGCGGCGTCTTGAACTCATGCGCCAGATGCATGGCGAAGCTGCGGATATATTCCGAGCGCGACTGGATCGTCGTCGACATGCGCTCGAAACTGTCGTTGAGCGAGGCGATTTCCTCGATGGGCGAGGAGGACAGCCGATGCGGCGTCCAGTCGCCCAGCGCCAGCTGCTGCGCATGACGACGCAGGGCGCCCAAGGGGCGGCCGATCACATAGCTGAGGAATGCCGTGATGGCCGCCGCGAAGATCAGCACGAAAAAGCCTGCGGAAATGACGCTGTCCTTTTCCTCGTACATCGCCTTCAGCACGTTACGCGGCGAGCGCGACAGGTGGACGGCGCCGATGACGCGGTCCTTCTCGACGATGGGAATGGCCACGAAGACCCTGATGACGGTGCCGCGGCTGATCGAGGCAAGCGCCGGACGCGGCTCATCGGAAATGCGCTGGCGGATGACGCTCACGTATCTGCCCGTCAATACCGTCGAGACTTCCTCGACGTTCGCGAGCGACAGTCCCACCTCGCTCGTCCCGGCGACGACCACGCCATTGGGATCGAGCACGCGCATGCTGGCGAGCGTGCTGATCTTCGCCTCCTGCAGCACGGGCTGAATTTTCTTGCCCAGTTCCAGCGCAATCGGATCGGCAGGTTTGGGGGGCGTCACCGGATCGGGCCGCGGCGGATAGAAATCGGCCGTGCGGAGGTCCAGCTGCGGCGGGAAGGGACGATACCTGCCGTCGCCCGGCGTTTCGGGCGCGGTCAGCGGGTCGCCGTAATCTTTTGGCGCGTTCAGCCGCCGGAAGTCATGCTTGTACATCGAGGAAATGAAAACTCCTTGGGCGATCAGCTCGCTCTCCGTCTGGCGCACGAGCTCGCTTTCATAGATGCGAAAGAAATACATACCGCTGACGGGCAGCAGCATCACGACAAGGAAGACGGCCGCGAAGACGTTATGCAGGCGAAAGACGAAGGGCGATTTCCGGGCTACAGGCATGATCCCAGCTTGTATCCGATGCCATGGTTGGTGGCAATCACGTCGTTGGCACCGCAGGAGGCGAACTTGCTGCGGATGCGGCGGATATGGCTGTCGATGGTGCGGTCGCTGACGGTGATGTTCACGTCATAGGCCTGGTCCATCAGCTCATCGCGGGTGAAGACCTTGTTCGGGTGGCGGAACAGGGCCAGCAGCAGCATGAACTCGGTCGCGGTCAGCGGCACCGTCTTTCCCGCGCAGGAAGCGGTATAGCTGACCGTGTCGATGCTGACGTTGCCGTGGGCGAGCACCGGCTGTTTCGCGGGCGCGGCGCCGCCGGTGCGGCGCTTGAGGATCGCGTTGATACGGGCGATCAGCTCGCGCGGGCTGAAAGGCTTGGTCACATAATCGTCACCGCCGAGCTCGAGGCCGACGATGCGGTCGATTTCTTCATCTCTCGACGACAAGAACAGGATCGGCACGTCGCTGGTCTTGCGCAGGCGGCGGCAGACTTCGAGCCCATCGAGTTCGGGCATCGAGATGTCGAGGACGATAAGATCGGGCGATTGCGCCGCGCGCTCGAGAGCCTGGGCGCCGTCCGCGGCCGCGACGCCCTGCATGCCCGCCTTTTCCAGCGCAAACATCACGACTTCGCGGATATGCGGATCGTCATCGACGACGAGAATGCGTTTTGTCATATACTGCCGTTTTCCCAAGTTCTCCCCCATATTCGGTGAGATTCGGATGCGGGTCAACGTCATGGCCAGCCGCTTCCGGTCCTGCGGGTCTGGATATCCTCAAGCCGCGCCTGGCTGCGCATCGTCCAGGCACGCCAGTCGCTGCGCAGAATAAGGGCGAGGCTGGTTTCTTCCGCGTCGGCCAAGTCTTCCGCCTGCAGCGCTTTCGCCGGGTTGAAGCGCGCATGGTCCTGGAACCAGCGCAGGGCCGGAATGGCCTCGGGCCCGAGCTCGCGCATATAGTCGAGATCGAGATCCGTGCCGATGCCCGTCACTTCGCGCGCATGGCGCACGTTGTAATCGGCGATGATGCGGTCGAAGTCAACGAAGCAGCAGCCGTAGAGCGTGGCGATCGCCGCCAGCAGGTTCGTGTTGATCAGCCACATATTTCCCCGCCCTGCGGCGATTTTGATGACGGTGAGCGCGAGGCCGCCAGCGACAAGCCCCATCCAGATCATCGCGGAAAGCCGCCAGTAGGTGAGAGAGTAGACTTCGATATAATGAAAGTTCCGGTCGATGGCGGAGGCGACGAGGAAGATATTCTGCGCGATCCAGAAGTAAACGAGCGCGACCGACAGGCGCGTCTGGTAACGGCGGTCGCCGAAGGTAATCAGAATATAGACGCCGGCCAGCAGCGCCGTGACGATAAGCGGATAGGCGCCCGCATGCGCATAGGACGCATAGCTGACGCCCTTGGGCAGTGCCTGCGCGCTCCACAGGAAAGCGATATCGAGCGCATTTTCGCCCGCGAACATCGCGTTAAACAAAATCAGCGACAGCGCGATGGAGGCGGGGCTGAACCAGCGGCTCAAATCGCGCGGCGTGCCCGTGCCCGTCTTCGCCGCCGCGGTATGAAACCGCGGGCGCAGCAGCGCCCAGATAACGACAGCCGCGCAGAGCCAGAAAGCGCCGCGCCAGGGCGATAGTATTTCTTCGATAAAGTCCCAGTCGATCTCGTCCACGATGCGGGCAATCACGGGATTGGCCTGCGTGAACAAAAGCGCAAAAACGATGGCAAGCGCGACCGGAACCAGCATGTAGCACAGACGCGCCAGCACGCGAAGATCGGGCAGCTTTTTTTTCCACCGCAGGCGCCGCATCCGGCTGGCGTCCTCTTCCCATTGCATGAGTCCGTGGAACATAAAACGCATGAAATCCCTGATCCACGTGCCGGCATCCTGTGCGCCGGCGCGTTTGTGCAGGATCAGCAACGCCACGATGCCTGCCGCGAACAGGGAAAGGGGCAGCAACTGCGGCGCATTGATCAGCGCGGCGCAGAGCGCGATCAGCATTGCCGTGATAATCTGGCTGGTCATTTGCCGCAGAAGGCCACCGTGAAGGAGAGCGAGGGTGCCCAAGAGCGCCGCCCCGTAAATCCCCGCCGCCCAGCCCAGCGGATGGTTGTAGAAAAAGACGTCGGCAAGCGCGACCAGGGACGCGCCTGCCGACAGTTTTACGGGGATCGAACGGAGGAACCGGTACGCGTCAGCCCGCATGGCGCTCGCCTTCATGGTTGCAGGAGGCCAGCCAGGCGTTTGCCGCCATGACGTATAGCAGGGCGTGGAATTTTTTCTGCTGCCGCCAGCGGTAAAGGGCGGTCAGGCCCATGAAAGCGATGAGGGAAAGGTTCACGAGTTTCTGCATGGGCGTCTCCTGGCGTCGAGAATGGCTGGTCGGTATAAGCCCATACTGCCCCTTGAATGTGCAGGGAGAAGGGCAGGCTTATGGCGTTATGAGGGAATGTTTGTGCAGAATTCGTGCAGAAATTTAGAACGGGCGGATCAGGCCCATGCGGATGGCTTTGGCCACGGCCAGCGGCACGTTGTTGACGTCGAGCTTTTGGAAAATGCTTTCGCAATGGCGCTTGATGCTGGATTCACTGACGCTGAGGATGTCGGCCACATCCGGCTTGGTCTTGCCGCGCGCCAGCCAAAGTAAAACCTCGCATTCGCGGTTGGTGAGGCGAATATTGCCGGGGTCGAGCGTATTGTATTTCGTCAGGTCGGCATAGCACACGAAGAAGTGGTTCGCCGCCGCATAAATCAGGCTCAGCGCGTCCTTGTCGCAGCGGGCGTCTTTTTCCGAGCCTGCGAAACCCATGCCAATGATGCCGCCGAGCGGCTGGTGGATCGAGAGGCCCACGCCGCTGTAAAGCTTGTGCTCGCGGCCTTCCTGTAACACCCGCAGGGATTCTTTTGAGATGTTTTTTTGCGTTTCGACTTCCGACCAGGTGAAAGGCTTTCTGGCAGTCAGCGCCGCGTGGTAAATGGGGTCGTGGTCGACGTAATGGTTGGCGACATAGTGCTGCATCCACTCTTGCGGATAATTCACCAGCAGGCCGAGATATTTTTCCTTCTGCGACGTGGAGTCATGGGAAATTTCGCCCATGATGAAACGATCCATGCCAAAGCCGCCTAGGAATTTGAGGAATTGGTTCTTCAACTCCTCTACCGAGGTGATCCGGTTCGTTTCGCAGATGAATTCTGTAAGGTCCATTTTTTATTATAAGTCGGGAATGCCAACATATTAGATAACTTTGAATGCAATTTTAGTCAAAATCGATGGGATGGTGGCTATTCAAGCCCTTTCCTGCGAACAGGCTCCCCACGATGCTTACCTAAGTATCTGTTATGACAAGATTAAACTTGGTTTGGCCGAATGGCCAAGTTACACCGGCGTAACCGCGCGCGACCATGCATCACCATTTTAAGGGAAGCTTGCCAACGCAAAATCGCAACGTAGAAAGGGAAAAGTTCAATGGCCCAGGTTCAAAGATTTAAGGCATCCGCGCCGGTCGCAGAAATCAATCTCGCACTGGAGGACGACGGCTGCGTCGTCATCGAAGGGCTGCTCGAGGAGCGGCAGGTGCGCCAGTTGCAGGCGGAGATGCGAAAGAATTTCAATTCCATTCCCGTCTGCCAGGGAAATTTCTTTGGGTTCGCTACGAAGCGCATGAGCGGCATCATCGCGAAATCCGAAGTATCGCATGATATGGCGGTCAATCCGGCAATTCTAGGCGTAATGGATCATTTTCTGCTCAAATCCTGCCGCGAATATCAGCTGAATTTGACGCAGGCGATCCAGATATGGCCCGGTGAACCCGCGCAAATCATTCATACGGACGAACTGCTGTTTCCGTTCGATCATCCTGGCGTGCAGGCCATGATCAACTGCATGTGGGCCGTGGATGACTTTACTGCCGATAACGGCGCCACACATGTCGTGCCAGGTAGCCACAAGTGGCCCAAGGATCGCCAGCCCGAACCGCACGAAATTTGCCAAGGTGAAATGCCGGCAGGTTCGGTGCTGATTTATTTCGGCGGCCTTCTGCATGGCGGCGGTGCGAACACGACCGCCAGCACGCCGCGGACCGGCCTCGTCATCAGCTATAGCCTGGGGTGGCTGCGTCAGGCGGAAAACCATTATCTCGCCGTGCCACGCGAGATTGCGCGCCAGCTGCCGAACCGGCTGCAGCGCCTGCTCGGCTATTTTGTGCATGAACCGAACGTCGGTTGCGTCGAAGGAAAGAACCCGATCAAGCTGCTGGAAGGCGAGAACATCGTCAACGGCCGCTTCGAGGAATTCATTCCCGCCGAAATCCAGCCGCTGCTGGAGGAGTATCGCCAGAAGGCGACCTCCAGCCAGTTGCTAAACACGCGCGAACTTTACGAGAAGAAATCGGCGTAACAGAGGCGCGGATTTTAATGAAGGTTAATGCGGCCGGCAGCCGAAAGACTGCCGGTCGCGTTCATTTTATATACCTGAACTCAAAGACGAATTTGATGCGGACAGGCGCCCAAATTTGACATAATTGAGGTTGTTTGATATTCTGAGAGGGTAAGCGAAAAGCGCAATTTCAATCGAAAAATCAAAGAGTCACAGGAGAAGCCGTCAAATTAATCTTTCTTAATGCCGGAAACACCGTCCAAAACCAAGAAAGAGCACCAATATGACGCCCGCCGAAGTCCAGACCGCCCCTAAGGAAAAAGCCTCGACCTCTTCCGCCGCGCCGACCTTTGGCCGTCGCAAAGCCATCGCACCACCCGCGTCGAAACCCGAAACGCCGCTGCCGTCGGTGCCGGAAAAACGCGACATCCAGAGCCTCATCGCCGCAACCATGAATTATGCCGAAGCTTACGCGGGCAAGAACCCGACGCCGCACCTGACCAACGGCGAGCCGCGCATCGCCACGCTGGACGCCGACACGATGCTGTCGCCCCACCTTGAAATGGGCCTGTCGATCGCGTTGCAGGCCTTCAAAAACACTGTCGACGCCCGTCAGTTCGCGCGCCTGGGCCGCAAGGAGGCGCTCGCCGAAATACAGCTCGTCGTTGAGCAGGTGGCCAAGCACCGCGACCTGGCGCTGTCCGTGGGCGAGATTGCGCGCCTGTCCAAGGCGCTCTCTGACGAAGTCCTGGGTCTCGGCCCCTTGGAGCCGCTGCTGGCCCGCGACGATATTTCCGAGATCATGGTGAACGGGCCCGACACCGTTTACATCGAAATCGACGGCATCGTCGAAAAATCGCAACTCTCGTTCCGCGACGAAGAACAGCTGGTGCAGATCTGCCAGCGCATCGCGCAGCGCGTCGGCCGCCACGTGGATGAGGCCATGCCGATGTGCGATGCCCGCCTGCATGACGGCAGCCGCGTGAATATCATCCTGCCGCCGCTGTCGCTGGGCGGCGCGACGCTGACCATCCGCAAGTTCAAGCGCGACAAGCTGACGCTCGACAAGCTGCTGGAGTTCGGCTCCATCGACCAGCTGGGCGCGGACCTGATCCGCCTGATCGCCGGCTGCCGCGTGAACACGATTGTTTCCGGCGGCACCGGCAGCGGCAAGACCACGATGCTGAACTGCCTGACCCGCTACATCCACCCGCGCGAGCGCATCGTCACTTGCGAAGACTCGGCCGAGCTGCAATTGCAGCAGCCGCATGTCGTGCGCCTCGAAACCCGCATGGCAAACCTGGAGGGCGCGGGCGAGGTCACCATGCGCGACCTAGTGCGCAACTGCCTGCGCATGCGCCCCGAGCGCATTATTGTCGGAGAGGTGCGCGGCCAGGAAGCCTTCGATCTCTTGCAGGCGATGAACACCGGCCATGACGGCTCCATGGGCACCGTGCATGCCAATACACCGCGCGACGCGCTCGACCGCATCGAAAGCATGGTCGCGATGAACCGCCTGAACATTCCCGCCGAAACCATCCGCCGCCAGATCGCCTCGTCGATCAACATCATCATCCAGGTTCAGCGCCTGCGCGACGGTTCGCGCAAGGTCATGAGCATCTCGGAAGTCACCGGCCTGGAAGGCGACATGATCTCGATGCACGACCTGCTGACCTACGAGATCGACGGCGAGGACGAAAACGGCATGGTCACCGGCCGTTTCGTCGCCTCGGGCCTGCGCCCGCGCTTCTATCCGAAGCTTAAGGAATTCGGCATGCAGCACCTGTATGACGCCATCATTGAGCAGTATCTGAAGAAGTGACGGGGCCTCATATCGCCCGTCATCCCTGCGAAAGCGGTAAATTTCGCGCCGTTGTTATAGAAACGCGTCTCTGGCGTTAAATGCTGGATGTAATTTGGAATTCACTATGCTGCGACAAAGGATTGCTGCGGCGACGAAGGTTGTGGGATAATTCTGTCGATATGAATCTTAGAAATCTCCGCGACGAAGATGTGACGATTGAAAAGCTGTTACCAAAAGCAGCGTATGGAGATTTTTTTGCTCTCCTTAATCTCGCAGCGCTCCACAATATTGCTCGAAATTGGGAGCAGGCTTATTTCTGGGGAGGTCTATACCATCGCGAAAAATATCCCGAAACGAAAGAATATAATCTCGATTATCTGGGCGCTACCCATTTGACCACCGAGCAAAAAGTCGTTTTGGACAAAAAAATCGAAGAGTGGGAGCCAGCGCCGATCCCTGACGACGTCAAGCAAGCGCTTTCGGATTTGCAGGCCCATGCGGCGCGGGGGGATCCTAAAGCCCTGTTCGACCTAGGTATGGAAATGACGTGGCCGGATGAATACTGGTCAGGCTGGGGGATCGAGAGGAATACAACCGAAGCTATCAAATTGTGGGAACGCGCCGCGACACAGGGTTATATCGAAGCGCAGTTTGAATTGGGTGAAGTTTACTCCAAGGGGCTGGGGGCGAGACCTGATATCCTAACGGCGATAAAATGGTACCGCATGGCCGCCGCGCAGGGGCATGAAGAGGCACAGACCAATCTCGACCTCTTGAAGCGAAATGGCTACGAATGACCGCAGCCCCGGCGACGGGCCCCCTGCGAAGGCGGGAATCTCGAGCCTCAGGACCGTACTCGTCCTTCACGGGATCCCCGCTTCCGCGGGGATGACGGCTTGTGTTGAGCTGGCAACCCCTTGTTTTTCCGCACTAAATTTGTTATGACAATGGACGCTTTTTTCTGCTATTGATGGACGGTCAACGGCAGCAGGCGGCATGAAAGTCAAAGTCATCAATCCCCCGAACGATCCGTTCAGTTCGCGCGGCATCCTGATCGAGCCGATCGATGCGCTCAATGTCGCGTCCTTCATCGCGGGGCTGGGGCACGAGGTGGAGCTCGTCGACATGGATATCCGCCGCATGCCGGCGAACGATTACACGCGGGCGCTGCGCGGCGGCGCGGCCTATGATCTTGCCGTCATCGTCCACGATTATCACATTCCGCTGCACCAGGATGGCGCGCTCGCGTCCGTGAAGGAAATCGCGCGGCAGGCAAAGGCGCACGGCGCGGCGGTCGTCGCGGGCGGCAAGGCCGCGACTTACCGGCCCGAAAAATTGCTGGACGACGGCTGCATTCGTGCCGCCATCCAGCACGAAATGGAACCGGCGCTGGAATCATTGTTGCTGGCGGACGACTGGACTGACGCGGGGCTTCGCGATGTTTCCGGTATCGCGTTCCGGTCGGCGGACGGGAACATCGTTTCTTCTTCGCGCGACAAAACCGCCTTCGACCTTGCGCGGCTGCCGATCCCCGACCGCGGGCTGGTGGCGCTGGGCGAATATATCGACGTGCGCACGATATTGTCGAGCCGCGGCTGTCATATGACCTGCGGTTTCTGCCACGTGCCCGGCTTCTGGGGCGGCTGGCGGGGGCGCAGCGCCGCATCGGTGGTCCATGAAATAGAAACGCTCCTCGCACAGCATGGGGCGAAGAAAATCTTGTTCCTAGACGACAATGCGACGGTGAGCAAGAAACGTATGAAGGAAATCTGCCGCGGCGTGCGCGAGCGTGGCATCCGCGTGGCGATGGGTTGTCTTGGCTCCCTGTCGCTGTACGACCGCGGCATGATGGAAGACATGTACGCCGCCGGCTTCCGCTGGATCCATTACGGCGTCGAAAGTGGCGACGACGGACAGCTCGGCGCTATTCACAAGAAAATCTCTGCCTCGGAGGCGCGGCGGATCGTCGCGGAAACGCGCGGCATCGGCTTCCGCGTGCGCACGAGCTGGATCATGGACCTGCCCGACGCCACGGAGGATCAACTGAAGCGCACGGCGGATATGATCCTCGAGACGCGGACGGAAGAAATCCGCCTTCACCATCTGGCGCTGCGCATGGGCAGCCGGTTTTACGACGATTACCCGGCGCAGCCGTCCAGCCAATATATCCACCACGGACGCCAGAACCAGAACCTGTCGCGCATGGAAGACGGCAGGGTCGCCGACATCGTGTCGGCATTGACGCGCGAACTGGCGTCGTCCCACGCCGTGGTCACAAATCCGGATGAATTTATCGACATGGATGCGCTGCAAAGCCGCAGCCGCAACCTTCAGATCGCATCTTTGTGCCCCCTGCGCTACGGGCTGGGGTGGCAGGCATGACGCTCGCGCTTGGCATCACCGGGCAGATGGGCACCGGCAAGACCTGGCTGGTGAACGCTTTTGCGTCTTACCTGAAGCAGAAAGACACGCCGGTGAAGATCGTTTCGGTCGACGAGATCCGCCGCCGCCTGATGACCACCTCGCCGCGCCATGCGGATTTGCGCGCCCAGGTGTCGAAACATTTCGGTTTGCCGCTGGGTGCTGAAGGCGGCTTCGACCTGCAAAAGCTGGCGGCCGCTATTTTCGGGCTCCCGCAGGGGCGCGAGGAATTCTGGGCGATTGCCGGCACCGGCATCCTGGCGGCGGCGCGCGGCGAAATGGTGGGCACCGGCGTGCGCCTGCTGGAATGGGCGCGGCTGATTGAGGACGGGTTTCTGCCGCTGGTCGACCGCGTGATCGTCACAAGCTGCAGCGCGGACACGCAGCGGAAAAGGCTGGACGGCGGCGACCTGCCGCCGGAGCAGGTGCAAAAGCGCCTGCTGCTGCAAATGAAGGCCGATGACATGGCGGAGGCCTTGTCCATCCACGGCATGAAATTCCGCCTGTTCGACACGACGGCGTGCCCTGCCGCCGAGGCTTATCACCGGCTCTGCGACGAGGCGCTGCATGAAACCGCGTGAATTCGCGGCGCCTGTTGCGCCCGTTTCTGAATTCGACCCCGACGTGTCGTTCTGCCTGTTCCGTATCCCCAAACAGGGTGGCCGCGTGATCTGGGAGGTGACGAACACCTGCAATTACGGTTGCCGCTATTGCATCTTCAGCTCCACGCCGCGCCAGCAGAAGGACGAGCTGGACAGCGCCAAGGTCTTCGACACGATCACGGCGCTGCGCGACAATGGTTTCACGCATGTGAAGATCACTGGCGGCGAGCCCTTTACCCGTCCTGACATCATGGACATCTTGCGCGCCTGCCGTACTGCGGGGCTGAAGACCGATATTTCCACCAATGCCTCGATGATCAGCCGCGAGACGGCTGCGGAGCTTGCGGCCCTCGATCTTGAAATGGTGCATGTCAGCATCGACGGCAGCACGAAAGAAATGCATGAGGCGGTGCGCGGCAAGCGGACGTGGGAGCCGACGCTGGACGGGCTGCGGCATCTGGCCGCCGCCAATATCCGTTTGCGTGCGGGCTGCGTTGTCTATATGGGCAATGAAAACGATTTAACCGCTATCGCGTCATTCTGTGCCGATGAGGGCTGCGACCAGGTGATTTTCTCGCGTATGGAGCCGGTCGGGCGCATGCGCGGAAGGGAAGAGCTTGTTTCCACCCTGTCGAATGCAGAAATGCAGGAGCGTGTGACGCAGGCGGCGCAGGCCATGGCCGGGCGCATCAGGGTCAGCGGCAGCTTTGCCGAACCCACCGCGGGCGGCTGCGCCGCTTGTCCGGGCGGTGAGCGGTTCCTGTTCATTGACCACAAAGGCCGCGTGTCGCCCTGCACCTGGGTCGCCGAGCGCAAGCCCGAATACAGGGCTGCGAAGACACTGCATGATTGCAGCCTTTCCGACATTCTCTGCGGCAAAGAGAACCAGCACTTTCGCGGACTGGTGACGGGCTTACGCGATGCCGGCCTCAACCGCTGCCCGATGCGGGCAGTGCCGGATGTCGAGGAGGCCAAGCGGGCGCAGAAGCTATTCAGCGGCGACTTGGACGCGAATCTCTCGGCGGGTGGAAAATTCTCGCCGATCAGCCCTGTCTATGCCTTCGCGACCGAAAATATCGGCGGGTATTTTCCCAACATCGATTTCCGCGACAAGGCCGTCCTAACGGTGGCGAGTTCCGGCGACCATGCGATCAATGCCTTTGCCGCAGGAGCCGCCGAGGTAACCTGTTTCGATCTCGACCACCTCAGCCGTCCCATGGTGGAACTGAAATTAGCGATGCTTCAGGCCCTGGAGCTGGAAAACTATTGCCGCTTTTTTCTGCAAGGGCCGGAGGCTTTCGACTTTGAGGTTTATAAGGACTTGCGGAAACGGCTTCCGCTGGCGGCGCGCTATTTCTGGGACCGGGCCTATGACTATTTCAACGGAGACGGCGCTGCATTGCGCGCCTCATCCCTGTTCCGGGACCGCCACGACCCGCGCGATGCGGCAGACCTGTCGGCAAATGCGCTGAAGAATAATCCCTATCTTACTTTTGTCGAGACATTCGCTGGCGCACAGGCGGCATGCCGGGGCAGGCATGTTCGCTTTATCCAGTCGGATGTGACAATGCTGGCGGAGAAGCTGACGGCGCCCTACGATATCATTCTTCTCTCGAACCTGTCGGATTACGCACATAAGATGTTCGAAGGCGACTGCCTCACGGAATATCAGAAGCAAATCGTCGAGCCGTTGGCCAAACGCCTCGCGCCAGGTGGGATGATAGCCTTTGGCTATGTCTATGACGTGCTCGACCTGCATGGTTCGAAAGCGCGCAGCCCGGTCAACGATCCGGCCGCGCGGCGGCAGGCCTTTGGCGACCACATCGAAATAGAAATTCCCAGCACCATCGACGCAGGCAACCACGATACGGTGCTGTTCCGGAGGTCCGCGTGAAGAACCTCCAGGAAAAATCCCCGATCTATTACGCGGAGGCGGATATATATGACGCTTTCGCGCAGGCCGAGGATGCGGAAGGACTGGTCCTGCAGGCTCTGCAGCCGCTTGTCGCCGGGAAGCGGGTGCTCGACCTCGGCTGCGGCACGGGAAAGTATGTCGAATTGCTCGCACCGCATGCAGCGCATATCATCGGTCTCGACGCCGCGCCCGCGCAGCTGGCCATCGCGAGGCGCCGGGCGGACGGCTTGCGCAACGTCGACTTCGCCCTGGGCGATGCGCTGGATGCATCGCTGCCGAAAGAGAAATATGATATCGTCCTTGCCTGCTGGATGCTGGGCACCGTTGCCGATAAAGCAAAGCGCGCCGCAATCCTGCGCCGCATGGAAAAGCTCGCCCCGCATATCGTGCTGGTCGAAAATGCTGAAGGCAGCGAATTCGAGGCCGTTCGCGGACGCGTGAACGATCCGCGGCGACGCACGCGGCGTTACAATGAATGGCTAATCGGACAGGGATTTCGTGAAACCGACCGGCTCGAGGCACTGTTTGAATTCAGAACAGTCGATGAGGCGCGGAATATCTTCGCCGCCATCTGGGGCGAGGATAAACGCCCGCTTTTGACCGCCAGGCATATCGGTCATAAAATCGCGATATATCAGAAGAGGATAGGCATTTGATTGACGGCGCTTGCCGCGATTGAATACAATAAAAGAACACTAAACACGGCAAAGGGCGAGGATTTCCATGTCAGAGAATTTATCCAGCGGATCGAGCGGCAGCGAAAATCTTGTCTCTCCGCCGCCGCGCCAGGCGCGGCCACCGGCGCAACCCGCGCCGCGCCGGAACCTTTCCGTGGCTCGCCCTGCGGATACCCCGAAGCAATCTGGCTCTTCGATGGCCGATGAGAAGGCGAAGCTGCTGAAGAAGATGAAGGCCAGCAAGCCGGCGGGCCTCAAGGACAATAAGAAACAAGATTGACCGTTCCCGATCTTCACCACCTGCACACCAACCAGCGCCTGCTGCTGGAAGAGCTTCTGTCGCGCGGCGCGGAGGTTGAGATCATTGACGCGCAGCGCGAGATCGTCCGCGTCATTTACAGGGGCCGCGCCCGCTACCTGATCGACCGCACGACCAGCGAAGTCGCTCATGTACCTGCGGTCCTGGCCGCGGACAAGTTCATGACCAAGCGCATCCTGCGCGAAGCGGGCATCCGCGCGCCGGACGGCGAAATCTTTTCCGAAGACACGCTGCATGAAGCCGTCGAATTTGCGCGGCAGCGCGGCTTCCGGGTTGTGTTCAAGCCCAACCACGGCTCTCACGGCAGGCACGTCGAAACCGACATTCGCGGCGAAGAGGATATCGAGCGCGCGGTCGAGCGCTATCTGTCCGACAGCAGCGGGTCGGGTGAATTCCTGATCGAAGATTTGGTCGAGGGGCTGGAGCACCGCGTGTTCATTACGACCAAGGGAGACTATGCCGTTTTGCAGCGCGAACCGGCGCATATCGTGGGCGACGGTATCCATACCATTCTCGAACTCGCCGATACCGAGACGGAGCGGCGCGCGCAGGTGAAGCGGAAGCAGGGCAGCGCCCTGTGCCCCATCGCCATCGACTCGTCTGTCACGCATTTCCTCAAGCGCCGGGGACGGCATCTGGGCGATGTTCCGGCGGAGGGTGAAAAACTTTACCTGCGCCAGATTTCGAACCTGGCCTTGGGCGGCATCTCGCGCGACATGACCGATGTTGCGCATCCCTCCGTCATCCGCATCGCGCAGGATATCTTGAAATGCTTCGAGGGGCTTGCCGTCACCGGCGTCGATTTCATGACGACAGATATCACGCGCGACCAGACAGGCATCGACTATGGCATTATCGAGGTCAACGCCAATCCCGGCCTGTCGATGCACGTCATGCCCGCCATCGGCGACCCGCGCCCGGTCGCGAAATATCTGGCGGACGTCATGTTTCCCGATTAGGATGCAAGCATGTTGACCCTTATCGCCATCGTTCCGCACCCGGATGACGAAACCGCCCTGTTCGGCGGGCTTATCGCACGCGCCTTGTCGAAAAAAATGAAGGTGAAGGTCGTTTTCCTGACGACGGGCGCCCATGGCCGCACACTCGACCTTGTCGAGCAGAAGGCGCTGGCCGCCGAACGCCGCAAGGAAGTGAAGGGTGCCGCTGCGGCGCTGGGCCTGAAGGACGTTGTGTTCCTTGGCTACGACGATTACGATCCGCGCAGCGAAACAACTTTCGAATGGCCGAAGGCACGCGAGAAGGTGCTGTCGCGCCTGCGCGGCGTGTCATCCCCGAGGATGATCGCGGGCTTTCCGCCGAACGGCATGAACGGCCATCCCGACCATGTGCGTGCGTCGAAGCTGGCGCGCGAAATCGCAGGTGAAACGGGGGCCTCATTGCTCTATGCGACCACGTCCGCGGCTGAACTGTCGCTTGGCACGACGCGCTATATCGCGGCGCAGCGCCGCCGCAAGCTACATGCTCCCGCAACGCATGTGCTGAAATTGTCGGAAGATGAAGTGAAGAAGAAAATCCACGCCCTGTCCTGTTACCGGACGCAGGCGCTGTCGATGCTCGATTACATGCGCCACGCCGAAGGCAACCTGTTCGAGGAATATTTCTGCCTCGAGGGCGCTTCGCCCGGCGTGATGAAATTCCTCTCCGCCCTCGAACTAGAAGAAACTAACTAACTGATATTATTTAGTTTATTCCCCCTTGAAGACATTATGGATAACTGTCTATACTAACGCCTGCAATCCAAATTACAGGCGACACATGAAAAAGCACGGCCCCCTGCGTCACATCTTTTCCACGAGGTGCAAGGTGAAATCATCCGCTCCGACCCCCAAGGGTCTGACCCGCGCGCTCGAGCCCCCGCATGACAAGACGCAGGACGTGCTGCATGGCATCACCGTCAAGGACCCGTTCCGTCCACTCGAAAACCTCACCGCGAAGGAAACCGCCGACTGGGTCGCGCGCCAGAACAAGCGCACCGACGACGAGCTGGCGCCGATGAAGCCCGTCGAGGACGAGGTGATGAAGTTCTTCGCGGGCGCGACGCCCAAGGGCATGCGCGAAAGCATGCCGGAAAAATACGGCGACAAATATATCGTCGAGCGGCGCGAGGAAGGGCAGAAGCGCCCGTCTTATTTCATCAAGGACGTGCCGGATTACGGTGCGCCCGCGAAGCTGCTGCTGGACCCGCAGCAGATCGACCCGAGCGGCAAAACGGCCGTCAAGTTTGTCAGCCTGACCGGCGACGGCAAAACCATGGCTTATGCCTTGAGCGTCTCCGGCCAGGACAAGGCGTCGCTGCATTTCATGGACGTTGAGAGCGGCAAGGACATCGGCCCCGTCTACAAGGATTTCCAGACCAACGTCAACAAGACGGTCAAGTGGAACCACGATGGCTCCGGCTTCTATTACTGCGCGACCGACGAGGCGACGAAGTCGAGCGAGCTGCGCTATCACCAGATGGGCACGCCGCAGGAGCGGGACAAACTGGTCTATGCGCCAAAGCAGGCGGAATGCGGCGGCGAATTTTACATGCTGTCCGACGAGAAGGGCAAGCCGAGCGCATACGAATATGTCGCCAAGTACAAGGCCATCAACGTCGATGAAACGGATAAAGTCGCCCTGCTGGTGCGCGCGCGCGGCAGCGATGATGAATGGCGGGAAATCTTCCCGATGAAGGAAGGGCTCCTCAAGCCCGTCGCCGAAATCGGCGGCCGCACGCTGATGTGGACCAATTTCGGCGCGGGGAATGGAAAGCTTGTCAGCATCGACGTGAATGATCCGTCGCCTGATAAATGGCAGACCGTGGTGCCCGAAAGCGGCACCGACCCGCTGCGCGACGTTTTCGTCTGGCAGGACAAGATTTTTGCCACCTACAGCCACAATAGCGGGCAGGAGCTGAAGGTTTTCGACCTTGCCGGCAAGCATCTGCATGACGCGCCGATCCCGCCCCTTAGCACTTTCGAGATCGGCAAGGTTCGCCAGGACGATCCGGTTGTCCCTATCGCCGTCGGCAGTCTCCAGGAGGCGCCCAGCGTCTACAAATACAATTCGGCCGATAATTCGATGACGCTGGCCAAGAAGAGTCTCATGCCCGTCGACCTGAAAGACTGCATCGTCGAACAGATCGAGGCGACGTCGAAGGATGGCACGAAAGTGCCGCTCACCGTCGTGCGGGCCAAGGAAACGAAGCTCGACGGCACGGCGGCGACGCTGCTCTACGGCTATGGCGGCTTCAACATCTCGCTCGAGCCGGATTTCAGCACCAGCATCGCACAATGGGTGCGTTCGGGCGGCATCTACGTCAAGGCGCATCTGCGCGGCGGCGGCGAGTTTGGCCAGGACTGGTACGATGGCGGGCGCCAGGCGAACAAACAGCATGTCTTCGACGATTTCATCGCCGCGGCGGAATGCCTGATCGACAACAAATACACGACCAACAAGCGCCTTGCCATCGAGGGCGGATCGAACGGCGGTCTGTTGACATTGGCGACGATCCTGCAGCGGCCCGACCTGTTCGGCGCGGTCGTGTCGGCGGTGCCGGTCGCAGACATGTTCCGCTTCCATATCGGCTCCTTCGAAGGTTTCAGCTGGAAGTCCGATTACGGCGATCCGGATGTGAAGGCGGATTTCGACGTGTCGCGCAAATATTCGCCGCTGCACAACGTGAAGAAGGGGTTCAAGCACCCGCCGCTGCTGATCAAGACCGACATCCACGACGACCGCGTGCTGCCCTGGCACAGCCTGAAGATGGCGGCGACCCTGCAGGCCTTCGAAGACCCGTCATCGCAGACGCTTTTGAAGGTGAAGACCGACGGCGGCCACAGCGCCGGCATGACCGAGGCGCAGCGGTTCGCCGATGTCGCGGCGGTGCGGGCGTTCCTCGTCAAGAACCTCGGCCCCATCGACCAGAACGAATACAAGGCAAAACTGGCACAGGACAAGGCGGCAAAGACCAAGCCTGCCGGCAAAAAGCATCATAAGTGAGAATTAGAGGCCCGGCTTGCGGGCACGCGATTTCTTCGCGTTATGCGCGGCGATGACGCCGGGCAGCTGCTTCATGTCGTCGATGACGACATGGGCGCCTTCGCGGATCAGGGCTTTCCGGACATCGTCGACGAATTCCGGGTCGACGAGGCCGACATAGCCGACGCGCAACCCGATGCCGGCGGCCCTGGCGGCGCGCATGCCGGTGACGCTGTCTTCGACCGCGGCGGCCTGCGCAGGCGTGATGCCCAGCGCTTCGGATGCCAGCAGGTAAATGGCGGGGTCGGACTTCAGCCTGCCTGCCGTATCTTCAAAAGCGCTGAACAGCCGGCTTTTTGGGATACGCGCGTTATGGCCGTGCTTATCAAGCAGCGGCTCGATGCGCAGGCGCGGGCTGTTGCTGACGACCGCGAGGCCGAGGCCGAGGCTTTCCTGCAGCTCCATCACCGCCTCACCGATACCGTCGGACAGGCGTGCGTTCAAAAGTGCCTCGCGCGCGGCGGGGCGCAGCTTGTTGATGCGCAGGTCTTCGATGTCGAGGGCGATCTTCGCATCTTCGGGCAGCCGTTCGTTCACGGATTCCTGGAACAGTTTCGCGATCTGGCCGAAATCCTTTCCGCGCATGTCGATCCTGTCGAGGTGATCGTGCATGGGCGCGCCGAAAAAGGCCGCGGCGTGCTCCGACAGGATCTGCCGCGCCAGCGCGATACTGATGGCTTCGGTATCGGCAAAGGTGCCGTCCCAGTCGAACATCACTTCCCTGATTTTCCAGCGTGACATTTTTTAGCCCTCGCCGAACAGGAAGGTCTCGAGCGCGGCGGCCATGGCGTCCGCATTCTCCAGCTGCGCAATATGCCCCGCCTCCGGCAGGATCGCGAGTGTCGAACCCTTGATGCCCGCGTGGATTTCCTCCTGCAGGGACGGGGGGATAAGCTTGTCTTCCGCGCCGCCGACGACCAGCACCGGCATATTGATCTGCGGCAGGAATGACAGCGATTCCGCGCGATCGGCGCAGGCGGTCTGGTGCCGCGTGAAGCAGCCATAGCCCACCCGGTTTGAAATATCGCGGAGCTTTGCGATCAGCGCCTGGTTGCGCATCGACTTTTCGCTTAAGAAAGCGGCATAGTGGCTGTCGTCTTTGCGCGCCGCGCGATAGGCTTCCTCGCCCTGCGCAATTTCCATGCGGCGCTGGCGCTGGCGTTCCGGCGTGTCCGCGCGCGCGCTGGTATTGCAGAGGACCGCCTTCTTCACGCGGCCCTTCGCCTTCTTCAGCACATCGAGCGCGACATAGCCGCCCATTGAGGTGCCGCAGATAACGAATTCCTGCGGCGCGATTTCCAGCACGTAATCCGCCATGGCGCCGATGTTGTCGAAGCCGGTCAGGTTGACCACCTCAACCCGCATGCGTTTCGCGAAGTATTCACGCTGCATGTCCCAAGCGGTTTCGTCAGAAGTGGCGCCGGGAATGAAAACGATGGAAAGGGGTGCGGCCATTACATGCTACTCCCGGGCGCCGCACGCTTGCGGTGCTTGGGTTGCGCTGCCGCTTTCACCATCGGCGTTTCCGGATCCGCCGGGACCATGGCGCGCTGCGGCTTGCCGTCGCTCGCCTGTTTCATCCAGTCGGTCACTTCCGCGATGCGCAGGGGCGTCACGAGTTCGGGATAGTGGCCGACGCCTTCATACACGTAAAGCGAGGCGTCGGGTCGTTCGTCGAGCATGCGCTTGACGACATCGGGCGTCGCGGTATTGCTTTTTTCGCCGGCCAGGATCAGCACCGGCGTCGGCAGGTCTTTATAGGCCTGCCACTTGTCGTAGGGCAGCAGATATTCGTCGGCATAACCGGTCATCGACGCCGGGTCATAGGCCCAGCCATAACCTTCGCGCGTGAAATGCGCGAAGCCGTGATTGAAGTCATGGATCACGAATTCGCGTGCAACCGGTGCGCCGTGCCCGGCCAGGAAACTTTCCAGCTTGCGCACCGCTTCTTCCATCGTCTCGGAGAAGGGACGCTCGCGGTTACGCCAGGCGCGGCGCAGCTTGGGGCCCGCCGGCGTTTCGGGCGGCATGTCCCCGATGATCGTGCTGGCCCAGTTCGGGTGATGGAAGCCCTGTTCGACCATCGTATAAATGACTTTCGAGCCATGCGAATGGCCGATGAGATGGAATTTTCCTTCCGACTGTTCACGCTCGACCAGCGACTTCACGATCTCGGCATAAGTTTCGAGCGTATAGTCGTGCGGCATGCGCAGGTTGCCGCTGTGGCCCTTGCCGGGATAATCGAGTGCGATGACGTTGAAGTTTTCGGCCGCGACTTCGGCGAAAAAATCGAAGCGGCGCGCGCTGTTGTAAATGCCGCCGAGGCAGATGATGGTTTCGGCATTTTCGGGGTCGTTGCGCGCGGGCCAGTAATTGTAGGAAATCCGGACCTGCTGGTCCTTCACGAGGTTCGTGTCGTCGTGCAGCCCATCGGGAAGATAGCTCTTCATCTTGTGCGCGTGATGCGTGAAGGTGAATTCACGGCGCTCGAACTGGGGCAGGAAACGGGCGTCGAGGGCCAGCGCGACGCGGGCGATTTCTCTTTCGCGCTCGGTGAACTCCGCCACTTTCGTCGGGGACAGGTTGCCCAACACTGATATGTCTTTGTGCTTCATAACTCGATACTGGTCTGTGGTTTGGTTATCGGCAGGCCCCGTAACTCCGGCCGAAACTGATTGTATTATATGCAAAGATTTTGAAATGCGCTATATGAAAAATGGTGATTTCTTGTAATATAATTCCACTAGGAATTGATTTTGCGCATGAAACGCGAAGTCGCGCCAAAAACGCAAAATTTTATTGCGCATACGCGGCGATGCTGCGGCGCGTCAATGGAAAGCCTTCCGCCGGCGGGATATATAATGCTGCTATGCACCATGAAGCGGAATTCACATGACGACGGAAGTCGAAAGGCCCGCCGAACTCGCAGGCCGCATCCAGCGCGACCAGCCTTACGGCTTCGGTGTGCTCAAGCGCTTGGGCATCACGATATTTCACGCCACGTTGTGGACCGATGCGGAAATATTTTCGATGGACGCTCCCTTCGCGCTTTCGATCCGCTATGGCAGGTCATTTGCCGCCCATGATCTCGTTGAAAGATCGCTGGCGGATATGCATCGCCTCGAAAAACTCGATCGCGCGGCGCGCAGAGTTGCTGCAGCCGCGCTCGAAAGTTTGTTCCGCAACGTCAGCCGTGATGATGTGATTACTGCGTTCTATGTTCCGGGAGAGGGAGCTTCGTTCTTTTACAACGCGACACTGACCGGCAATGCCGATGAGGCGCTGTCACGCCGGTTCCTCGACATCTGGTTTTCTCCCCGCACGGCAGAGCCGGCGTTGCGGGAGGAATTGCTGCGCCGTCGGTAACAGTGCACTTCAGCACGCAATGCCAGGATCGCCGGCAAAGCCATTCTCCGCCATCGACCTGCGGCATTTATTCCGGCTGTAAACGAGCAGGATGTTCACAAGAAGTTCCTGATTTAATGCAGAAATTTCCTCGATGATTTTTCTTGACGATTATGGAAATAATAGTTATTGTTCTTTAATTATGCAAACACCCACGAGCGTCTCTATACAACCGTTTCAAGAGGATTGTCGATGCGCATTGCCGTTGTCGGAACCGGATATGTAGGGCTCGTTTCGGGCACCTGTTTTTCCGAGTTCGGCGTCGATGTCACCTGTGTCGACAAGGACGCCGCGAAGATCGACGCGCTGAAGGCGGGGCAGGTGCCTATCTACGAACCCGGCCTCGAGGCACTGCTGGAAAAGCAAATCAAGGCGGGTCGCATTTCCTTCACCACCGATATCGCGCAGGCCGTCCCCGGCGTGGACGCAGTCTTCATTGCGGTCGGCACGCCCGAAGGGCCCGACGGCAAAGCCAATATGACCTATGTCCATCAGGCCGCGCGCGAGATCGCCCGAAGCATGAAAGGTTTCACGGTCATCGTGACCAAGTCGACGGTGCCGGTCGGCACCGCGCGTGACATCGAGCGCATCGTGCGCGAAGAGCGGCCCGACGCCGAATTCGCCGTGGCCTCGAACCCGGAATTCCTGCGCGAGGGCGCAGCCGTGCAGGACTTCATGACGCCCGACCGCGTCGTGATCGGCGTGGACTCGCCGCGGGCGCGCGAGGTGCTGCGCGCGCTTTACCGGCCGCTGCAGGAAAAGGGCAGGCCCCTCATTTTCACCAAGCCCGAGACCTCCGAGCTGATCAAATACGCTTCCAACGCCTTCCTCGCGACGAAGCTGACCTTCATCAACGATATCGCCGATTTATGCGAGAAAGCAGGCGCCGACGTGCAGGTAGTGGCGCAGGCGATGGGCCTCGACAGCCGCATCGGCCCCAAATTCCTCCAGGCGGGCCCCGGCTACGGCGGTTCCTGCTTCCCGAAGGACACCAAGGCGCTGGCCACGGTCGGGCAGGCCTTGGGCGCGCCGCAGCATATCGTGGAGACGGTCATCAATACCAACGAAGACCGCCGCGACAGCATGGCCCAACGCATCATCGATGCCATGGGCGGCGATGTTTCGGGCAAGACGATTGCCATTCTCGGCACCGCATTCAAGGCGGAGACGGATGATGTGCGTGAATCTCCCGCCCTCGGCATTATCCCACTGTTGCAGGCGGCGGGCGCACACGTCACCGCTTATGACCCTGCGGCGATGGAACAATCCAAAAAGCACGTGAAAGGTGTCGACTGGAAAAAAGACGCCTATGCGACGGCATCAGGCGCGGATGCCCTCGTCATCGCGACCGAATGGAAAGAATTCCGCGCGCTAGACTTCGACCGCCTCGGCAAGGATATGCGGTCGGCGCTGCTGGTCGACCTGCGCAATCTTTACGAGCTTCCCGACATGGAACGCTCCGGCTTCCGCTATGTCTCCATCGGACGGCCGGAGGTAGGCGGCGACAACGTCATCACGTTCTGCCCGGCGCCAGAGGCGCCGATAAAGGGTTCCATGGCCGGCTATACCGTGACCGTCGGCGCCGCCGACGCGGATAAAATTTGCGACACGGCCATCGCCATCGCGCGCGTTCTATCCGAAGTGTTCAATGAAAAGACGTGGGTCGTGGGCGAGAGCGCGACATCATCCAGCTTTGAATTGGAAACCGAAGCTTCTCCTGCCCGCATCCGCGACGTCTTCTCCGCCGCCTTCCGCGGCAAGCCGGTCGACGTAAAGCCTGCCGCGCGGACCGGCCTTCGCATGTATATCTGACGGGATAAGAAAAAATCTGAAACGAATGGCTCCGTGCGCAGTCTATCGATGACCCGTCTCGGGCGCAATTCCCTGTTAAACAGGGAAAATACAGGGAATTCTGGGAGAATTTAATCCTCGCATATGCCCCCCAAAGGCCGAAAGCTCCTGAATTCACGAAGTAATTTAGGAAGCCCTCGAAATCCGGGCACAAAATAACAGGGATTAATAATTCCATTATCTGGGATTTTTACAGCAGGAACAGGGATCGCCCCCCAAGATCAGGGAGCGGATGAAAAATTATTAACACTAGTACCCCTTGTAGATCGTCGTCCCGAACTGTATGAATATGGCAATTATTAATTATCAGGAGATTGTCGTGAAAAAATTGCTCGCACTGCTAGTTCTTTGTGTCGTTTCATTGCCTGCTCATGCCGGATACGTCCAAGGTTACTACCGCGCCGACGGAACATATGTACAGCCCTACTATCGTAGCGAGCCTAATGGGACTGTCACTGATAACTATGGGTATCAGGGGAATGTTAATCCCTATACGGGCGCTATCGGACATAGCAATTATCCCCATGATACGACGTCGCCCTATTACAACGGAACGCCTTACAGCAATGGGCAATATGGTCATCCATACGGCCAACAATATGGCGGCAATTGAGCTGGCGTCGGAGAATCCAATGAAAAAGTTTTCAATTGTCGCAGTTGTCGTCGCGCTTCTTATGGCCCCGACCTTTGCCAAAGCCGATGCCCCGGCAGATGGTACGTATGATGCTGTTGTGACCACTGATAGTGGTACATATGCAGTCCCAGTCGAGGTTGAGGACGGCGAGGTTTCAGTTGTTCATTGGCCAAATGGCGGTGAGATGAATGTCGTCGGCGCTGACCTGGATAATGGAGAAGCGACCGGAACGAATCTTCGAGGAGATTCATTGAGCGTCGAAATTGACGACTCCTCATACGATGCTGATAGCGACGGCAATTAGAAGCTTTATGTTGTTTCGCATTTATTAATCAAATAGCGAGGGACGTTTTTCCGTGAAGTTCATCCAAATCTTGACCTCCGCTTTTCTCACCGTTTGCATTGTCGCAGCGGCGCAGGCTACGCCGAAATGCGATAAAGGCCAGCTATGCGGCAATGCCTGCATTTCAAAAACGGAAACGTGTCACAAGGATGCGCCCGCCAAAACTTGTAAAAAGGGCAAACCGTGCGGTAACACGTGCATTGCAAAAGATAAAGTTTGCCACAAATAAGCTTGTCACAAGTACGCCTGCCGTCATTTTCATTTCGCGTTTTTCCGGCTCAAAAGATAGCCCTATATGTTCACGCTTTGTACCTAGGCGAATGTATGATATAACGCCCTCGATCTAGAGAGGTAATGAATGAAAGCTTTCATTTCATATTCCCATAAAGATAGCTCGGCGCTGGACCGTCTTCATACCCACCTTGCGATCCTGCGGCGGGAAGGAAAGATCGAAGCATGGTTTGACCGGAAAATTCTTCCAGGCGCTAACATTGATGCTGAGGTGATGTCGAAGCTTCAGGAGAGCGATCTCTTCCTCGCGCTTGTCAGTCCAGATTTCCTAGCGTCAAATTACTGCTATGAAACTGAGATGAAGACGGCTTTAAAACAACATGAGAGTGGCCGGACGCGGCTTATTCCAATCATTTTGGAGCCTTGCGATTGGCAATCTACCCCGCTGAGGAGTTTGAAGGCGCTGCCGCGCGATGGCAAGCCCGTTGCCGACTGGCAGAATGAAAATACGGCGTATCTAGATGTCGTTACTGAACTGCGGCGCATCATTACCGAAGAGCTGAAAGCTTCAAAGGTCGCGCAGGTTGACGTAAAGGCTAAGGACTCCCAGCCTGCAATGAACTCTTCGCCTGGCGGGAAGCGATATAGGGTCAAACGGGACTTTGATAAGATTGACTACAGTGATTTTCGTGCACAAGTATTTAAAACCATCCGGGACTATTTTGAGGCGTCGATCACTGAAATTAACGGCATCGATGAAATCAAAGCGCGATTCACGGATATTAACAGTTATAGCTTTACATGCTCGATTTTAAATCGTGCTTTAAAGCAAGGTGCGGGACATATTACGGTTCACGCGGGCACTGGCAGTACCGGTATGATGGGCGATATCTATTACTCCCTAGCTGAGAATGCGCCGCCGAACACTTCGAATGGGGGTTTTCAAATCGAAGCTGGCGATTATGAACTCTATTTAACAGCCAGAATGATGCTGAGAGCGAATGACAACCAACGACTTTCTGCGACCCAGGTTGCCAAGCTGATGTGGAACGAATTGTTAGAACGAGCAGGAATTGCACATGCCGAAGAATGAGAAATACCGTTGTAAGAATTGTGGGAAGAGATTTGAGATCGAGGTTTTTGATAAGGAGGAGCGGCGAAAGCTCAAAGGAGAGGGATTCCATTGTATCCAATTCACTGCCCTGGATGTAATCGCACTGATGTTCGCGACGGATGGGAGTAGCGACGTCTGGTTGCATTGAAATGGCGTCGAAGGCAACAATCGCCTCTTGTGCCCATTGTTGCCCATCCCAACTCGCAAGGTATTGTTCCAAGAGATTGTGCCGCCAATTCAGCGTCTTGCTCACGGGTGGTGGGTATTTCACGTTTTTCGCATTTAGAGGGTTGGCTCTGGCATGGAGGCGTGCAATTATTTTTACTGGCTTTTCTGCAATTGCATGTCTCGACTTCAAGTCGCCTTCAAGGGGCCCAAGTCTTCCGTTTGATTGTCTTCCAGCTTGAAATACGCATTTGGCTTGCGTCATCTCTGCCGCGGTTGATAAGGGGGATCGACGCGGATCGGTAAATTTCACTCAAGAAGGTATCTATTAATCAAATACCAACATTTGCGCACGATAGTTAAATGTTAGCTTCGCATTAATCATTTTCATCACCAGAAAAATTAATACCGCTCAAGTCACGATCCTTGATCTTAACGTCTTTATGACGGGTTTGGAGTCGTTGCCCTTCGTCCCAAAGTTTTTGCCATTGCTTTGAATAAGCCGCGGCGACATCGGGTGCGCGATGAATTACGACCACGTTCTCGGCATTTTTATCTTCGGCGGCAGCAGTGAAGTTAAAGCTACCAAGCTCAACGGTTTCTTCATCGGCCACAATGAATTTGTCATGCATAATTGAGTAATTATAATTAATGCGTATTGGGACTCCTTGGGCGGCCACCCATTCGGCCTCGCGGCTATTCTTCTGGCTTTTATCCAGCACAATTTCTACTTCGACACCGCGATTGTGGGCCTCAACCAAGGCACTTCCTATCGGCTTCGAAGTAAAACTAAAGCCGGCAAGATGAATACTTTTGCGCGCTTCTCCGATGACCTTGACAACGAGCCGCGTCGCACCTTGATGGGGAGAAAATGCCTCTTCAATTGAATCCGCTTCAGCAAAAGCGGCGGCACTAGTGATAGCGAAATATAGAACGCTAGCAATGCCAATTAGAAAGCGTTTCATCCTTGACCGATCTTAATGCCCGCGCCTAGCGCCATCACTCTGACGCAGGCGGGAGACTAGTTTAGGCGTCCCGAAACGGCTGCCTGAGAACATTCATTGAGAAAATGCCGTTCACGTCATGACCGGCGCGAACGGCATACTATTAATTGTGGGGCGTCAGCTTTGACTCCTGTACCAGTCACCATTAGCGTCTCTGCAAGTCATGCCAGAGTCATCGATGATCTGGCCGTTAATCACTTCGGTGGTGTGGAATGGGCGGCAAGTACCTGAGGCGGTCTTTACGACCTTGCCTGTAGCTTTGTACACGCCGTGGTTTCCGGTTTTGGGATTTTTCCAAACGATATTCGCTCCTGTTTTGGCGCGACCCATTTTGTTCATCGCCATTTGAGCCCGCTGGCAGTCTTCTTGGTCCATGGATTTACCAGCAATCCCCCCGGCAATAGCGCCAATTAAAGCCCCAACAAGCGCACCCTGGCCTCGATTTCTGCCAGCCAGCGCGGCACCCGCAGCCGCGCCAGCTGCTGCACCTCCGCCTATACCGATCATTGCTTTCGGGCCTAAAGCGCTACAAGCAGCCGGACCTCCTTGGCCATTAGCTGCGCAGCCTGATAATATCGCGGTAGTGATCACAATAGTTACGAACCTTTTAAATGTATTCATGGTTTTTCCCTTAGTTAGTTGCAAGTTCACCTTTTAAATCGAAAATCATCTTCGTTCCGGATACGCCGAGTTGACCGTTTAATTTTGCCGTCTTTCCGGTCATGACCAGAGTTTCAGTCGGACTGTTGGTGGCGATGCTAGTAGTCGTCGTTCCATCCAATTTGCAGTTATCGTTGGTACATAGGAACGTTCCCGAAATGCCGGCAATGCTCAGACGAGAGAAGCCTATCCAGCTGTCAACGATGTTTCCATCGCCATCAACCAGGATCGACATTTTTCCGTCGAGGTCTTGGTTGTCAAATGCATAGTGCAAATTATAGGAATAGCCTGCGACTGGAACACTGTTGGATACGTTTAGGTCGGAACCGAAGCCGTTCATCACAGCGCTCATGTTTTTGAAAACATTTGTCCAAAATGGTTTTAAACTCTGCGCACCGCCCTGTCCCTCATCCATATCTTCCGCTACGCCAAATGCATAAAAAATCCCTTTCCTAAACTTTGAGCCTAGCTTTTCAGCAAAGTTGGGGAAAGGAGCTGGCATAGGAAGAAACACCGAACCAAGATCGCTATTTTCAAGCATATCAGAATAAATGATGGCTCGAATTGGAACGCTGCTGCCTGAAAATCTTCCTTCATCGGAAGCTAGAGCGCGCAGAATTTGCTTTCGAGGCGCAGTCTTCGACGTGATTTTGACCTCCTCCGCTGAACGTTTACCCGCTTCATACACAACGGTTAACGCCGCTCCAAAATCTCGGACGAAAAAAGCCTGCTGCTGAGTCAACTCCTCAAGAGGGTTTTGGGAAAAGAAATAGTTTTCCTTTTCCATCGATGCTTGCTGTTCCTTTGAATAGGCTGGCCAACAGCCAGTCCAGATCTCGGTACTTTGTCCAGACATGGGCGACAACCGCACGACGGTAACATGTTCACCAGGAACCAACGTCGATTTGAGCTTTGTATTGATTTTTTTCGCCCAATCTATCTGGCCATCGACCATTATCTGATCGTCGATATATACCACTGTTTGTCTAATGGTCTTTTGCTTGCAGAATGACGGGTCAAGACCAACATTTCCGAACAACGGCGTGTTTGCGGCACGCGCCGCACTAGAGAAAATTGTGAGCATCGAAATGGCAAAAGCAAAGGCAGTCTGCGTTAAAAGTTTCATGTTGGCCTCACGCGATTTCAAAGTTTTCGTCGTCTACTTTAATCTTCATCTGCTGATATGCTTGGGTCGAAAGTTCTTTCCCATCAATTACGACTTTTAGGTCTTCAAACTTCAACAGCGCATCACGGTATATTTCGAGGTTATGCTTAACAACCCCGCGTAGCGCGACTCTAACTTCAGTATCTCTTTCTTTCACGGCCTTCCACATTGCAAACTCGGGACCGACGTTACTCTTTGTTTGGTCTGCTGTAGCTTCGAGTTCCTTAATATTCTTAGCAGCTTTTGCTTCTTCTGTTTTTCTCAGCTCAACGATGTGCTTTTTCTGAAGCTTTTGATATTTTTTCTCCGCCGTTATGTATTCCCATCTCTTAGCCTGATAGTCCTTGTTTTCGTCATGCGTCATGTACGCTAAGAAAACCCCAACAGCCCATGCAGCGACGTTCGCAAGCAAGCTTAAAAGAATGTCCCGCAGCGGGCTCGACTCGATATGCGCCTCACTTCCCAGCACGTTCACCCCTGTCGGACTTTCGGCAAGGTGAACAATCACTCGTATAGCAGACTCGTAGCGCGCACCTCCGGCAGCACCAAGGACGAGGAGTAGAGAAAATGTTGAAAGGGCGAAAAAGCGCCATTCTGAGCGTCTATCCGCAACTGTCCTGTGGTCTCCGAATCTATAGCTCCATTGCTTCAGAAGTGTTCCGTGTCCGTGTGCCGAAAAAGCCAGCAGGATGCCCAGAATTATAGTCGCCCCGGCAGCGATAGCGGGGACGCTAAGAAACGAAAAAAATGTATCATAGTTGATAAGCCACTCCGTAACGCCGATCATCAAAATGGCAGGCCAATACCAAATCCTATTGGCCGCGACATTCGCTTCCCGTCCTCCTTCTTTATTCTTCATTACCTTATATTCAGTCTTTTTTTCTTCAAGGGCATCTTTGGCTCTCTTGTAGGCGTAGTCAGAGTCCGCCATTAACTCGATCTGTTTAATATGGACGTCCTTCATTTGTTCCAACTTTTGAATGTCCACTCCCACTTTCTCAAGGGATTCGATATGCCCTCGATGCGGATGTATCAAAACTTCAAAGGGGCCTCTGGCTTTCTCCCACTTTGCTAAATACTCCCGGCACGGAGAAAGAATACTTTGTCTCATACCAGGCGTTATGCCGCTGGATGAGGCTACCACTTTTCCTTTGCTAGCCTCTGCTTTGGCGAGCGATGCAGCCTGCTCGTCTTTCAATATCAAATCATTTGCCTGCAAAGGACGAAACGCCATCAATTTTTCAAATGCTGATTGAAGCGTTTCCTCGGGTTCTTTTTCTTTGACAGCTTGTGTCGTTTCCATTGTTACTCCAATACAAATTCGTCGTTTAGTTCATTCTTCTTATAATCTGCTGGTTTATTGAGATTGATTTCAGAAAGCGGGGCAGGTTTCTGCAATTCAATCTGCTCAGTTTTTTTGACTTCGAGATCGCCGCCGGAAGCCGGCGAAAGGCTAACAACATCTACAGCCTGTGGAACAGTAAGAGAGATATTTTGCGCGGCCAAATCGGCAGGGAGATAGTCAGAAACGACACGGCGCAATTGCACAAGTTGCAAATTTGCCTTTTCGAAAGCCGAAAGCATGAATTCAACTCGACGATTCTTAGCGCGACCCTCGTCCGTCGCATTTGAAGCTATCGGCTGCGCCATGCCGATGGGGACAGCGATCATTGCATCGAGATCAACGCCGGCGGCATTGAGCATCTTCATGATGTTTACTGCGCGCCGTCTCGATAGATCCATATTATATTCGACGCTGCCAACGGAATCTGTATGGCCGACAACTAGTAACTTTACGTCTGGGACGTCGTGTTTAATACTCTCAGCCAGAAGGTTAATTACCTTTTTTCCGTTTGAATGGAGCGTGTCTTTATTCGTGTCAAAAAATACGCCTTCGTCAAATAGTACGCGCACAACGGGTACGGGAAAGTCCACACCGGGAATTTTTCCCGCTTCCAATTGAACAGAGCTAATTTTGGGCTGCGAAATGCCTTGGAGAGCGGCAAGCCGGGACAATCTTTTAATTCTGTCGGAATATTCCAACCCGATTGTGTCCGGAAGGGTTTTCAATTCCACGGGCGCGATAGAATCTGCCCGCGCCATTTCCGGAAAAATGACCAGCCCCACAAAGAGGACTAAAAAGAAACAAATGAAATAGTTTTTAGGCATAGTCCCCGCCCCGAATAGAATCGCGTATTTAGTTGTAACAATAAAAGGTGTTCAAATACTTAACAAGATTGTTACACGCTTAGGCTTACCTAATTACCAATTGCAGATCAATGTTCTATTCACATAACCTTAAATTGCATACCATCGTGTGCATTAAAATTACTTAGCGCAAAAATGAATGATGATTTGGACAAAAGGCATACTTTTCGCATATACGGAGAAAATCGCGTCCACCGTCAGTGCCAAGTGAATTCCGCAGGAACGCCGGGATTGAAGCCTCTGCGGAAATTTCCGAGGCGGGAGAGGACAGTGTGGACGCTGGACAGTCCAGAAAGGACGCCAAAAAACCCCGAACAAATAATGAGGGGCAGGATATGCCGAAGCGTACTTACCGCGCAGAGGTTCAAGCGGCACTTCGGCATATCCACTTGGTGCTCCGACCGCCGGAGCGGCCTTGTCGGAGAAGAGTGTCGCACATTACCTCCGCAAAATCATCACCACCAATACTTCCCATGGAAACATTCGGTGGAGACAAATTGTTCTCCGATTATCAGGCAAAATAGCTGTGAAATAGAACAGCGATTCTATTCGTGAATTTCGTCATTAGCTGCGATGCTATTGTCATCACCGATTGCAGCACCCTTGATTTTCATTGTACCAAAAGCGCTTCTAAACATTGGGTGAATTGTAATTCTCGTTTGCGAAGTTATCTGGGCTTGATTCAGGGTAGCTTGGTTACTGGACGAAAAGATGAAAGGGTGGCTTGCATGTATTCTGACCCCAATAAAACCCACTTTAAAAAGTAGATTGATCAGCTCAAAGTGAAGCGACACATAGTCGAGCTGCTCGCCCAGCTGCCGCCTAAACATTTTTTCAATTTTATCGTTGGACTCGGCGCCAGCAAGCAGGGCATCACCTATGCAATCCAAGTCCCTTTGCTTAATCGCGTCATAATCGAATGACTGTGGCATATTATATAACAATTGGGAGCATATTTTCAGCTTTGGATATTCGGCGAACCACTCTTGATAGACCGCTTGGGTTCTCCTCTCGGAATGGGCGCGCTCAGCATCAAAAATCACCTTGTTGGAAATTTCTTTATGCCCAACAGCATGTTCCAATATAGTATTCACAAATGCAATTGCGTCACGCGGCCTTAGTAAAGTTCTTTGCACAATGAAGTCAAAAGTCGTTTTATTGTCATTTCTCAATTGCTTTGGAAAAACGTCATAAAAAGATATGTAGCGGCCCGAGTACTGATGCTGGAAAAGTGTTCCGATGCGCTTGTCGATGATCGACTTAATTTGTTCCGTGCTCCAAGCAATTCTTACGTTGAGGTCTTCGTATTTCTCTTCTTGAAATCCGGAATCTCTGGTGTGCATATAAACTCGTTCAAGTAGGTCAGTCCTTAGTGATACGATGATTTTTAAATTCTTTACTCTTCTAAATTTCTTTATGGCCTCAATCAGGGCTCTAATGAGTTTGTATCTCAATTCATCATCAACCCAGTCCTCATCTAACCCATCGATTGTAATGAAATGCCTTTTATTCGCATCCGTAAGCAAATGAGTATCAAGTAGATTGATTACCTGAGCCAACTCTTGCATTTGTATGTCGTTGACGACCTTTTGTGCCTTATGAACAATTTCGGTTTTAATTTCTGTATTTGATTCATCTGTCGCGCTTAACCCTCCTCTTATGCCAGCTCCCGTAAGTCCGACGGCAGCAGTTATTTTTTGTTCCAGATTTTCAGTGATTTCCTTAATCCGCTCTTCGCGCTCTGCCCAGAATTTCGAATTCCACTTTTCGAGATAAGCAGTAGCGAACTCAGTCGCTTTATCTTTCTTAAAGATGGCAACCCAATCTTTAAATTTCTTATAATCCCTCTCTTCGCGCAATTTGAAATGGAACTTAAGCAACTCTACGCAGATAACATGCTGCCAAAGCAATCTATAAAAAATATCTAATTTTACTCCGAGCTTGGAAAAAAAGTTTAAAATATCAGAGCCGGAAATGAAATTGAGTGCCAAAGTATGTGGATCTATCTCGATTACATGGTGATGTCTTTTAACTATCTGTTTGATTGATGCACTTTTGCCGGAACCCGTTCTACCGAGCAAAATGCATTTGGAGCTATCGAAATCAGACAGGACCTCGAAGTCACCAGTTTCAATGTAACATTGATTAAGAAATTTTTCGTCTTCCTCCGCGGACATAGCTCCAATATTCATATTGGGCTTAAAGACGATTTTGCCCGACTTCTTTTTGGATTGCTTTTTCTTCTTGGTCATTTTGAACTTTGCTCATATTTATGTTGCCCAATTATAAGTATCATATTAGTTTTTGCGGAGTCCTTTTCCCACGAAGCACTCAGTAACCTTTACTGAAGGATGCAAGGCCTATGTTGGAGAGCCGGGGCCCTACGAAGATAGCGACGAGATGATCAAGACAATTCAGATGCCGATGGTAACTAAAAGCAACGGCAGGTTTAAAACTTCTGTAGGCGACAGCTTGAGGATGAAAGTGCAAAATCGTCTGCAAAACCTTTAGCGAAATTTTATTTGACATATCAAAGAAATTGCTTTACAGTCAATGCGCAAACGTGCATCTTGTGTCAGCAGGTTTTCCAGGCCTAAAGTTTCACTGCTGGACCCCACAGCGCGAGTTGTAAAACAGCCTCGAACTTTTTAAATGTTCAAGGTTGTTTTGCATGTCCTGATCCATTTGATCGCTGCAGAAATAGCCTTGAATGCGTAGTAAGCATTCAAGAGGAAGTCTTATGATCTCTCATTCTTCCAGGCGTCGTTTATCTGAAGCCGCTCGCAAATATTTCCGCCGTGAGGTTCGGGAAAACACGGCCAAGACGCACTATGTGCGCCAGGATGCGCATTTTATCAATTGGGGGCCACGGATAGATGGCGAGTTTAAAATAAGGCAGCGTGAGATTTGCGCCATTTCTCTTGCTTCCAAGAGCGAACCGGATAAATGGCGTCAATATTACGTGGGGCGGCACGTGGCTCAAGATCTCATTGAGCTTGCCGGAGAAACAAAGCTTCTCCCGCTTTCCGATCTTTCAAAATCTTTTGCCGGAAAGAGAACGGTGCGCGCCCACGCGGACACGAATATACAGCATCAAAAGCTCACGCCTTTAAATAGGGAGCTGGCTGATGCGCTGGACATCCTCATCGACCTTTATCGCATCATCCCTCGGGAAGGAGGGATTTTCGAGTGCGTAAAAATTGAAATCCAGGCACATCCAGACAAGGATGTGGCGCCTCACTTGGTAAAGAATTTTGGCAAAGGTCTTTCAAATTGCGGAAAATCACTGAGCAAGATGCTTGCGGATGTGCAAGCGAGGGTGCCGAATCCGCGAGATTTTTCCTTTCCGCTGCTGACTAAGGCTTTTGGAGGATCGTCTCCTGGCGGAAATTCTCCGCCTCCGTCCCCGGGCGGCGGCCGGATCTAAACGACGGACATCATTAAAGCTTGTCTTGCACATGTGCCGACGGCCGGTATGATCCATACCGTCTTGATCCTTGAAAAGAAATCAGTTCCATTGTCGCAAGATTCGAAATGTCCATGCGAGCGGCGCGGAGGCTGACATCCCATGTCTTGGCAATATCATCAGCTCGAATTTTCCGACCTTGCTCCAGTTGGCTTAAGATCCAAAGCTGTCGTTTATTGAGCTTCCGCGCAGCGGCAAGAGGACGACTTACCTTTATTGTGCAATTTTCTGCACTAGGAAGTTTGTCATCGAGAAACTTTCGCGGAGGACGTTCAGCGCTCTCGCCATCTTTGTCAAGAAGCTCGAAAGCTTCACGCAGGTCGACGCCGCCAATCTGTTCGAGAATGAACTTAAGAAGGGATGTTGAGCCGCGAGCGAGGCGCAACAGATGCAACGCAGACGGAGCATTTCTGCGCGTAAACCAGTTTTTGACGGTATTGGCATTTGCATCCGCAAGTAGGGCTATGCGCTTTATCGCGTGCGGCTCGTTTCCGAAGTCGTTGTGGAGTGCCGACGCGACCGCGTCGATGAACTTGTCGCCTTCTTTTGTTGAATAGCCTTCATGAAAAACTCGCGCCTTTTTTTTCTGCGACACGACTCTGGCCCATGCGGTAATATGAAATATATCAACTGTTAGTCAGTTATTAGAACGGCGAAACGGGGAGTTTCATGACAGAAGTACGAATGGGTGCTGGAGCGGCACCCACGGACGTCGCCAGCGCCCAGGCGACGCGACGGGCAGCTATATACGTCCGTATGTCCACGGATCACCAAAAGTATTCCATTGAGAATCAAAGTGCGGCGATTCGCGAATATGCGGAAAAATACGATCTCGAAATCGTAAAGACCTATACCGATGGCGGGAGAAGCGGTCTCAGCTTCAGCGGCAGGGATGCCCTCCAAAACTTAATTGCGGATGTCGAGGCAGGAACCAAGGAGTTTGGATCGATTCTCGTGCTGGATATTACGCGATGGGGAAGGTTTCAAGACGTTGATGAAAGCGCCTATTACGAATTCATCTGCCGACGAGCGGGCTTCGATGTCCAGTATGTTGCTGAGTCCTTCCGCAATGATGGAAGCCTGCAAGCCAATCTCATGAAAAGCATAAAGCGGAGCATGGCAGGCGAGTATAGCCGCGAATTATCCGCTAAAGTCTTCGCCGGGCAATGCCGGTTGATCGAAAAAGGATTTAAGCAGGGAGGAATGGCCGGCTATGGCCTTCGCCGGATGCTTATTAACGAAAAGGGCGAGCTGAAGGGCATTCTCCGCCGGGGCGAGCATAAGAGCTTTCAAACGGACCGCGTCATTCTGGTGCCTGGTCCGGAGGAAGAAATTGAAACTGTCAACTGGATGTATAGGGCTTTTGTCGACGAGGGGAAGACGGAGCTGGAGATCGCTCGCATTCTTAATCAAAAAGAAATCTTAACGGACATGGGACGCGGCTGGACCCGTGGCACCGTGCATCAGATACTGACTAACGAAAAGTATATCGGTAACAACGTTTTCAATAAAACTTCATTTAAGCTCAAGCAAAGGCACGTCGAGAATACTCCGGACATGTGGATAAGGGCCGATGGCGCTTTTCAGGGCATCGTAGATCAAAAGTATTTCTTCACTGCTCAAGGTATGATCCGCGAGCGTTCGCGGCGACTGAGCGATGATGACATGCTTGGGCGCCTCAAATCTCTACAAGAACGCCAAGGCTGGTTGTCGGGTTTGATTATCGATGAGGCCGACAATATGCCCTCCAGCAGCGCCTATTCGACGCGCTTTGGAAGCCTCGTGCGAGCTTACCAGCTGATTGGATATACGCCAGCGCGCGATTACCGCTATATCCTGATTAATCGCCGGTTAAGGCAGCTATATGCTGAAATTATTAAAGAAAGCGCAAGCAAAATTAGTGCGTTAGGGGGAAAGGTCCGTCGGGACGAGTCGGATCTGTTGATTATCAATGATGAATTAAGATTGTCTGCCGTCATTGCGCGTTGCCGCATCCAGGGAGTTCGCAAGAACCTGCGCTGGAAAATCTATCTCGATGCAGGTCTCCAGCCCGACATTACGCTGATCATTCGCATGGATAGCGCAAATGAAAGTCCATTGGATTATTTCTTGCTGCCATCGATTGACTTGGAGAATCCATATCTCCGGCTCTCGGAGGAAAATGGTCTGTCCATCGACGCCTATCGCTTTGACGATCTTGAACCGCTCTTCCAATTTACGGAGCGAGTCGCATTACAGGAGGTAGCATGAAGTCCCGAAGTGTTGAAATGATCGAAGTTGCTAAAATCCATGTTTTAAATCCCCGCGTGCGCAGCAAAAGAATATTCAAAGGCATCGCCGAAAATATTATGAACGTAGGCCTCAAAAGACCCATTACAATCACTCCTTGCCACAACAAAGTTCCGGGAAAAGACTATGATCTTGTTTGCGGACAAGGAAGATTGGAGGCATTCGAGGCCTGCGGTCAAAAGCATATTCCCGCAATCATTATTGACGCGAACGAGGAAGATACTCTTGTTATGAGTTTAGTCGAGAATTGCGCACGAACGCACCATCGTGCCGTCGATCTCATGCAGGGAATTGGGTTGTTGCGACAGCAAGGATACACTGCGGAAGAAATTGGCAGCAAGACCGGCCTGTCTGCTGATTATGTTGCGGGGATTGTTCACCTTCTCGAAACGGGTGAAGAGAGGCTTGTGACGGCAGTCGAAGCCGGACATATACCGCTTACGACAGCAATGCAAATCGCAAATACGCCGGATGAAGAAATGCAGCGAATGCTGCGAGAGTTATATGAAACGGAGCAGCTCAGCGGTCGCAAACTTATGATTGCCAAGAAGCTCATTGAAACCCGCAGATCTTCGGGAAAAGCTTATCACGAGCGTGGGTCCGGCAAATATGCGCCGAGGCGCGCTGTAACGGCGAACGAGGTTCTCAAAGTTTACAAGAAGGAGGCTGACCGCAAGAGGCTCCTGACACGTAAAGCCGAGGTTGTCAGCAGTAACCTTTTATTTATCACGGAAGCCCTCAAGAGCTTGTTCAAAGAGGACCATTTCATGGCCATTCTCAAGGCAGAGGGACTTATGACACTCCCCAAGCCGCTTTCATACCTCGTGCACGGAAAGGATTAACATTATGGCGCGCACGTCCAAGTTGCCTTCAACTCAAGAAATCAGTCTCGGGTTTGACACGGACACCCTTGAGCTCACTTTTGATAAGATCATGCCGCTTAAAGCCGTGACCGACGTCGCGCGTCAAGGGCGAAAATATCGGCAAATTGTAGCATCGATCCAAGAGGTCGGCGTGATCGAACCGCCAGTTGTCGCTAAGGATGGCAAGGACCGCTATATTTTGCTGGACGGACATCTTCGGATCGAGGCGCTCAAAGAGTTAGGAAGAGCGTCTGTCATTTGTCTCTTATCTACGGACGATGAAGCATTCACGTACAACAAGTACGTAAACCGCCTGTCTCCCGTCCAAGAGCATAAGATGATTTTGCGAGCTGTCGAACGCGGCGTTTCCGTCAACCGTATCGCACGGGCGCTCAACATGGATCGCGAATGCATCGTTCGGAAGAAGAACATGCTGAAGGGAATATGTCCGGAGGCCGCGGAAATCCTGAAGGACAAGATGGTGGCTATGGGGATATTTCCGCTAATGAAGCGTATGATTCCATATCGTCAAATCGAAGCCGCGGCATTGATGAAGGATGCCAATAACTATTCGTATTCCTATATGAGCGCCCTATTGGCGGCAACACCGAGAGATCAGCTTGTCGATCCTTCCAAGGCTAAGCGCGTAAAGGGACTGGATGACGCCCAGATGGCGCGCATGGAAGACGAGATGCAAAGCCTTCAGCGAGATTATCAGCTGATTGAAGAAAGCTATGGAACTGATGTTTTGAACCTGACGCTCGCGAAAACCTGGCTGTCGGCGTTGCTGGATAACGTGAAAGTTACTCGATACCTTTCGCAGCATCACCCGGAAATACTAACGCAATTCCAAAAGCTCGCAGAAATGACCTCATTATTGCCAAGGGATCGAGATATGAGCGGAGATACTGCGGAAGCTTAAAGGTATCTTCCGGAATTGGGGACCGGGACCCATATAAGCGCCGGGACCGCAGGAGAAGCCGTCGGGACGTCGTCTCGACATGGAGCGAGTGCGGAGGTGAGAAGGGCGGCGAACCCGCATGAAGCTCACCGCCTTCGGCAAAATACGGGTATCAGTGAAATCCTTTGCCGACGCCATACTCTTCGAGGGCTTACGAATAAATTTTCTAAGGCGCAACAACGCTTGCGTCGGCCGCCAGAACTGATTTTTGCAGTTTCTCGACGTCCGCCTTACGCCTATCCACCCATTCGACAAGATTTGGGGGTCTGTAATCTTTGTCTATTTGCCATCTTTTGAAAACCGAAGCGTCGATGCTTTCGTTAATCATCTCCATCTTCTTTCCGTCGCTTATAACTGGATCGGTGCCGATTTTCCGGAAATATGGGCTTGAGAATATCTCATATGCGCCATGCCCCATCTCCGCATAGGAATCTGCGATGGCGCCCCTGATCTCATCGCCATCGATGATGACCTTATTCTTGAACTTCAGCCCATGACTTGTTGCTTTCTCCATCAACCAATTTAAAGGTATTTGAGCCAATAGATCGTTGGCATATCCTCCTCCGACGTTGGAGTGCGCGCCGACAAACCATCTTTGTTCGACATCGGACAGAGGTCTAGGTTTCGGCCCGTCTGAAGTCGCCGCACCTGCCGGCGTCATCTTCTGCCAAAGAGTGGGGGCGAAAGCTTTGCGGTGTTCGTCGATTGCCAAAGCGTGATACGCAAAGTCATTGTCGATCCTCAGATCGACTTCAAGGAACTTGTAATTCGAGCGGCTAACCACGGGAATGTCGCCAAATGGAACGCCAAGGGCACCAACAGTGTCCCATACGCCCACGAATTTAATTGGTATAGGCCTCGAATATTCAAGGAGCCATTTCTCTTCAGTTGAGAGCGCCGGTTTAGATGGACCTTTCTGCTGACCAATTAATTGTCGAATTGACTTTGTTCCAGTCCCCAGCATGTATCTCTGGTAAAGCTGATGAATGGAAAGGGGAGCCCCAAGCTGTATCATTCCATATTCTGAAATTAGACCGGACAGACTTCTTGCTGTGTAAGCACCGCGGCTGAATCCGAAAAGAAATAATTCGTCGCCATCTGAATAATTCTCAATCAACCACTCATAAGCGCTGATAACTTCCTGATCGAGGCCATAGCCGAACAAGCCGCCGCGGACTTTTTCTCCGAATTGCGTGCCAACGCCGGCACTATAATACGCAATTTGTTCGCCACTCGAGACATCGCAAAGAGTCTTCAGGCGCCAGACGTTGGTATTGTCCACAAGGGTATTCCAAGTGCCGTCAAGAAACACGGCGATGCGTTTTGTAGCCATTTCATTTCTCCCAAACTCTAATTGGCTTTAGTAGGGGTTTACAGTGCCTGGCTTACCCGTCCAAGGATTGATGTTCCCTTTAGTGCTGTAATTATCAAGCTTCGTATGATTTGGCCGAGTGCGATGGTAGCCATGCACGTAAGTTCCATTCTTTCGGTAGTACCCGTGGACGTAAACGCTCTGGGAGTTTACGTGACCAGAACTGTGGTAGCTGCGGTGATAATGATGTGTGGAACTGTAAGAACGATGGCTTGAATAATGTGAGTAACTGCGGCTGGAGTAGTGGCTTGAAGAATGTCCCCAGCCACCATGTCCACCTCCACCCCTTGCGTTCGCAATTTGCGAACAGAAAAACAGAAAGGTGAAGAGCACAGTGACACGCAGAAGACTTTTCATGGCGGCCCCCAGGTTCAATGATCTGTTATTTATTAAAATTAGCAGGAAATGATGAATGCATCGTAAAGCCGGACACAAATTCACTAGCTGACGACGACTGTTTAAATATCTCGCCTGAATTCCTTTACTACTAACGGGTCGTTCCTCAATTACAGATTGTTGCTTTCGTCAACTAAGGCGAAATTCGTTTTCATTATGGTTACATGTGGAAATGTATAGATAATGCAAAACTGCATACCATTGTATGTCGACGAAAATTAAATCTCCTTAAAAACAAAACTCTACAGATCAAAGTTGCAGTAGAAGCGTCATTTATCACTTTCTCATTTAATTCTCATTTTTGAAAAATTTCTCGAATGTGTGATGACGTACCCAAAAGAATCATCTATACGTCCGACCGAAACCAAAAAATTTTTCGACCACTGGACATTGTGTCCCGTGTTTTTTTCTAAACCGCAGGCTGCCTACCGGCCTGCGGAAGTCTGGGGAAAGATTAAATGACATCAAGGTACCAGGGCATCCAGCCCTGCACGGAACTGTCATGTCTGCGTCACATCTTCGGCACGAGTAAATGCTATAGCGGAAACTAATCGTCGCTATCGCGCATCAGCATTCGGGTATCGAACTGCTGATGAAGGAACTTTCGCTGATTTAGTTGGGGCAGCATGTCATTTCCACTGGCAACATTGTCTTTTCGAAGCGTTTTAATTGGCTTGGCTGCCGTTTTTGCAGTATTTAGTCCAACTTCGGTGCATGCAGAGAGTTTTGAGGACGCTTTGGCGATGGCCTACGCCAGCAATCCAGCTCTGCAAGCTGAGAGGGCGAAGCTGCGATCCATTGATGAAGGGGTTGCAATTGCAAAGTCGGATTGGCGTCCCTCACTGACCGCCCAGGCGGACGCCGGTTTTTCTCATCAGGAGTTTGACAATACCTCCGGCGATCTCAAGCCTATTGATACGAACCTGACGTTGTCCCAACCGGTTTTCAACGGCGGAAGCACGATTGCGGCAACCCGACAGGCTGAGCAAAACGTCGCCCAAGAGCGCGCGCAGCTTACCGTCACAGAACAAACCGTCCTAGTCAGTGCGGCAACAGCTTATCTTGATGTCCTTCAGGATGAAGCTGTCCTATCCTTGTATGCGGCCAACGAGATTAGCCTGAAAGATTGGCTTGAACAGGCAGAGCAGCGCTTTAAATTAGGCGAAAAAACCCGAACCGATGTCAGTCAGTCGGAGTCACGTCTTGCGCGCGCGCATGCAGATCGCAACAATGCCGAGCAAAATCTCAGCATCGCGCGAGCATCTTACCTGCGGTTTATTGGACAGGCGCCCGGGACGCTGACAAAGCCGGTCCTTAATCCCGTCTTACCGAAATCCCGCGAAGAGGCGGCAAACTGGGCCTCGGATTCCGCGCCGGCAGTTATTGCCGCAAGCCATGCAGAGAAGGCTGCCAAGGCGAATATCGGGGTGGTGCGCGGGAGTCTTTTGCCCGTCGTATCGCTGAATGGGAGCCTTAACGACACCCGCAACGAGAATGTCCCTCAGGTTGGAATTGCGAATAATCGCACGCAAAACAATGAAGTTTTGCTGCAGGTCAAAGTCCCTCTTTATACGGGAGGCGGTGACTATGCGCGTTTACGGGCCGCATATCAGGAACGTTCCGAGAAGCGGGAGGAAGTGAGCGAGGCGCAGCGGGTCGCGGAGGACACAGCATTCCAGGCTTGGGACCAGATGGAGGCAGCAGCGAATAACATCGGTTGGCGCCAGGAGGAGGTTGCGTCCGCTTCGGCGGCTCTGGACGGTATGAAACAGGAAGAGCGGGTAGGGGATCGAACAAGCACGGATACCCTGAACGCGGAGCAAGAATTGCTCGATTCCAAGGTCTCGGCTTTGCAGGCAGAGCATGATCGGACTGTGGCGATGATCCAGCTCATGGCTGCAGTCGGCCAGTTTACAGCCAAAAATCTGAAACTGAATGTCGATCTATACGATCCGCAGAGACACTATGCTTCGGTTCAAAACAAGTGGATCGGAACTGGAAGCGAAGAACATTGAAAGCTCGAGGTGCGAAATAATGAAAACGAATGTCAAATACGCCAATGACGGTAATTGGGACACGCAAGACGTTTCCATCGACCAGAAAGGGGCTCAGGCGGACACGTGCTTCGCTTGCCTCGCACAGATGATGCGGTTTAACGGGTTTGCACTCGATGAGACCGTTGTGCGGAATATGCGCGGCAAAGCTGAAGCGGATCTTGATTGCAACGATATTATCGTCATCGCTCAAATGGCGGGTTTCAAGGCGCGTCTCGTGTCTATCGATGCAAATCGTCTCGGTGAAATGCCGCTTCCGGCCGTTGCACTAAAAAACGATGGTTCTTTCACCGTCATTGCAAAGTTCGATGAAAGGAAGGGAGAGATCCTTTTGTACGATCCCGACGTGTTGCGGCTAGTCGTAGTCGGGGTCGGAGAATTTCTACAAAGCTGGAGCGGTAAGTTAATTCTCATGATCCTGCGTGAGGGCACCAATTACACGATCAACACGAGCGCCGGAAAGAACGATTAAGAATGGGAAGCGTCATCATCAACAGTATAGGTATTTCATAAAATGACTGAACGCATCGACCCCGCGTATGAAAATAAAAGTACCGCACCGCATGCCGTCAATGCCCTTGCCAGCGCATCATTAGATACCGGTCTCGTTTGCCTGGCCTTGCTGATGCGATTTCATGGGGTTGCTGTCGAGGAGGAGGCCCTGCGGCACAGGCGTGGCAGAGCAGGATCAAGCCTCGATACCGATGATATTATCATTTTGGCCCGCGAGCTGGGTCTGAAAGCGCGACTTATCCGCAGCAGAAAAGATCGCCTCAAGAAAACGCCTTTACCCGCCATCGCCCTGAAAAACGACGGCTCCAGCGTCATTCTCGCCAAGTTTAACGATGAAAAGGGCGAAGTTCTTTTACATGATCCTACCCTCGCACGACCGATCACCATGCCGCTGAGGGAATTTTTGGAAATCTGGAGCGGTAAGCTGATCCTCGTAGCCCGGCGCGCGGGTGCGATGGACGCCTTGAGAAAATTCGACATCCGCTGGTTCCTCACGGCGATGGTCAAGTACCGCTGGCTCTTGGGCGAAGTCCTGGTGGCATCGTTCTTCCTGCAGCTGTTCGGACTTGTGTCGCCAATATTCTTTCAGGTCGTCATCGACAAGGTGCTTGTCCACCGCGGTCTTACGACGCTCGATGTTCTCGTCTTCGGCTTGGCTGTCATTGGTTGCTTCGAAGCGCTTCTGGGGGCTCTGCGAACATATGTCTTTAGCCATACGACGAACCGCATTGACGTCATTTTGGGCGCTCGGCTCTTCAGGCACCTTTTGGCGCTGCCATTGGCATATTTTGGCGCGCGGCGCGTCGGCGACAGCGTAGCGCGGGTTAGGGAGCTCGATAGCATTCGAGAATTCATTACCGGGTCGGCCCTGACGCTCGTTATCGATAGTCTCTTTACCGTCGTATTTCTTGCGGTCATGGCTGTATACAGCATGACGCTGACGGGCATCGTCCTGCTGTCCATTCCCTGCTTTGTCGCGCTGTCGATAACGATTACGCCGCTGCTTCGCCAGAGGGTGCAGGAGCGTTTCTTGCGCCGCGCTGAAAACCAGGCTTTTCTCGTGGAGAGTGTAACAAGCATCGAAACCGTCAAGGCGATGGCGGTCGAACCGCAATTGCAGCGCCGCTGGGAAGAGCAGCTCGCCGCCTATGTTGGCGCCAGCTTCAAGGCGGCCAACCTGAATGCAAATGGCGGCCAGGTAGCACAGCTGATTTCCAAGCTGACGAATGCAGCTGTATTATGGTTTGGCGCGCATGCGGTGATAGATAACAGTCTGACCGTGGGCGAGTTGGTCGCATTCAACATGCTTGCCAACCGTGTTACTTCACCCGTTCTTCGCCTTGCCCAACTTTGGCAGGACTTCCAGCAGGCCAGTATCTCAATCGAGAGGCTCGGAGATATTCTCAACAATGCACCGGAGCCGCATTCGGCTGCGGGTGCGTCGCTGCCCCGAATAAAAGGCGAAATCATTTTTGACAATATGACGTTCCGCTATCGACCGGACTGCCAGCCTGCGCTACAAAATATCTCCTTTGCTATTCCGTCCGGACAAGTCATCGGCGTCGTCGGCCCTTCCGGATCAGGAAAAAGCACGCTAGGCAAATTGGTTCAACGGCTTTACGTGCCCGAAGCGGGCCGCATTCTGGTCGATGGCATCGACCTGACGCTGGCTGACCCCTCATGGTTAAGACGCCAGATCGGCGTGGTGTTGCAGGAGAATATCCTGTTCAACATGACCATTCGCGAAAACATCGCACTCGCTGACCCGGCCATGTCCCTGGATCGAGTGATCGCCGCGGCAAAGCTTGCAGGAGCGCATGAGTTCATTGTGGCTCTGCCGCAGGGATACGACACCATCGTAGGAGAACGCGGGGCTTCTCTGTCCGGCGGGCAACGTCAGCGTATTGCGATTGCTCGCGCACTGGTGGGCGATCCGCGGATCCTTATCTTCGACGAGGCGACCAGCGCGCTCGATTATGAAAGCGAATTCGCCATCCAGCAGAATATGCGCTCCATTTGCAGTGGGCGAACCGTCGTCATCATTGCCCACCGCCTTGCGGCATTGCGGTATGCCGACCGCATTCTGACCATCGAAAGCGGACGCCTCGTCGAGGACGGTACGCATCATGAACTGCTCAGGCAGGGCGGGCGGTATGCCAAGCTCTATCGCATGCAGTCAGGGGAGAACAAAGATGAAGCCGCATAATGCTGCTGAATACCGGCAAGGCGGCCTCAGCCGCTTGCGAAAGCTGATCCCGGCCAATCAGGATAATGTCGAAAAGGCATTCCTACCCGCGGCGCTCGAGGTCATCGAGCGTCCTCCATCACCCTTGGGACGCGCATTGGTCTATACCATCTGCACGTTTTTCCTGATCGCGCTCGCCTGGTCCTATGTGGGCAAAGTGGACGAAGTGGCCACCGCGCAGGGGCGCATCATTCCCAGCGGAAAGGTTAAGGTTATCCAGCCGCTTGAAATCGGCGCGGTTAGCAGCATCGACGTTGTCGAGGGCCAGGTCGTCAAAGCAGGCGACGTCCTCGTCGAAATCGATCCGACGGAGAGCCTTGCCGAGGCTCAGCGTCTGGATCATGAATTAATGGACAGCCAGATGGAGGCAGCGAGATTGGCGGTCGAGGCGGCTGCAAGAGGTCCAGGCGCAGATGTCGAAAGCGAGTTCGTCAAAAGCATCCCGGCAGGCGCAGACCCGACGTCCGTTCAGCACGAGCTGGCGCAGCTTCGCAGCGATTTGTCAGAGCAAGCTGCCAATCTTGCCGCTATCGACAGCGACATTGCTCAAAAGCGCGCCGAACGCAAGCAGGTCGAGGCTGACATCGAGAAGCTGAAGGCGACGCTTCCCCTCATTGAGAAGCGCGCGACCTTGCGCCAGAATCTCGTCGCGAAGGGCTATTCCTCCGTCATCGAGGAGAGTCGCGAACAGCAGTCGCTGATTGAAAGCAGGCAAGGGCTGGCCGAAGATATGCATAAGCTTGACGAAAGCGATGCGGCGCTTCAGCAATTGGCAGAGCAGCGCAAAGAGGCGGTGTCGAAGTTCGTATCCACGACGCTGAAGAGCCAGTCGGATGCCGAACAAAAGGCGGCTGATACCCAGCAGCAGCTCATAAAAGCAAGGGACCTTGCCAAGCGCCGTACCCTGACTTCACCGGTCGACGGTGTTGTGCAGCAGCTGGCCGTCCATACGGTCGGCGGCATCGTGACGCCGGCACAGGAGCTGATGGTCATTGTGCCGAAGGGGGCTGTGCTCGAGATCGAAGCCAATATTCAGAATAAGGATATCGGTTTCGTTCATGAGGGGCAGGAGGCAGAAATCAAGCTCGAAACCTTTCCCTTCACGCGGTATGGCCTTAGGCATGGCAAAGTGCTTGCGGTAAGTCGCGATTCATCGTCAGCAGGACAACAACAATCGAACGATAAGCCTTCAGCGCCAAATGGCACTGGCCCTGCACCTCAACCCTCTGACCCAACCTACATCGCCCGTATCAGTCTCGATCAGGACACCATGCTGGTCGACGGCAAAACCATCCAACTGACGCCGGGCATGACCGTGACTGCCGAAATCAAGACCGACCGCCAGCGCGTCATCGACTATCTTCTCGACCCTATCCGCCGCTATCGTCACGACAGTTTCCAGGAAAGATAACTGAAAGATCAGGAGCTTACCATGCCTCGCCCGTCTAAAGCACTCAAAAAGGAACCCATCAAGCCCGCACTTTCGACGCCAATTCCGCTGCCACCGGATAACAGCGCAAAAGCCTTGCGCGATGGATTGCTGTTGCAGCAAGCGGGGAAGTTCGAAGAGGCAATCAAGGCTTATGACGAGGTCTTGAAGCGCAATCCCCGAAAGATGGCTGCCATCGTCAATAAAGGCGCGGCATTGCGTCGGATGGGGCGGCATAACGAGGCGATACCATGGTTTCTGCGGGCCCTTGCCATCGAGCAGGACAATGTCGAAGCCTGGCAAAACATGGGCAACACGCTGCTCGAGCTTCAGCGCACGGATGAGGCCGAGGAAGCAATGAAGGCGGCGCTGGCAAAGGCGCCTCTATTGCCCGAGGTCTGGGTTGCACTTGCAAGGCTGCTTTTGACGAAGAAGTTTCATGCGGCTGGCGAAGCCGCGCTAAAGCGCGCGGTCAGCTTACGGCCCGATGATTTCCTCGCGCGTCTTGAACTCGCGACATTGTGGCTGGAACAGGGCGAAACCGAGGAGCATCTTCAGAAAAGCTTGGCGGAGTACCGGGCCCTTGAAAAAATCCAGCCGGATCATCCCCGAGTTCATGGCGGGATCGGCCAGGCGTTAACCGGTCTCGGCCAGATGGAAGAGGCTTTACGGCACTTAAAGATTTCCGCCGCCCTTGACCCGAAGCACCTCGACGCGCGTCTCGGCTTGGCGCGGTGGCACCTTTTGATGGGAGATTTCGAGAAGGGCTGGGCGGCTTACGAAGCTCGACGCGAAAGGACGGACAAGAAGAAGCCCAAGATCAACGGCGTCGAATGGGACGGCTCCGATCCGAGAGGCAAAACAATCCTCATCTATGCCGAGCAGGGGTTCGGCGACACGATCCAGTTTCTGCGCTTCCTGACGCCTCTGGCTAATCGTGGCGCGAAGGTGATTGTTGTTTGTCAGAAGTCCCTGGTGTCGCTGGTGGAAACCGTTGAAGGCGTCGCGAAGGTCACTTGTCTCTGGCGACCCTTGCCGAAATACGATTTCTATGCACCGCTTCTCAGCCTGCCGCATAAGCTGAAGCTGGGTGCGAAGGATCTACCGGGGCAGATTCCTTATATCGCGACGAACCGGCAGGCGCATTTCCCGCCCGCCCCGCAAGGCACCAAGCTACGCGTGGGATTAGTATGGGCGGGGAGCGCTACGAATCCCGACGACCATAACCGGACGACCGGCTTGGAAGCGTTGATGCCGCTGATGGGCATTCCCGGCGTGCGCTTTTACAGCCTGCAGGTTGGACCTCGCGCCAAGGATATCGATAAACACGCCCATCCGGCGTTGATCGCGGATTTTTCGAAATATTTGAAGGAATATGCCGACACCGCCGCCGTCATCAAGCAACTGGATCTCGTCATCTCCGTCGATACATCGGTCGCGCATCTGACGGGTGCCTTAGGCAAGCCTTGCTGGTGCATGGTCCCCTGTGTGCCCGACTGGCGCTGGCAGCTCAAACGCGATGACAGTCCCTGGTATCCGACCATGCGGTTATTCCGGAATAGTATGGACGGCGACTGGACCCATTCCGTCAGAGAAATGACCAAGGAGTTGAAGAAGCTCGTCGCCCAGCAGCCCGATCCAGTAGAGCCAGCGACTGCGACCGCCAACAGCATTTTTGTGAACAAGAATGGCGAACCCCGGTTCACGATCACCACACCGCGTCATCTACTCAATGACCCGGGCGTTGGATTCATGATCCGCCGTGAGCGTATTGGGGCCGGGTACGAGTACGGTACGCGGAGCCTGCTGGATGCACATCTGGAACCGGGTGACGTATTTCTGGATATTGGCGCGCATTGGGGCATCATGTCGATGCAGGCCGCCACCCGCTGGCCGGATGCGAAGGACCCTGTGCGGGTGCTTGCTTTCGAGCCCTCACCTGACAATGTGACTAACCTGAAACGGACGCTCAAGGAAAACGATCTTCAGAATAATGTTGAAATCGTCGCCGCGGCCGTATCCGACCGACCCGGCAAGGGCGAGCTGGCTCCCGAAAGCACCATGGGTCACAGCCTGTTACGCCAAGATGGGGGGCATATTCCCGTCGTCACCGTCGACGATGAAATGAAAAAACGCAAAGACCTGAAGGGCCGGCGCGTCATCGTCAAAATCGACGTCGAAGGCCATGAGCCCGAAGTGATCGCGGGCATGAAGAGGCTGCTCACCTCAGGCAACGTCGCCATCGTCATCTGGGAACGTGGTGTCCAGTACAACGGAGATCGGCCTGCCGGACAGCAGCGCTTGAAAGACTTGCGCGCGTTGTTCGATGAGCATGGTTTCACGGCTTGGCGCTTCGAACGGGAGGATGAAGGCGGTACTCTCGTTCCTTTCGTGGAAAACGGCCACAACGGCAACATTATCGAATTCGCGCCGGGCATTAAGCCTAAACCTTCTTACGGTCAACCTCGTCCAGAACCTGTGCCCCAGATTCCAGACCCTTCGGTCGACCGATACGAACTCGCGCGAAACTTCTATGCCGCAGGTACTCAGATGGCGCAGAAAGGAAATTTCCTGAAAGCTCTAGATCTCTACGCCGAGGCCGGTTCTATCGACAGCCGCAATGGGGACCTGTTCAATAATCTGGGCGTCCTGATGCGCGATGTGAAGCGCCCGGCGGCCAAGACCGCCGCTTATAGTCGCGCCCATGCGTTGAAACCTCAGGATACGGGTATACTCTCGAACCTCGCCAATGCATATCGTGAGGAAGGACGCTTTGACGAGGCGGAGGCGTTGCATGGCCAAGCCATGCAGATAAAGCCTAACGACCCTGTGCATATTTACAACGCCGCGCTGGTCCATCGTGATAATGCACAGCCGCAGAAGGCAATTGCGATGCTGGATCAATCACTAGCGCTGAGGCCCGATAATCCGGATGTCGAATGGGATCGTGCGCTATTGCTGCTCCAGCAGGGGGATTACGAGCGCGGCTTAATTGGCTATGAGACGCGGACGCGCATTCCGAAGGCTTACAAACGCAAGCCTTTGCCGCTGAAGCGATGGGACGGCTCACCGTTGGAAGGCCGATCCATCTTTCTTCACGACGAGCAAGGCTTCGGCGACGTACTGCAATTCGCACGTTTCATTCCGATGCTGAAGGACTATGGTGTCGGCAAGGTGGTACTGGAATGCCAGCCCGAGCTAATGCGCCTGATGACCTTGGCACCCGGCGTCGACGCCGTTGTGCCTCGAGAGCGGGTAATTCCACAGTGCGATGTCTATTTGCCGTTACTTAGCTTGCCTGGATTGTTGGGCATCACATTGGAAACCCTTCCAAAGGAGGTACCGTATCTGAATGCACCAGAGATGGCGCCGCAAACTGCGAAAGCTATGCCGAATGATAATCGGCTGAAATTGGGCATCGTCTGGGCAGGTCAGCTGCTGCCGCGTGATCGTTCGTGTCCGCTAGGCCAAATCCTTCCGGTATTGGGCAATGCACGCTTTTCGCTGTTCAGCCTTCAAGTCGGCGATCGATCGAACGATCTGAAGGTTTTGGGCGCAGACACTTTCATTACCGATATGTCGCCTTATTTGCGGGATTTCGCGGAAACAGCGGCTGTGCTGTCGAACCTTGATGCGCTTGTTACAATTGACACGTCGGTCGCACATTTGGCGGGTGCTTTGGGCATTCCGACCTTCCTGATGTTGCGCCGCACGTCGGACTGGCGGTGGTTCGACCGCATTAGCCACTCCCCATGGTACCCGAGCTTCAGAGTTTTCCGCCAGACGGATGCGCGGAGGTGGCGAGAGCCATTAGCCGATCTTGAGACGGCTCTGAAGGAATTCGCCGATGGGAATATGACGGGGTTGATCACTCGATGACGGGGAAATCGTCATTTCTGAACATGGTGATCGCCGCCATCGGTCTGATAGTGATGGTCATCTGTTGCATAAAATATTTTGCCAGGCAGCCAGAGCATGTGAAGGATCCGACGCCGCCTAATGCTCCAACCATATGGGTGTTCTTCCTCGGCAACAGCTACACCTTTTTTCATGACCTTCCGCATATGATCGCAGCGGTCGCTGCTTCGGATACGCAAAACCCTGTGAATATCCAAACTGTCATGGCAGCCGAAGGAAATCATACCCTTGACGAGCTGTGGAACGAAACAGAGCCCCGGACGCTGTATCTTAGCCATCACTTCGACTGGATGGTTTTACAAGAGCACAGCATGCAAACGCTGATCCCGGAATGGATCCCTGTTATGCAGCGCGGCATGATCAACTGGAGCAATCTGGCAAGGAAGAGCGGCACGCAACCCATCGTTTACGAAACTTGGTCGCGCAAACCCGGTTCAGATTGGTATGATCCTGCCAAATATCCTAACTCCGGGATGATCAATCCCGAGCAAATGCAGATGCAGATCGATCGGGTTACGAATGCCGTTGCCGCTCAAATTAAGGCGCCCGTCGTCCCGGTTGGAGACTATTGGGCTGCCTGTCGCCCGCTCAAGGGCGCGCCGGAAATTTATGCTCCTGATGCCACGCATCCAAACGTAGTTGGCACATATCTAATTGCGCTGCTTTTTTATCGCTATTTGACCGGTCATAGCTTGGAGCATGTGACCTACGTGGCCTCCGGGATAGGCACTGAAAGCGCACGGTTCCTAAAAAAATGCGCTTCCTACGGGGGAAAGTGATGTAAGCATAATGTCCCTTCAATCCTTCATCACCTCTGCGAACCAGGCGAAAACAGCTCGAGAACTGGTGGCAATCTGGGAACAGGCCATGGCGTTCGCTGGCTTTGACCGGCTGCTATTTAGTCTCCTGACGGACCATTATTCCATCGACCGTAAAGCAGGCCATATTGTTGCCGTAAATTTTCCGCAGGATTGGTTAGCTGGATATTTTGCCAGAGGGTTCGAACCGATGCGCCAGCATATGTTGGTGGCGAAAGGCGCATTTGCTTGGAATGATCTGACAGCTGTCAAGCGCCTCAATACCGGGCATGCCAGAATCTTCCTGGAAGGGCCGGCGACAGCGCTGCATAACGGCATAGGTATTCCTCTGCGCGGTCCTTTCGGCGCCTTCGGGGGCGTCACGGCGGCATCGAGTATAGCGGGCGCGTCGGTTACAAAAGATGTCCTAGCGCATGTTCACCTGCTTTCCCATCATTTCTACACCCTGTTCCAGGAACTGGAGCAGAAACCCGGAAAGGACGGAGAAGTACGTCTGACAGAGCAGGAAAGGGAAGTGTTGACTTGGTACTCCCTCGGCAAGTCACAGCCAGAGATTGCAATCATTCTCGACGTTACACCACATGTCGTGAAGTTTCATTTAAAAGGCATATTCAAGAAGCTGAACGTCCACAATGACAGGGTTGCCGTGTTAAAGGCCACCGCAATGGGCCTAATTACCCCAAAAAGTTCTCAATTAAAGATTAGTGACTAAGTTCATTGGCAGAAGCAGAAAGTGAACCTTACCTATTCGCATGTCGACATCCACTATGTCGCCCCTATTGTCGAGTGCCTTTTTGTACAAGTAGGTGCGCGACAACTTCTGATATTTCCCTTAATATATGAATATCATGTACTTTTCCTACTCGAACCTACCTGATCGGGTAGGTACGTGCGTCTGGGAATCCTGTTACAAGTTCATTCAATGTAGGAATCTTTTATGAAGGACGAGACGCGTTTGAGTTATGCTTCAATGCAGAATGAATTTAACGCGGAGATAAAAGATGCAAATTAATGAACGCAAAATTTTAAGAGTGGGAATCAAAATTACCCTTAAACTGCCAATCTTCTTCTTAGTAGGCATCTTTATATCACTAACAACTTTTTGGCCCCAGATAAGTTGTGCTGAAGACGTAGGTTCAGTGGTCGGATCGGGAAATTCGATAGGCGAAACGCTGTCAAATTTCGGTATGCCTTCCCAAGTCTTAAAAATAGCCGCAAAACCATTAGATGTGGGCGAGGCGGTATCGCTAGCAGTGGATGTTAAGAATAACCGATTATTTACTGCAGGCGGAGATGGGGTCTTTGAAAGCTTCATCGAGATTTATGATCTTAGCTCCTTGACGAAGATATTATCAAAAAAATATTTCCGAGGAGACGAGGGCTTTATAAAAGAAACTGCATCGATGGTTGTAGATGATTTAAGTCAACACATTTTTGTGCTCAACGAAGCGCGCGGTTTGCCGGGTCAACCAGGTCCCAAAGTCCAGGTTTATGACGAAAAGACGCTCCAATATATGTCAGGTATTGAATCAAATGATCCACGTATGGAAAAGTTTCGCGGAGCTTTGGGGATAGATGGGCAACAGAAAATCTTATATGTTCCGTTTGGGAACGGCGCTGAAACGATTAATACAGTTTCTTTGGCGTACATCTCGTCTCTGCACTTTGAACCAAAGCCGCAGCTTCCCGGCGTCGCGATAGCCTTTGACCAGCGAGATAAGTCTCTATTTAGGTTAAGGGCGGACCTGGGATGCATTGATATATATAGCGCACATTCCGCTGCTCAGACAGGGACGGTTGGATCATGCGGTTCTATCAATTCCGCGATATTTGGAGTTGGAGAATCAATCGAAGCTGCGGCAGTTGATGATGAAACCAATCTCATATTTGTGCAAAGCGAAGTCAAATCGGCAGAGTCGAAAAGCTATTCGGTTAGGCTATTTAATCGCGGCTCTTCGGAGCTGATTGCTACCTTTTCATCAATTGCAGACCCAGATATTTGCGGATTTAAATCGCTGGTTGCCAATAAGGGAATGATCTTTGGCATCTGTGAGTCTCAAAAAGATCCTGGGCACAATACATTATTCGAATTCGACATCAATCACAAACAAAGGTAACATATGACTGTTCCAATTAAGCATGGCTTTGGCGATTATGCACCCGGAGATTCTATCCTGCAGTTTCCCGGCGGAGGCGGCAATGTGCAAATTGGATCTTCATCAATACTACAACTGCATATACCCGTAGGGTTTAGCGGCAGCACCTACTCTAGTACGATTTCTCAATTAATAGGTGCAGTGGAATACGCTCGCGCTAATTTGAGTGGTCCAGATTTCGCGCAATTCATGTCCCAAACATTTACACCAGGGGGAGCTGGGGATTTCCAAAGATTGAATGGGGATATGGGTAATTTCTATAGCGCCTATACTCTCGATGGGTATTACATCTTCGGAGTTGCATGTGCAGCGGCTGGAGAAACGGATGCGGCACAGATTGCGAATTTGTATTTTAGTACAATGAGCACTCAAAAGGGATCGTTTCCGCCGGGATATTTGGAGGCGGTACAACAAGGGATGAAAGATTATGAGGATGGCAAGTGGAATGCCATCGATCCGGAACTCGATGCGGCGACTAAACTTTCCGATTACAATGCTGTAAACGGTTACAACACACAAAATTTTTCAAATTTTTCCAAATTTGTTAAAGATCATACCTTTGGCGTTATAGTTCCCACATCGCCACTGCCGCCGGTTTATACGTACGGATCGAGCAGCTACATCATTTCGAACTTCAAAATTGAATCGAACATGATGTATCCCAGCCAAATTGACAAAGGTGAATGGGCCGACTCCTTCGATAATTCACTATTCGGCAACGTCAAGCCGCACTATGAACCGTTGGTAATAGATCTTTCTGGAACTGGAATCCAGACGACTTCGGTCGCCAACGGCGTATATTTCGATCTTCAGAATGATGGATTCCAAGAGCGGACCGCCTGGGTCGCAGGACAAACAGGGATATTGGTCTACGATCCGGGTGGAGGCGCAATTACCAATGGATCCCAGTTATTTGGGACTGCGACTTCGCTGTCAGGAGGCTATGCAATTGATGGTTTTGCGGCGCTTTCAGCGCAGGATAGTAATAGCGACGGCGTCATCAATTCATCCGATACAAACTGGTCGAATTTGTATGTTTGGACAGATTCAAACGGGAATGGAGTTGTTGACAGCGGGGAACTAAAAACATTGTCGGCATCTGGTGTAGCTTCAGTCAGCTTGTCTACAACGAATACTGATACTACTGATGCGAACGGAAATTTTATAGGCAAAACCGCCACTTTTAACAAAACGGGTGGGGGAACTGGGGAAGTCGCCGATTTAACATTTCTCACTAATCCGATTGATACGATTCCGGACGCCTACCTAACGTTATCATCTGCTATTCAGGCGCTCCCCGATATATCTGGCTTTGGTACAGTGTCTGACCTATCTCAAGCGATTCAAAGTCAGGCGAATGCGGGAAATACTACGCTAGAAACTTACGTTCAAGACTTCGTGGCCGCCACAAGCGATGTAGCACGCAATACGTTGGTAGATGAAATTATTTATCAATGGACTGGGGTTCAAAGCGTCAGTCCCACATCAAGAGGCGGCTATGTCAACGCGCAGCAGCTTGACGCGCTCGAAAAGCTTAACGGGATTAGTTTTGTTGACCCTTACAATGGCACGAGCAATCCTGGAGTACAAGCTGCGCAACCTTTGATTATATCTTATCAACAATTGCATGATTTCGTCCTTGCAACCCTTGAGGCGCAAACCGATCTAAGCAGTTTATTTGACGATATTCAACAAACTGTTGACTCGAGCGATCATATAGATCTCGATTTTTCTTTGGCAGAAAGTGAGATTTTAAATGACCTCTCCGCAAATCGCGCAGCCGGCATCACTATACTGACAGATTTCAACAAGGCGTTACACTCATATGATTTGGACCAGGTACAAGGATTCGCTGCATTTCGAAGCGATCTTATTTCTCAAGGCGCCGACGTTTCTGCCACGTTTTTGGACGGCGCGCCGATCATATATGGTACTGCGGGCAGTGACGTAATTGGTGCGTGGGCTGGCAATCAGACCGTCATTGCAAGTCAGGGGGGTAACGATACGCTGATAGGAGATGGCGATAACGAGATCTTCTACGGTAGTTCAGTTGGTGATTTATTTATCGGCGGTCTCGGAAACAACGAAGTCTTCCATGGTGGCAACAATAATTTGTGGACAGGTACGCCGGGCACAATAGATACTTTTATAGCGGGTCAAGGAACAGAGACGTTTACAGAGAGCGCTTTCGGCAGCTTTGAAGCATACTATGCGGCGGGCGACGGGAATCTTTCCCTCTATGCCTATCAGGACGCCTATGGTTCGGATACTTTGAATCTCGACTCATCGATCTCAGAATATGATGTTAGCGTTGCCAACGTGGGCGGGAACAAAATATTGACGGATGGCACTGCTGGCGACCAAGTGACCATTGAGTATAATATCGCAAACCTTGTCTTCTCCGATGGGTTTTCGATCAAACTCGGCAGTCTCGGCAATATCTACCAAATGAGCGCGGGTTCGTCGGTGAGCGGCGGCGTCTACGATGATTACTACGTCTATAAAGCCGGTGAAGGTCATGTCACAATCAATGATAGCAGCACAGAAAACTACCTGCTCTTCGATTCCAGCATCTCACAGTCTAGCCTTAGTTATTCTACGTCTGGCAGCGACCTGCTAATCACTGATGGCGTGACCGGTGACCAAATCACTGTCAAGAACCATTCCGTTCAGACGGCGCTGTTCACGACCGGCGCAACCACCAGTCTCGGTGCAACTGGGAATAGTTACACGCTTACCGGCGGCACGACTTGCACAGGCACAATTTACAACGATACCTATTCGTTCGCCTCGGGCACCGGCGCTGTAACCATCCATGATACTGGCGGTCTCCATGACGTCCTCGCCTTCGGGTCTGGCATCTCGGCGTCTGCGCTCAGTTTCCAGTCATCCGCCCAAGACCTCATCGTCACCGATGGTGTCAGCGGTGATGAGGTGGTTCTTCAAGGCGAGTTGAGAAATGGCCGGGCCATCGAGAAGGTAACCTTCTCTGATGGAAGCAGTATGACATTCACCGGCCTCCGTCTGCGGGCGGTGACCGGTGTTACCGAACTTGATGGCACGTCGGGGAACGACACCCTGTTTGCGAGTAGCGGCACTCAGACGCTTATTGGCAATGGCGGAAACGATCTGTTCGTCGGAGCGACTGGCGGTCATACGACCGTTATTGGCGATCTTGGCGACGATACTTTTTCTTTCGCGTCGGGTGACGGGGCATATACGATTTCTGATAATGGCGGGTTAAACACACTTGTCCTCTCCGGCTTGTCGATGAGCAACATTTCCTGGACGAATTCGGGGAGCGATCTGCTGGTTACCGACGGCGTTAGTGGTGACATTATCGATATAGAAGGTCAAGCGAGCGCTGACAGCGTTATTGACGAGGTCGTATTTTCCGACAATGGAACCAGCGAGACCTTACAGGGTATCGCCATCACGGCGACCTCGGGACAGGCAGTGCTGAATGGCACCATCGGCGACGACACGCTCACTGCGGCCAGTGGTCATGAGACCTTATTGGGCAATGGCGGTGACGATACCTATATCGGCTCCAGCGGCACCGAAATCATGAATGCCGACATTTGGGGTGGTAATAACATCTTTATCATCGGCACTGGCACGACCACCGTTGACGGCAGTACAGGCGACGATACCTATTCCTATGCCTCAGGCGACGGAACGCTGGTGATTAACGAAATGGGCGGTCAGAACACGATTGCATTGGGCAGCGGCATTAGCCTATCGAATCTCACCTTCACGTCCTCCGGCCACGACTTGCTGATGGCAGACGGTACCAGCGGCGACCAGATCACGTTCAAGAATCAATTGAACACGAATGAAGAGGTTCAGACGCTGGAATTTTCCAGCGGCAGCACGTTTAATCTTGAGGGACTTTCTCTCACCGAAACCTCGGGCAGCAGCTTTTATGGGACAGCAGGTGACGATACGCTTGTCGCCGCTTCAGGCACGCAGACCATTTACGGTAACGGCGGAAATGATACTTTCGTTGTTGGGGCTGGGCCGACGACCGCTATTGGCGGCATCGGTAACGACATCTATTCGTATGCTTCAGGTGATGGGACGCTGGTTATCCAGGATAATGCAGGGACCAATACAATCGTGCTGGGCAGCGGCATTACGACAGGCGCCGTCAGTCTGACAGCTTCGGGACATGACTTGCTGATCACCGACAGCGTCACCGGCGACCACATCGACATTGTCAACCAGCTAACCGCGCAATTCGGTGTTTCCTATCTTGTCTTCAATGGTGGTACAACGGAGGCGCTGGAAGGCATTTCTCTTACGATGCCATCCGGGGCACCGGTGCTGTACGGCACGGAAGGGAACGACACTTTGACCGCCACAGGTACCTTGCAATCTCTTGTTGGGGAAGGTGGCAATGATAGTTTTGTCGGGTCAACCGGCAGTGAAACCATGTGGGGCGCGAGCGGAAACGATACGTTCCAAGGCGGTAGCGGTACAGAAACTATGTTTGGTCAGGGCGGCAGCGACGTCTTTCTGGGCGGAAGTGGTACTCAAACGATGTTTGGTTCCACAGGCACAGATACGCTTGTCGCCGGAACATCGTCATTGGCGGCAATCCTGGCAGAAGGAGCCGCCGGAAATGATCTTTATTCATTCGCATCTGGAAGCGGCGCTTTCACGATCTTTGACAACGGCGGAACGGATACGCTGAAGCTGGGATCGGGTCTAACGGAGTCGGCTGTCACCTTCACAGAAACTTCTGATGGCGAAGACTTGTTAATGACCGATGGAGTCTCCGGCGACCAGGTCGAGCTCTTTGATCAGTTTTTGACAACCGCCGATAGGACCGAAAATATCATCTTTGGAGATGGTTCAACTGTAAACTTGGTTACCGGCGGACTCGCCATCACGGCGGGCAGCGGTTCCGCAGATCTCTACGGCCTCGGCGGCAACGATACGCTGTATGCTAATACTGGCACCGACACAATCTTCGGTGAGGGCGGCAACGACACCTTCTACGGGTCGAGCGGCACCGAATGGATGTACGGCAGCGCCGCCAATAGCGATACTTTCTTCGGCGGGACTGGAAACGAAAGCCTGCTGGGCGAAGGAGGGACCGATACGTTCTATGCGGGTACATCGTCAACGGCCTCCATTCTTGCTGAAGGCAGTACCGGAAACGATCTTTATTCCTACTCCTCCGGAGATGGCAAATTCGAGGTTTTCGACAACGGGGTCCCTCTGTCAACGGATACGCTGAAATTGGGAACAGGTCTGACTCAATCAGCCCTCACCTTCACGGAAACCACTGACGGCGAAGATATTTTAATAACGGACGGAGTCGTCGGCGATCAGGTCGATCTTCACGACCAGTTCTTGAACGTCAACTTCAGGACCGAATATATCATCTTCGGTGATGGTTCGACCCTAAGCTTAGTTACTGGTGGCCTTGCAATTACCGCTGCAAGCGGTGCTGCGGTCCTTAGCGGCCTCGGCGGCAATGACACGCTGTATGCCAACACTGGTACCGACACGATCTTTGGCAACGGGGGCAATGACACTTTTCACGGATCGAGCGGCACCGAATGGATGTATGGCAGCGCCGCCAACAGCGATACTTTCTTCGGCGGGACCGGGCTCGAAACCCTGCTGGGTGAGGGGGGAACCGACACGTTCTTCGCGGGTACATCGTCAACGGCGGCTGTTCTCGCCGAAGGGCTTACTGGAAATGATCTCTATTCCTACTCTTCCGGAGATGGCGCCTTCACGATCTTCGATACCGGCGGAACGGATACGCTGAAACTCGGTACCGGGCTTACGGCATCGAGCATTTCGATAAGTGAGACGACAAACGCTGCCAACTTGCTCGTCACCGACAGCGTTTCTGGAGACGTAATCGACATCATCGGAAATGCAGTTGAAACCCTAATTTACGGCGACGGTACGAGCGTCAATTTGCTAACCGGGGGGCTGACCTTGTATGCGCAGCCGGGGAATTCCACCTTGAATGGCGGACCCGGTGATGACACGCTAATCGCGACCACACAAACCAGCGGCCACACCGAAACGCTTTACGGCGGAACTACCGGCAATGATACCTATTCTTACTTGTCGGGAGATGGGTCAGTTCAGATAAAGGATCTCGGTGGAACCGATACATTGAAACTGGGACTAGGCATCACTTCTGCTAATCTGACATTTGGCGAAACTTCGAATGGTCTGGATCTCCTGATTACCGATGGTACGGCCGGGGATCAGATTGATCTCTGGGACTATCTCGTAACTTCAAATGATCGGTTGGAAACCATATTGTTCAGCGATGGCAGTACGATGAGCCTGGGCACCGTCATTCTCATGGCGGCTCCAGGGACGTCCACACTGATAGGAACGGCAGGAAGTGACGTTCTTGTAGGAACCGCGGGCACACAAACACTAAAGGGCAACGGCGGTAGCGACACGTTCTTTGCCGGCACTGGAACAGAAACTTTGATGGGCTCAACGAACGGTAATGATCTTTATTCCTATAATTCCGGAGATGGAAATGTATCGATTATCGACGGGGGTGGCACCGATACCCTGAGGCTGGGGTCGGGTCTAACCGAGTCGGCTGTCACTTTCTCGGAAACTTCTGACGGCGAAGATTTGTTAATGACCGACGGAGTCTCCGGCGATCAGGTCGATCTTCACGACCAGTTCTTAAATACCGCAGATAGGGTCGAAAACCTCATCTTTGGAGATGGCACGACTGTAAGCTTGGTTGCCGGCGGCCTCGCCATCACGGCAGGCAGCGGTTCCGCGAAGCTCAACGGCCTCGGTGGCAACGATACGCTGTATGCTAACACAGGCGCCGACTCGATCGTCGGTAACGGCGGCAATGACACCTTCTACGGATCGAGCGGCACCGAATGGATGTACGGCAGCGCCGCCAATAGCGATACTTTCTTCGGCGGGACTGGAAACGAAAGCCTGCTGGGCGAAGGGGGGACTGACACCTTCTTTGCGGGCACATCGTCAACGGCTTCGATTCTTGCTGAAGGCAGTACCGGAAACGATCTTTATTCCTACTCCTCCGGCGATGGCGAATTCGAGGTTTTCGACAATGGCGTCGCTCTGTCAACCGATACGCTGAAATTAGGAACAGGTCTGACTCAATCAGCCCTCACCTTCACGGAAACCGCTGACGGCGAAGACATTTTAATGACCGACGGGATTTCTGGCGATCAGGTCGATCTTCACGACCAGTACCTGAACGTCAACTACAAGACTGAATATATCGTCTTCGGTGATGGTTCGACCCTCAGCGTGGCAACCGGTGGCCTTAAAATCACCGCTGCAAGCGGCGCCACGGCGGCCGTCAATGGCCTCGGCGGCAATGACACGCTGTATGCCAATACGGGCACCGACACGCTCAACGGTCTTGGCGGCAACGATACATTCTATGGATCAAGCGGCTCAGATTCACTAAATGGGAGTACGGGTAATGACACGTTCTTCGGTGGGACAGGCACGGAGACGATGGCTGGCAGCTCCGGGAATAACAGCTTCTTCGCCGGAACGGCGTCAACGGCAGCAATTTCTGCCACGGCCAGTACCGGGAACGATTTCTATACCTACTCCTCCGGCGATGGCGGCTTTACCATTACGGACACCGGCGGAACGGATACATTAAAGCTTGGTACGGGTCTGACCGCTTCGAATATCTGGCTCGGTGAATCGGCGAATGCTTGGGATGTGATTCTTACCGACGGTACCGCCGGTGACAAAGTCGAGATTGTGACGCAGCTCTCTGTAGTCGCAGACCGAATTGAAAACTTCATATTCGGAGACGGCAGCACGCTCAACCTGGCCAGCGTCGTAGGTGCTAGTACCGCCGCTACGTCTGTGAACGGAACTACAGGAGCCGACATCTTTACCCCCAATACCACCAACCTGACGATGGCGGGCAAGGGCGGTAGCGATACTTACGATTTCGGCAGCGGCATGGGCAAAGACTATATAAATAATGGCGTGTCGACCTCGAACTCGGCAGCGGGCACCTTGTTCTTCGGTCATGGCATTGGCGATAACCAGCTCTGGTTTGATCGGGTGGATGGAAGTGGGAATATCTCCAGCACGGGTAATAACCTGCGCATCACTCTCATGGGGACTGGATCACAGATCACCGTCAACAACGAGTTCAACTCAAGCACAGCCTATGCACAGCTCAGCGAGTTCCAGCTTAGTGATAGTGTGCTCAAGCTTGACTCGCAGCTTAGTAACCTCGTTTCAGCCATGGCGACATTCGAAACCAACTACCAGACGGCTCACGGCGTCGCGTTTGATCCTACGAGCGCGAGCAACTCGTCGATTACGGACACAACCGTGCTATCCGCGGTCAGCAGCGACTGGCATAGTTGAGCGAATGAGACGCGCTTCCTGCCCTTGGAAGCTCTCGACGGCCCGCGTGACCCTGACAGCGCGGGCCGTCCACTTTTGGCATTGGGGGGGCAACATTGCCGTCTCTACTTCAAGGCCCGCAATTTGGCATCAGAATTGTTAAGAAAAATAGCTCGTTCAGCCAGTACAATATATATAAGGGGTCCGAAGTATTATAGCGCTACCACTTTCTGGGGAGGAATTCGGTGAAATCGTCTATCGCGCCCATCGTCGGCTTGTTTTTCGGTTTAATTTTTGCTGTTTCGGCTCCTTATCTAGCCAGCGCTGAGCAAGCGCTGAGCGATGATGAGATAAAGCAGATTCTAATTGAGCAGTCTCTCAGTTCTTATCCTGGGAATTGTCCTTGTCCTTACAATGTAGACCGTGCGGGCCATTCTTGCGGTCGCAGGAGTGCATATTCGAAGCCGGGTGGGTATGAGCCGCTTTGCTATCCCAGCGATGTCACTCCCGAGATGGTGGAGGCGTACCGTAAACAGAATGATGTGCCGGCGCCTTCCAAAGCGGAGGACGTGCAATGAAAACTAGATTTGCAATTCTTCTCCTGTCCTTGCTGCTTTCGGCCTGTGCTACGGGGAGGTTCAGTGCAATGCCGAATATCATGGCGTCGTGCGGAATGCCAAAAGCTCCATATGCGAAGTTCCATGCTTGTATGGAGACTAAAGTAACCGTTTCTTCTCATGCGCAGGAAGGCGACTATTATGCGAAGAGTTCGCGCGAATTGCTCGCGATGCTGAATGATCTCCAAAAGCAAGTCGATAAGCACAAAATAAGCAATCGCCAGGCCTATATCCAGCTGCAGAACTATGTGCAACAGCGCATTCTTCTGGAGCGGCAGCAGGCCCAACAGGCCGCGGTTGCCTTCGCGGTTCTTGCTGGGGCCGCGGCGGTAGGAATTTGTTCGAGTCATGGCGGCTGCGGCGGAAGCGGAGGGAGCGGGAGTGCGGGAGGTTATAACGAGCCGCTCCTCTGCTCGGAAGATCCCTATGCAACGCGGCATTGCAACATCGGAAAAGCGTGCGGAAATACATGCATTGCGTCGAGCGATGAATGCTATCTTGGCCGCGGAACTGCGTGCAATATGACGCCGAAATTTTATCCGTAATTCCATCGTCGTTAACTGAGTGTTAACTTCCGGTGACTGAGCGCCTAAGATAAGGCGTTCAATAGAATATGGTTGGAAGACCTTTAAGATTAAGCATGAACCCAGAAAAGCCAGAATCCGTTGCGAAGCGAACTGCCGAGGCTCTGCAAAGGCTGAGAGATGACGAACAATTATTACGCGAGGTTTGTCACAAGGCAGTTAAAAAGTTTCGCTCTTGTATTGTCGTCGAGGCGCGCCTGTTTAACATTTACGATGGATTGGTCCAGCGCCCCAGCATCACGCAAAAGGTGCGCGATAGGATGTTGGAGAGGGCGGTCACAAGCCTTCGGCGGTTGCAAGAGAATTGTGATCATTTATCGATAGGAAAAATACTCGATAACTTGCTGAGCCCTGTTGCGTTGAGCGTATTTAATGTCAATCTGAGCAAATTATCTCGCCGCAATAAAGAATTTTTGCCTCTTTTATCTCTGCGGCGCGTAACGAACGAGTCACGGCGAAAACTGCAACGCGAAATTTTTTCTGAGGATAGTTCCACTTCGTCTGTATTGAAAAATAAATGGTCAAAGGATGAGATACGGCGACTAAAAATTGTTCTGAAACATCTCAAGAAACTTGACGAATTTGTCGGATCCCAATCTGAAATTCGCTCATTTCTTGAAATCGCCTTCAATAAATTAGTTGCACCTGCCTATTCACCAAGCGGCAAGAATGGCTTTCATACATTTAGAGAAATGATCGTGAACTTGATGGCTGAGATACAGCCGCTTAAACAGCGACGACTCTTCTACGCTCTGAGGAACATTTCGACGGAGGCCGCCAAGAAAAGGTATTTGATCGAAAAATATTCCGATCTGATTCGAGAAATTTATGGCTCAAAACGGAATCGCATTACTGCCGCGGTGCTGAGTGTGGCGGAGCCGGAGTACTTTCCGGAGTTAACATATGCCGATGTTGCGGATACCCTAAAGCGCAGAAAAAAGTAGCGCTGAAACAAATTTTGTCCCCAACTGCCCTGTCCGACTCCCCAGTTTTCGTCACAAGATTGGGGCAGTATTTGGTTATTTCGAAGGTCCGGGGAGCAGAAGATGTTGCAAGTTCAATTACTTCCAATCGAGTTACTTAAACCAAATTCCCGTAATGTGAGGACGCATAGTCGCAAGCAGATATCTCAAATTGCCCGGAGCATTCGGGATTTTGGCTTCAATAACCCGATCCTTATAGATAGGGAAAACTTGGTAATCGGCGGGCATGGCCGCCTGCTTGCATCAAAGGAGCTGGGATTAAAAGAAGTTCCCACGATACGCCTCGAGCATTTGGACGGAGCCTCGTTGCGCGCCTATATCCTGGCGGACAACAAGTTGGCGGAAAAAGCTGGCTGGGACAAGGACATCCTCAAAATCGAGCTGCAGAGCTTAATCGCACTTGATATCGATATCGACCTCACATGCACAGGCTTCGAAACTCCTGAAATCGACATAATCCTGCATACTGCATCGGAAAAACCTGAAGCCGATCCGTTAGATTACGTGCCTGTCGACGTTCCGAAACGCGTTAATAGGGGTGATCTGTGGAGAGTCGGCAGCCATTTCGTTTTCTGCGGCGACGCTTTGAAACCGGAAAGCTTTGACGCTTTGCTCCAGGGTCGGACGGCGGACACCGTCGTCACTGATCCGCCATATAATGTCGCCGTCGACGGCCATGTCTGCGGAACAGGGAAAGTTAAGCACAGCGAATTCGCCTTCGCCTCGGGGGAGATGTCGGAGACGGAGTTCAAGGCGTTCCTGAAGACCGCCTTCAAAAATCTGTCGGCATACTCTATCGACGGATCGCTTCATTTCATCTTCATGGATTGGCGCCACATTTCAGAGATCATGGCGGCAGGCCGTGAGGTCTATACCGATCTGAAGAATGTCTGCGTCTGGAACAAGATCTTAGGTGGCCTGGGTTCTCTCTATCGCTCCCAGCATGAGTTCGTGTTCGTATTCAAGAACGGCACTGCGCCTCATGTGAATAACATTGAACTAGGCCGACACGGACGAAATCGGACAAATGTCTGGGATTATGCCGGCGTCAATAGCGCATCACATCGTCGGGACGAACTAAAGCTTCATCCGACCATTAAACCGGTGCGGATGCTGTCCGACGCAATCATCGACTGTTCAAAGCAAGGAGCCATCGTTCTCGACTGTTTTGCCGGCAGCGGTTCGACCTTGCTGGCTGCCGAACATGTGAAGAGGAAAGCTTATGTCATGGAGTTCGAGCCCAAATACTGCGACGTCATCTTGTACAGATATGAACAGGCATTTGGCGACGACATCGAGCTCGTAAAAAATCTTTCTATAAAAGACCATACGCCATCAACAAATGGGGAATGAAAATGAACGAAGAAATTATCGGATACAAGAAACCACCGCGGCGCACTCAATTTCAACCGGGCCAGTCAGGTAATCCGAAAGGGCGCCCGAAACGGCGGGGAAAAACGGAGTTAGAAAGTATTGGTGCGGTTGTGGTATCGGAAATGAATGAAACGGTCGAAGTCACCGAGAACGGCAAAAGAATCAATATCACGAAGCTGAGGCTCGCGCTTAAGCAAATCATGGCAAAATCAGCGCAAGGCGACTTGTCGGCAGCGCGAATGTTCGTAAATCTTGTTCAAAAATTTGGTGATAAGGCAGAGGTCGAAAAATATGCTGAACGCTTTGCCTCGACGAAAGATTTCGAGAGTATGACCCCCGAGGAGGCATGGCGGGAAGCGCAGAGGCTTGATGATTTAGCGGGACCCTAACGGAGGGAGGCAAGTAATCTTATGTCGGATCAGGTTGGATATAAACGTCCTCCCAAACGAACCCAGTTTAAACCAGGGCAGTCTGGAAATCCCAAAGGCCGTCCCCGCAAGAAGCGGCAAACTGTATCGGAAACGTTTGAGTCGACTTTCGTCTCACTGATGAATGAGACAATGGAGATAAAAGAGGAAGGCGCGCATAAGAAGGTGAGCAAGCTGGACTTGTTCTTGCGAAGCATTCTGTCCCAGAGTCTTAAAGGCCATAACGCCAGCATAAAGATTCTTTTCGCGCTCCTCGAACAGTACCTTACGAAAGCGAAATGCGAGGCGAGGGAAATACAGGGAGTCAAGAATTGGAAAAAGTACGCAACTCCAGAGGAAGCGCGAGAGGCTTGGCAAAAAGCGCTTGCTGAAGCACTTGAAGAAGACTGAGTGAAATAACTATTCCCTTGATATTTCAGTAAAAATTAGTAAGGATAGAACCAGTCTGCCCACTGGCAGGCTGGGGCCTAGTAACCCCGCTATAACCGGCTGACGTGCCGTGAATACGTCGCTTCTCGACCATATGGCCGGGAGGCGGCGGCGTATGTCCAGAGCTTCGGCTTAAAGGCCGTCGCGGTCGTGTTATAGCGGCTTACTAACTTCCGGTCACCAGAGAGGGCATCTCTGGTGACTTTTTATTTGGAGCCGCCCTCGTGAAAAACCTGCTGGAAGGAATGGTCCTTTGCGCCGTCCCAATGTTCTGTCAAAATTCCTATGCTCAAAATTTGCCTCCTTTATCCGCGAACGTCTTTATCGAAGCGCAATTTTTGTCGGATGAGCCTGTTATATGCGGAATCACAAATCTTCCTGACGGGGTGACCTTATCGATTTCAGCGCAGAAGGAGACCGGTACCACACATATGGCTGGCGAGAAGGTCATAGTACGCGAGAGCAAATTTTGCACTCCGCCACTACGCGATTACACGGCGGCTGCTACGCTTGAACCGGGAACATATAAAGTCGATATTTTCATGCTGCCGCCCGACGAGAATGAGCCGGGATATGAGCTCATCGGCAGCCGGGGCAAGAATTTACGGGGACCACTTGTCAGCGTCATGCCCGATCCTGAAGTGCCTGAAGGAGAGGTTAGGACGGTCGACGACCAATTTACGGCACAATTCGGAAAGGGGCGCGATGTTATCGAGAGCAACAAGGTTACAAAATCTCAAGCCTCGAGGAGCAATCAGGCAAATTCTCCTGATAGCGACAATGAGTTTTACTTTGTGGGTGCCTTTTCATCCCAGGAAGAAGCGGAACAGGCAGTAAAGCAAGAAAAATCAAAATCTCGCGGTGGCACGTCCGGAAAAACGTATTCAATTATGTCCATTAGTTACAATGGAACCACGGATTATATTGTTCGTTCTTTAGAGCAACGCAACAAATCTACTACCCGGTCATCTGATCCGGATGCTCTCGGTTTCGTCGTGATTCTAGGCATAATTTTAGGGGGCACCTACGGCGTCTTCAAATTGGCTTCCGGCGGAACTCCAAAACCAGATTTATTGACAGATGCGGGGCGGCCAGAACGGGAAAGACGTACGGAGCTGGTTAAATCTTTAATTCGTCAAGGCTATGTCATTCAACGGCAAGAGCCAGGACTTGTTGTCGCAGTTAAACCAAAGCCAAATTTTAGCATGACTTATTTCATCTTCCTTTGTCTCATCTGGCTCATTCCCGGGATTATTTATCTCATCTGGCACGCAACAAAGCGCGATGAAGTCAAGCAGTTCGTGTTGACCTAATCGCGAATTCCTTCTGTCAAGCATATATAACGCGATCCTCTCATACTTCGCGCGAAGACGGATACTTTCCGATAACTTGATTATCGAATGGGGCCCATCTTCGTCATGGGATTGCTCGAAATTGATTGGCTTATCACAGCGAATGGGAGCGCCAATGGAAGGGAAAGGAGAAATATCATGGCAAAAACGAAATCGAAATCTTCCAAAACCGTAGGCGCTCCTAAGCTAAAGGAGAAAGGGAAACCGCTTCCCAACCCCGAGAGTAAAATCGACCTTGTCATTAGATTACTCCAAAGGAAGCAGGGGGCTTCGGTGGACGCATTAAGAGCGGCAACAAAATGGGAGCCGCATACGGTACGGAGCATCTTGTCGCGGACGATGCGGCAAAAGGGATTTAAGGTTACGTCTGCAAAGCCAAGCGACCGTTACCCTCGCATCTATCGGATCGAGAAATCCACGGTGGCGCAATGAATGGATGTAACGTTGAGGGGCCAGAAAGTGCTGAAGCTTCGCCGTCCATGGAGGAATTGCGCTGCCGCTGGTTGGTTTTGTGGGGCAAGGAGCCGCCATCCCATCTTGGCCGCTCGATGCTCATCAAAAGCATCGGCTTCAGGCAACGCCAATTGAACGGCGGCGGTTTGACGCCGGATCAGGAAAAACAACTGGCAAGCCTTATAAAAGCTTATAAGCGCAATCCGAAATCCTTTGCTCAGGATACTTCCGTCCTGAAACCGGGAATCCGCTTGGTGCGCATATATAATGACATAAAGCATAGCGTCCTGGTTCGCGCGGACGGGTTTGAATACCAAGGCAAGAATTATTCGAGCTTGTCAGAGATCGCCCACGTAATTACCGGTACGAGGTGGAATGGCTGGGTGTTTTTCGGCCTGAAGAAGCGGGGTGCCTCATGAAACCGTCCACCCGCCATTGCGCGATCTATACCCGCAAATCGACTGAGGAAGGGCTGGATCAGGACTTCAATACCTTGGATGCCCAGCGCGAGGCGTGTCTGGCCTTTATCACGAGCCAGAAATCAGAGGGCTGGGTTGCCGTCAAGGAGCCCTACGATGATGGGGGCTTCTCGGGTGGGAATATCGAGCGCCCGGCATTGCAGAAGCTACTCGCGGACATCAAGTCTGGCAAAGTCCATATTGTCGTTGTTTACAAAATCGACCGTTTGACCCGTTCGCTGATGGATTTTTCCAAGCTTGTGGAGGTTTTCGACCAGCATCAGGTCACTTTCGTCAGCGTGACCCAGTCCTTCAACACGACGACGTCGATGGGGCGTCTGACTTTGAACGTCCTGCTCTCCTTTGCGCAGTTCGAACGGGAAGTCATCGGCGAGCGCACCCGCGACAAGATTGCCGCGAGCAAGAAGAAGGGCATGTGGATGGGAGGAACCCCGCCGCTGGGCTACGACGTCGTTAATCGCCAGCTTGTCGTAAATCAGTCTGAAGCTGAAACCGTTCGTTCTATTTTTGATAGATACTTAACAGATCGTTGCGTAAGTAAATTGCAAATTGACCTCAAGAACGAAGGTATCAAAAGCAAAGGATGGGTTTCAAGAAAAGGCTTTGTCCATAAGAGCTGCGATTTTACGCGAGGAGCACTGTATTACCTCTTGGGAAATCCAATATATGCGGGGATGGTCCGGCACTGCAGAAGCCATTATCCAGGTCTTCATACGGCCATCATCTCAGAAGAGAAATGGGAGCAAGTTCAGAAACTGCTGGAGATTCAAGCCGCAAGCCCGCGAGGTTCAACTCCGGTCTCCCAACGAAATCTGCTTACGGGCAAAATCGTCGACGCCAATGGAAGACCTTACACTCCGGTGTACACCAGCAAGAAAGGCAAGCGGTACCGCTATTATTTAAATCATCACATCAACAACGACCCGCATCATCTTAAGAAGGAATTGTCACGGCTTCCAGCTCATGAGATCGAGGCCTTGGTTGAAAGAGCGGTAAAGGACGAGCTGAGCGATATCCGTAAGTTGACAAAGATGCTTCAGCTGGAAATCGAAGAGTACTATGAACCACTTCAACATATTGCGCGTCAATCCGCGGATGTCGGGTTGGTCGATCTTGTCGCGGTTATCCGGACCGTCATCATCAGTGCGGAGAAAATGTCCATCGAGATGGCTCCAGATGACTTAGCCGCGTGGATCGCTGAAAGCTTCAAAGCAAATATTCCCGTACTCCTCACCGAAAACGTCATAACTTTAGAAGTCCCCTTTAAGGCGAAGCGCTCTAATAAAGGGGCATGGGTAATCCAGCCCGAGGATCCGAAAAGGAACTTTCTCGATTTGCCGTCTCAAGAGTTAACGAATTTGATCCGGGGGATCGTCTGGCGCGACGAGTACTTTGCCGGGACTCCGGCGCAAGAGATCGCCAAACGAGAGGGGCTGGACCAAAGCCTGGTCCACCGCCTTATTCGGCGCAGCCTCGAAACCGCCTGAAAAATCTCAATTTCCGATCAAAAACCGGCCATCGCTTGGACTCGCGAGTGGGCTTACTGAGATTTTGGGCCAAAAGGCGCTCGGATGACGGAGTCTCTGGAGTCCAGACGAAATAGGCATACGCGGAAAGCGCGCCAACAGCGGGGATTTTCGCGGATTTTTGTCATACGGGGAGCAGGATAAGAAATGAATGGCTCCCTGGGCAGGGATCGAACCTGCGGCCAAGCGATTAACAGTCGCTTGCTCTACCGCTGAGCTACCAGGGAATACCGTTCACAAGTCACAGATATTTATAGGATGAATCCCGAAAATTCCAGCATTTTCTTGGGCACAGGGCCTAAAAATAAGCCATTGCGCGGCCTCGGCAATTGTTGTATGTAAATAGGCAATTAGTCATAATAATATTGCCAGAGGGTCACATGTCCGAAGCCGCCAGCACCGCGCAACAGCCTGAAACTGCCGCAGAAAAGATCGACGTCCTCATCAACCGGCGCTCCGGCACCGTGCTGCATGTCGGCGAAGATAATGTGCGCAAAGGGCTCGAAGAGGCGCTGGGCGCGCGTCTGGGCGAGCTGCGCTTCATCGAAGGCAAGGACATCGTGCCGTCCGTCAAGAAATGGACGGGAGATAATAAACCTGCTGAGGGAGATACCAGCAAGAAGCGCGGCCTGATTTTGGGTGGTGGCGACGGCTCGGTGCTGGCGGCTGCAGGCGAATTCCTGAACCGCGACGATATCACGCTCGGCGTCCTGCCGCTCGGCACGCATAACCTGTTCGCGCGCCAGCTTGGCTTTTCGGCGGACTTTAAAGAAGCGGCAAAGCAATATGCCAGCGTGAAAACCGACAAGGTCGACGTCGGCAACGTGAATGGCAAGAATTTCCTCGTCGGCCTGATGATCGACCAGAACAGCGTCGACTTTTACGCCGCGCGCGAGCTGCATCGCGACAAGACGATCAAGAGCCTTTTGAAAGCCGCCGGCAAGTTCCTGTCGATGGCCTTCGGCGTCGTCGCGGGCCGCAAGGCGAAGCTGGACGTCTCGGGCGTCGAGCACAAGGGCCGCATCTTCATCGTGGCGAACAACCAGTTCACGCCGCAGTCCAACGACGGCCAGCTGCTGCTGCCGACGCCGGACCGCCTCAAGCCCATCATCGAAAACATGCTGGCCCGCAATGACAGCGACGGCAAGCTCGGCTTCTATTCCTTCAAGGGCGGCGTCCATTGGGCGACGATCCTGCCCAAGCTGTGGGATGGTTCCTGGACCCGGGCTAAAGGGGTCAAGGTGCAGGCGGCGCCCGAGCTGGTCATCCAGCCCGGCGGCAAGGGCGGCGCGCCCAAGGAATTCGACATCATCCTCGATGGAGAAGTCACAAAGGAGCATTACCCGCTGACCGTCAAGGCGCTGCCCAAGGCCTTGAAGGTTTACAGGCCCGCTTAAGCGGCCTATATAATAGGCCGGCTTTCATAGAACCTTTTGGGGCTTGTCATGGCCGTCACGGTCGCCGCTTTCGGCGCGCTGAATAACGAGAGTTACGAGGTCTTCGCGAAACGTCTGGAGCATTATGCCCAGGCGCACGGCATGCCCGTCAGCCTTATCTCCGCCGCGCCCTATCCCAACGCGCGCGCGGAGTCCGAGCCGGGCCGCCCGTTGCGCGGCGAAGCCCTGCAGGACGAAACGAAAAAGCAGCAATTGTTCGAAGCTGTGGCCGCCGACGCGCGCAAGATCGGCGCGCTCAAAAGCGACATCCTGGTCATGCCCTGCATGTCGATGATCGGCTTTCATGACGGCATCGAAAAGGTCCTCGGCCGCGGCGTGCTGCGCCTGGCCGACGCGCTCGCCGAAAAATACAAAGATATCGACAAGGTCGGCGTCATTCATATGCGTCCGGCCAAAAAACGCATCGAGGAAATTTTCGGTCCCAAGGCGGTAACGCCCGACGAACAACAAGCGCAGGCGCTGCTGAAAGCCGAGGAACAGGCGAAAGCCGAAGGCACGGTCGCCCCTGTCTACGCGGCGATGAAAGACATCGTCGAAAACTGGCGCGAACTTGGCATCACCGATGTTCTCTTCGCGCGTGCCGACGCGCCCAAGGCGCACACGAGCGCCGCCGGTCAGGTCAAGAACGTGAACATCAATAATTATTTCGACATTCTCGCCGAAGCCGTGATCCTCAAGGCGAAAGAACTCAGGAAGAAGTAGCAGGCGCTTGTCCCTCCATGCCGAACAGGGCGATATCACGCGGCGCGATGATGACGCCATCGTCAACGCCGCGAACGAGATGCTGCTGCCGGGCGGCGGGGTCTGCGGCGCGATCCACCGCGCCGCGGGCCCGGACCTGGAAAAGGCCTGCCGCGCCATCGGGTCCTGTCCCACGGGTTCCGCGGTGATCACGCCGGGCTTCGGGCTGAAGGCACGGCATGTCATTCATGCCGTGGGCCCCGTCTGGCATGGCGGCGGGCAGGGCGAGCCCGCGCTTTTAAAAAGCGCCTATGACAGCATATTTCGCCTTGTTGCCGAACGTCGCCTGGCCAGCGTGGCGATACCCGCTATCAGCACCGGCATATTTGGATATCCCCTCGACGAGGCGGCGGAAATCGCAATTGCGGCGGCGCGGTATTTCGATAAAACCGCCGCAAATGTCAAGGTAACTTTTATGTGCTTTGACGGCAAAACCTATGCCGTTTATAACAGAAGACTCGGGGCGGATACCAAATCCTGACATACACATCGGGATTTGCATAAAGACAATGGAACTGGAGTTCAGGATGCCAGCTGACAGACAAAGTCCGGCTGAAGCGCAGGATACCGCCAAAATGGTGGACAAGTCGCGCGCCGTGACAGCCAAGGCGCTTGAGAAAATCGACGCGCTTATGCTGCGCTCGACGCCGCAATTCTATGAACTTTGGTATCGCTATTTCGACGGCGACCCCGAAATCATGCGGGCGATCAATACGGTCGAAGGTCCGATCGATGAAATCGCCTGCCAGAAGATTTATAACCGCCTGCTCAGTTCGCAGGCCCATGACAGCGCACTGACCAAGGCGGGCTCCCAGGTGGAAACCTCGATCAAAGCGCTCGACAAGACCATCGAGAATGCGCGCGCCGCGGCGACCGAGTTCGGCGGATCCATCGGCAAGGCGGCGGAAAAGGTTCGCACGGCGAAAAGCCTTAACGACGTGAACGACGTGCTGTCGAACGTAATCGAAGACACGCGCAAGATGGTCGCCCGCAACAGCGAGCTGGAAGGCCAGCTGGCCGCCGTGAACAGCCAGATGGCGGAAGTGCGCCAGCAGCTCGAAACCGCACGGCGCGAGGCCACGACGGACAGCGTCACCGGCATCGCGAACCGCAAGACCTTCGACCAGCGCGTCGGCGTCGACATCGAAGAGGCGTCGTCGACGCACGCGCCGCTCGTGCTGCTGATGCTCGACATCGACCACTTCAAGAAATTCAACGACTCGATGGGCCAGCAGACGGCGGACCAGGTGCTGCGCCTCGTCGCCCGCACACTGCTGGGCAACGTCAAGGGCCGCGACACCGCCGCGCGCTACGGCATCGACGAATTCGCGATCCTGCTGCCGGGCACCTCGCTCAAGGCGGGCATCCAGGTCGCCGAGATCCTGCGCCACGCCATCGAAAACAAGGAAATCACCGACAAGGCCTCGAACCAGAAGATGGGCAGCATCACCATGTCCATCGGCGTCGCCAAATACCGCGAAGGCGAAGACATCGCCGCCTTCATCGAACGCGCCGAAGGCGCGCTGCACGAGGCGAAAAAAGGCGGCCGTAACCGCGTGCGCGTGGCGGTCGAGAACAAGGCCTCGCCGCGGGCGTCGGAATCCTGATTTACTGATAAACGGACGATGCCCAGCCTCAGGGTTTCGGATTCGGCTTCCGCCCCGGCCAGACCTGGTGAATCGCGGCGAGCATTTTTTCGGTCATCGGGCGGAAAGCGGCGTCGGGATTGTTCTTTTCCTGGCGCAGGTGGCGCGGCAATCCCAGCTCCTGGCGCTTCTTCGCCCATTTGATGACGCTCCAGTCGCCGTCCTTGTTCATGGCGAGCGCCGAAAAACTTTCGACCCAGTCGCCGGAATTCAGGTAGAGGATGCCGTCTCTCGTGACGCTCTGGATTTCCTTGTGGAAGTGGCCGCAGATCGCGCCATTGTAACCGTGCTTGCGCGCGTAATCGGTCGCGTTCTTTTCGTGGTGCTCCAGCGAGTGCAGGAAGGGCCCTTCGATCAGCCCGCGCGCCTTTGCCGCCAGGGCAAAATCCCGCTTCAGCAGCTTTTGCCCGACGCGGTCGACGGCGGCGCTCAGCTTCGTCGCGGCGACATAGCCATGGTCGAAAAACTTGTGAACGATCGGGGGCAGGGGACGCGGGTTGGTTTGCCCGCCGTCGAAGGAATCGCCGTGCGAGATAAAAAACGCCCGGCCCTTCGGGTCGGTGAAGTCGAGGGACTTTTCGAAGTGCAGGCCCATGATCACCTTGCCGAACAAGCCCATGCGCCGCAGCGTGGCGTCGTGATTGCCGGGCAAATATGTGACTTCGGTGCCCTCCGCGATCTTGCGGTTGATGGCGTCCATGACGCGCTTGTGCGTTTCGGGCACGTCGGCCGGCTTGCGGTTGTCGAGGCGGATGCCGTCGACGATATCGCCGTTCAGGATGAGCCGGTCGCAGCTGGTGTTGCGCAGGAATTCGCACAGCAGGTCGGCGGCGCCGCTGTCGATGCCAAGATGCGTGTCGGAAATGATCACGACCGCGTAATGATCGGGCGCACGATGAGGTTGGGGCGCGGCGGCTTTTTTGTGTCGCAAGCGGATCTCGGGGTAAATTGATTTTTCTCACTACAGCACAGGGGTTGCCTGAAATCCAGCCACCGCGCGCCATTAATTACCATAATCCAAGAACATGACGCGGCCATTACCATAGTTTCGATTGAAAATTGCCCGTTTTTTGTGCACAATGCCCCCGGTTTCTGGTCAGGGGAAGAAGCGAAGAAAAGTCAGGCAGTTCATGTCGTCACCACAAGGCGCAGCGCCACCCGTTTCCTGCTGGGTCGTGACCGAAGGATTGATCGGTTTGCAAAACCAGGCCAAGGGCCTGGCGGAAGCGCTTGGCCTGTCCTACGAGGTCAGGACGGTGACCAAGCCCGGCTTCCCCTGGCGCTTTCTGCCCACGGCCGTCTGGCCACTCGGTGTATCCCGCCAGCAGGCGGATTTCAACCCGCCCTGGCCCGATGTCGTCATTTCCTGCGGCCGCAACAGCGTGAAGCCCGCGCTTTCCATCCGCCAGATGAGCGGCGGCAAAACCTTCGCCGTCCATGTCCAGCATCCGCATGTCAATCCGGCGCTCTTCGACCGCGTTATCGTGGCCAACCATGACAGGCTGGACGGCGAGAATGTGCTGACGACCCAGGGCGCCCTGCATCGCATTACAAAGGATAAGCTCGACGAGGCCTTTGCGCAGTTCAAGCCCGTGTTCGGGCCGCTCAAAAAGCCGCTCTATTCGGTGCTCGTCGGCGGCACGACGCGCTCCTCGTCGATGACGGCGGACGCCGCGCGCGACCTTGGCATCAAGCTGGCGGCGCTGGCGAAAGAAACTGGCGGCAGCCTTGCCGTCACCATGTCGCGCCGTACGGGCCAGGAGAACGAGGCCGTTATCCGCGACTGCCTGAAAGGCGTCACGGCCTATATCTGGGACGGGACCGGCGACAATCCCTATTTCGGGTTGCTGGCCCATGCGGACGCCATCGTGGTCACGGCAGATTCCGTGTCGATGACCTCGGAAGCCTGCTCGACCGGCAAGCCGGTTTACGTTTACGACGCGGGCCTCAAGAGCCGCCGCTTGCGCAAATTCCAGGATCACCTGGCGGCGGCGGGCATAACGCGCGCCTTTACCGGCAAGCTGGAAAGCTGGACCCGGCCCGCCATCGACGACATGAAAGCCGCCGCCGATTTCGTCCGGCCCGCGCTCATCAAGCATTTAGGAGTAGCATGACATGACAACCAACCTCAAAATCGTCGCCGGCCGCGACAGCGCCGCAAAAGTTCAAAAAGTGGAGTCGCTGAAAATCGCGACCTTCAGCAACACGAGCGGCGGCAACAGCGCTTTCAAGGCGCTGACCCATCCGCTGGTGGCCGAAAAGGCGCAGGCGCTGGTGAAGAAGCTGGAAGTCTTCGGCCCCGTCGCCGTTTACGACCCGAGCGGCCATTTCACCGAATTCGCGGCGCTGTACGACACTTCCGGCGTCCAGATCACCGACGTCTTTGTGCAGAATGTCGCGCATATCGGCCGCGAATACGGCAGGCTGCGCGCGAAGCCCGTGACCGAAATGCAGCCCGCGCGCGCGAAAACGGTCTTCGTGGCCGCCTTCGACGTCGAGCGCATCAGGCCCCAGTTCGCGCATATGATGCCCGAAGAAGCCGCGCTCGTCTCCCTCGACGAGCTGAAGCTGCCGGAAGAGTTTCTGACCAACAAGCGCAATTACCTCGATCCTTTGAACTTCGCGACCAATTTCTGCTTCTTCCGCGAGGAAGGCGGGCAGCATACGCGCATGGTCACTGCCAATTACTGGGTCGGCTACAACGCGAAGGACACGGTTCTCTGGTTCCGGCTGTTCGATGCGAACGGCACGCAGCTCGCAGACTGGCGCGAAAAGCTGGCGCCCAGCGTGCAGACGATTTCGGTCGACAGCCAGGACGTGCGCCGGCGCTTCAGTCTGCCGGCATTTACGGGCACGCTGTTCTGTCACGCAATCGGCGTCGCGGGTCATGACATCGTGAAATATGCATTGGACACTTATGGCGATGATGAAACCGTCCTGTCCTGCACGCATGACTCTAATTCCTGGCCCGCCGACCTCTATGCCGGCCTGCCCGCGCCGCGCCAGGGCGAAAAGGTCATTCTCTGGGTCGAGAACAGCAACCCGACGGGTATCCCTGCGAATTCCATCGGCATCAACATCATGGGCTCGGACGAGATCGCGCTTTTCGACAAGCCGATCGCGCCTTTCGCGACCTGCCCGATCGACGTGTCGGAGCTGATCCCCGGCGCCGCCTGGCCGCAGCAGTTCGAAGTGCAGGCGGGCCGCCGTTTCGGGCGTCCGCGCTATGAAGTGCGCTCGGCGTCCGGCCGCGCGCGCATCGCGCATGCGAATGTCGAGCGCGTCGACCTCCAGCCCGATCCGGGCATTCCGGGCTTGGCCAGGCTGATGGGCAAGGGCTATATCCTGCCCGCGCCGATCCTGCCCTGCGACAAGTTCGAGAACACAGTCCTGCCCACCCCCATGGCGACCTGCCAGGACAATCTGCCCATCACGCTCATGGTCTATGACAGCGCGGGCAAGGAAATGCTGGTCAAGCCGATGGGCAAGATCGCGCGTGGCGGCGCGGGCGACATCCGCCTGAACACGCTGCTCGAGATGCACGGCCTCGGCACCCTCTGCGGCCACGCAGAGCTCGTTTACGACTTCCAGGACGGCGGCACGGCTGACGGCTGGCTGCACGGCTTGTTCCGCTATGAAGACAAGGCGACCGGCCACGCGGCGGAAACCAGCTTCGGCGCGCATGTGTTCAATACCGCGCTCGTCTACAAGAACGAGCCGCAGTCCTACACCGGCAAAGCGCCGGGCCTGTCGACCCGCCTGTTCCTGCGCGTGCGGGACGAAGGCTCTTACGACACGCTGTGCCATCTGATCTATCCGGCGTCTACGCCATGGCACAAAATGTCGACGACCTCGCTCACGCTGTTCAACGCGGCGGGCATTGAGGTGGCGAAGAAGGATATCCAGATCGCCTGCAGCGGCTCGCGCCTCTGGACCTATCGCGAGATGTTCACGGCGGACGAGCGCACGGCAGCGGGCGTCAACGCCTATGTGATGATCCGCGATGTGACCTGCCGTCTCTTCGGCTATCATGGCCTGAAGAATGGCAGCGCCTTCAGCCTCGATCACATGTTTGGTTTCTGACGCGTGCGCAAGGCGAAGATCAACCACGCAAACAGCGCGAAGGCGCTCAGCGCGACGCAGCGCCACAGCAACGGCGGCGTGAAGGACAGCACGAAGTTGCCCGCCGCGCCGGAAGGAACGTCGACTCCCACCAGAATATCATTGACGGGCCGGACCGTCAGGCTCCTGTCGTCGACAGCCGCATGGAAGCCCGGATAATAAAGCCGCGCAAAGACCAGCAACCCCGGTTTCGCGCCATTCTTTAGCTGAAACATTTCGCGATCATCCGCGAGCTGCGCGGGCTCCGACACCGTCACGGACGACGAATGCCAGGACAATGTGCCGGGAAGCTCGATCTTTTTCTGCCTGTCGAAGACGGCGACCAGCGGATGCGCGCTTTCCGACCAGCCCGGCGGTTGGTGGCTTTCCATGAGCGCGGCCAAGCCATCTTTTTTCGTCGCGATGATACGGCCGACCTTAAACAGGTCGAGATAGCTGGCGCCGGTTTCGGTGTCGCGCGCCAGCAGGGCCTCGGGATGATAGGCGCAGACGATGAATGCATATGTCGAGCAATGCACCAGGCGCTCGAGGCCCTTTTGCCCGAGCGATGAATAGCCATTGAGCGTATTCGCGCCGAAATAGGCACCCATCGCGGCGATCATGAAATCGCGCTCGTCCTTTGCCCCGTCGGGAATGTAATGATCCGCCGTGTCGGTGATCGTATAGACGATGGGTCCCGACGCCGGGCTTTCCGCCACTATACCGTCATGCTTGCCCCAGTCGATGGCATCGGTGTTGCGGGGATAGGCCGCGAAGATCAGGCCGAAGATGACAAAACAAGCCGTGCCCAGCGACATCGGCGCCCATGCGGGCTTCTTCAGCCAGAGACCAAGCGCGCCGCAGGCGGCCAAAGCCGCGGCAATGGCCGGTGGCGACACTTCTGGATTCAAGGCGAGGGCGGCCAGCATCGGCGTCACGAGGAGCGCGACCGCCCAGCCAACGCGCTGGCGCGACAGAATAAGCTTTCCGTCCTGCAAAATGGCCAGCAGCGGCAGCAGGCAGCAAATCTGGAAAAACGGCGCCCAGCGCACGGGATAGCGCAGCATCAGCAAGGGGCCCGCGCCCGCGTCCGCAAACAGGAAAAACACATAGGCGAGACCCGCCAGCGGCCCGAGGCGCTGCCATTCGAGGCTTCTCCAGTTGATTAATGGCAGCGCCGGCAGGGCGAACCAGGCAACGTATAACAGCGGTTGCGGCCCCGGCGTGCCGTTCGTCATGAACGGGTGCCAGAGCGGATTGCTGAGATTCAGCAGGTCAACGGCGCGCGGATGAAACAGAGGATTTTCTGGCATCGCCCCGCGCGCCGTCCAGGGCAGGGCGGCCAGCACCGGCACGACGACGGGCAGGCTCAGCGCCGCACCCAGAAGACCGGCCGCGATAAGCCGCCTTGCCGATGGACCATTCTTGTCTCTAAGCCTTTCCTCGATGAACAAGGCAGCCGCGATCAGGGCGAAGGCGATATCAGTATGCGGCCAGCCGGCGCTGACCATCATGTACATATAAAGGGCCGCCAGCAGCACGCGCAGGGCGATGTTCTTCTGCGCGGAAATGAGCTGCTTCAATGAAGCCCAGGCGAACATCATCCAGGCAAGCGAGGTAACGCCCGGCTGCCAGATGTTGCTATTCCGGTAGACGATGTAAATGTTCAAGCCCATCAGGAGGCCGAGCAGTGCCGCCCAGCCGCGTGTCAGTCCGTAAGAACGTCCCAGCGCATAGGCGCCCGAGGCGAGCAGCATGTTCGATACGAGCGCGAACAACAGCCCGCTGAATTCGAGATGCCGCGGGTCGATCATCAGGTCCATGAGCAGCGACAAAGGATTGTAGAGGCCGTATTGCCAGTCGAGCCACAGCGCGCCGCCAAAGAAAGTGTGGGTGGTCAGGAAAGGGAATTCCCCGCGCAGCAATGCGTCGCGGATGATGAGGCCGTAAGGGAAATACTGCGCCTGCCGGTCGTCCATGAAGAAAAAGCGGTGGTCCAGGAAATACAGCCACAGCAATCCCGCGGCCACGCCCGCCAGCGACAGCAGCAGGGGCAGGGTGCGCCGGACTATTCCCTCTTCGCGTCTCAAGCTGTTGCGCGCTCCCGCCACGCAAAGACCAGCCACCCCAGCAGCGCGAAGGCGCTGAGCGTAACGCAGGGCCACAGCAAGGGCGGCGTGAATGACAGCACAAATTTGCCCGCCGCGCCTGCAGGGACGTTGATGCCCACCAGCAGGTCATTGACGGGCCGGACGGGCAAGGCCTTGTCATCGACAGCTGCATGGAAGCCCGGATAGTAGAGCCGCGCGAAGACCAGCAGCCCCGGTTTCGTGCCGTTCTTGATCTGAAACATTTCGCGATCATCCGCGAGCTGCGCGGGTTCCGACACCGTTACGGACGGCGAATGCCAGGACAGCGTGCCGGGAAGCTCGATCTTTTTCTGCCTGTCGAAGATCGCGACCAGCGGACGATCGCTTTCCTTCCAGCCGCGCGGCGCCTGTTGCCTCACGGAGGCGGCTGTCCCATCCTTTTTCGTCGCGACGATGCGGCCGACCTTGAACAGGTCGAGATAGGGGACACCCGTTTCCGGCTCGCGCTTCAGCAGCGTATCCGTATGATAGGAACAGGTAATGACTTCGTACAACGAGCAATGCGTAAGCTCTTCAAGCCCCTTTTGCCCGAGCGACGAATAGCCGTTCAGCGTGTCGGCATGAAAATATGCGCCCATTGCGGCAATCATGAAATCCTGCTCTGCCGGAGCGCCGGCGGGAATGCCGGAATAACCGGAATAGGTGGAGTCGGTGAATGTGTAGGTCAGCGGTGCGGTGCGCGCTGCCTCCAGCGCCGCCGCCGCCGTTTCATCATGCTTGCCCCATTCGATGGAATAGTTATTGCCGGGATAGGCGAGGAAGATCAGGCCGAAAACGAGAAGTGAGCTTGCGGCCAGCACGGTTAAAGTCTGCCGCGGCTTCCAGATCCAGAAGGTCAGCGCGCCGCAGGCGGCCAGGGCGGCGGCGAAGGCGGGCGGCGGCGAATCCGGATGAAGCCCGAAGGCCAGCAGCATCGGGCCGGTGAGCAGCGCGAAAGCCCAGAGGATGCGCCGGCGCGACAGGACAAGCGGACTGTCCTGCAGGAGAGCCAGCAGCGGCAACAGGAGGCAAAGGTGAAAAAACGGGGCCCAACGCAGGGGATAGCGTAGCGTCAGCAAGGCGCCCGCGCCCGCATCCGCAAGGATGAAGAACAGCCAGGCGAGACATGCCAGCGGCAGAAGGCGCTGCCAGCGCGCGGCTTTCCACCGGATCAGCACCAGCGCCGGCAGGGCGAACCAGGCAAGGTACAACAGCGGCTGCTGTCCCGGCGATCCTTGCGACATAAAGGTTTGCCAGACCGGATTGCCGACATTGAGCGTGTCGGTCAGGCGCGGGTGAAACATCGGCGGATCCTGGATGGCCCCGCGCGCCGTCCAGGGCAGGGCGGCCAGCACCGGGACGACGACGGGCAGGCACAGCGCCGCTCCGAGGAGGCCGGCGGCGACAAGCCGCCTTGCCGATGGACCATTCTTGTCTTTCAGCCTTTCCTCGATGAACAAGGCAGCCGCGATCAGGGCGAAGGCGATATCGGTATGCGGCCAGCCGGCGCTGACCATCATGTACATATAAAGAGCCGCCAGCAGCACGCGCAGGGCGATGTTCTTCTTTGCCGCGATGAGCTGCTTCAAGGCCGCCCAGGCGAACATCATCCAGGCAAGCGAGGTAACGCCTGGCTGCCAGATGTTACTGTTCCGGTAGACGATGTAAATGTTCAAGCCCATCAACAGGCCGAGCAGCGCCGCCCAGCCGCGTGTCAGCCCGTAAGAACGTCCCAGCGCATAGGCGCCCAAGGCGAGCAGCAGGTTCGATACGAGCGCGAACAACAGCCCACTGAATTCGAGATGCCGCGGATCGATCATCATGTCCATGAGCAGCGACGAAGGATTGTAGAGGCCGTATTGCCAGTCGAGCCACAGCGCGCCGCCATAGAAAGTGTGCGTGGTCAGGAAAGGGAATTCGCCCCGCAGCAATGCGTCGCGGATGATGAGACCGTAAGGGAAATACTGCGCCTGCCGGTCGTCCATGAAGAAGAAGCGGTGGTCCAGGAAATACAGCCACAGCAGGCCTGCCGCTACGCCCGCCAGCGACAGCAGCAGGGGCAGGCGCTGTTTCAACCCCGGCGTTGATGCCATTTTCTGCGCTCCCCTGGGCGTAAAGCTGACGCGGCCCCCGAGATGAAATTATCTCATGGTTCCGGCGCAAAACTCAATATGCGATGGAAAAGGGAAGGCGCGTTGCGGTCACGGACCGATCGTGGGCGCGCCGACGATTTCAAAGTCGAACATGCCCGTCATCGTCAGGAACAGGAGGAAAGCCAGAACCCCGCCGATGATGCCGACGGTCTTTTCGCGCTGGCGTATCCATTCGATGAAGCCCTTCTTAAACTCCGCGATGATCGCGGCTGGGACATGGTCCGTCGCCTTGCGCTCGAGGAAGTTGCCGATGTAGGGCAGCGCCATCACGATGAGGAAGAGATGCGCGAAAAAATCGACCAGCAGGTCGGAGTCATGATCGCTGATGAAGGGGACGAAGATGACCGTCACCAAGGCATAGGCAGCCGCGCCGAGACCAAGGTAGTCGAGGTGCTTCTTGATAAAGTCGATCGCCTTGAACAGCGGGCCCAGGCTTTTCGGGATCATGCTGGTCAGGTTCAGCAGTGAAAAGGCGGCCAGGAGGCTGATGGTGATAAGTCGCAACATAAAAAAACTTCTTCCAAGCTTTTCAATTATCAAATTATAACACGGACTTGCTGTCACTTTCCTGACAAAATGTTTCGGCACCGTATCTGGAGACGAACATTCTTTGGGATATATATGAAAAGTTCAGCATGTCGCGGACGTGGCAGAGCTCCAGTGCCGCCACAATTTAACCTAATCCATGTACCTTTGCGGGCAAGGCTCAACCAGCCGATACCATAGGATTTCCACAAGATGTTATTTCCCGGAATAACGGATTTCATCCTCGTCCAACCGAAGGCAGTAGATTTTTCATGACAAAACGGCTTTTGCTTCGTTAGCTATTACGAGCCAATCGCCAAATTGAACCGGGAAAGTTTCAATATGAATAAGCGCATTACCGTGGTCGCAATGGCCGCAATCGCCATCGTTCTCGCCTTTGGAGCTCCGGCGCGCGCCGATGATCCGCCAACGCGGGTCGCGCGCGTTTCGCACGTCGATGGCGACGTGTCGCTGCAGCCCGGTGACAGCGACGACTGGACCTGGGCGTCATTGAACCGCCCGCTCACGACAGGCGATAGCCTCTGGGTCGACAAGGGTGCCCGCGCGGAAATCCGCATCGGCTCGGCGGCGGTTCGCGCGTCGGAAAACACGTCCCTCTCGCTGCTCAACCTCGACGACCGCTCGGCGCAATTCGGCCTGAACTCCGGCACAATCATCGTGCATGTGACGCATATTCCCGACCAGGGCTATTTCGAGATCGATACGCCCAATGTCGCGGTCTCGCTGACCCAGCCGGGCGACTATCGCATTAACGCCGCAGATACCGGCGACTTCACGGCGCTCGACGTGCGCAAGGGAGCCGCGCAGGTGACCGGCACGCGCATGGCGTTCAAGGTAACGGCGGGATCCGAAGCCGAAATTTCCGGCGCTGGCGACAATCTCAGCTATGATTTTTATGACCTGCCGTCGGCAGACGCCTTCGACAACTGGTCGCGGATGCGCGACTGGCGTGTCGCCCGCGCGCGTTCGGCGCGCTATGTGTCCCCTGAGTTGACGGGTTACGAAGATCTCGACGCCAACGGCAGCTGGGTGCAGGATCCGCAATATGGCGAAGTCTGGCAGCCGGCGCATGTTTCTTCCGACTGGTCGCCGTATCGCAACGGGCACTGGGCCTGGATCGAGCCCTGGGGATGGAGCTGGGTTGACGATGAACCCTGGGGCTTCGCGACCTCGCATTATGGCCGCTGGGCCTACCGGCCGGCGGGCACCTGGGTCTGGGTGCCGCCCCGCGCCGAGGAAGTCCAGGCTTCCTGGCCGGTCTATTCGCCCGCCAACGTCATTTTCATCCAGAACACGACTGTCGTGAATTATAACGCCCCGGTCGTGTCGTGGATTCCGCTCGCGCCCGGCGAGGCTTACGTTCCCGCCTATCAGTGCAGCCGTGACTATATGCAGCGGCTGAACCGCACGAATACGATCGTCGCGGGACCCGGCATCATTTTCGAGGAAAACCGCACCGTTTCGCCGCGCGCGTTCCGCAACCTCGTCGCCGCAAGTGCGGTCGTTGCCGTGTCGCAGCAGGCCTTTGCGTCGGCGCAGCCGGTCGGGAAAGCAACCTTGCGCGTGAACGTGGCCGCCGTCACGTCGCGGCCTGCGGCTGCTACCGCGCCTGTCGCGCCCGTGAAAGCGAGCGCCGTTCCGTCGCCCGCCGGCCGCCCCGCCGCTGCCGCGCCCAAACCGCCGCAGCAGGTCGCGCAGCGCCGGGTCGTCGTGAAGGAAACGCCGCCGCCCAAGCCCGTGCCCTTCGAGAAGAAGCAGCAATTGCTGCAGAAAAACGCCGGCAAGCCGCTGGCGCCCGACGCCGAGAAATCGCTGCGCGCGCAAGCGCCCGCGCCGGCGGTCGTCAAAGCGGCGGTCGCGCCGGAAACCGCGCCCGCACCCGAGACGCAGCGGAAGCCGCGCCCCGCCCAGATGCACGGCTATGGACGCCTTGAACCCGCGCCGCAGCAGGGCCAGCCCGCGGCACAGACGCCGCAGGAAAGCCGGCAACAGCAGCGCCAGCAGGAACAGGAGCAGCGCAAGGCCGATCAGCAGCAGAAACAGGAAGAACAGCAGCAGCTTCGCCAGCAGCAAGAGGAGCAGCAGAAGACGCAGCAACAGCAGCGCCAGCAGGAAGAAGAGCAGCGCAAGGCCGATCAGCAGCAGAAGCAGGAAGAACAGCAGCAGCTTCGCCAGCAGCAAGAGGAGCAGCAGAAGGCGCAGCAACAGCAGGAAGAAGAGCAGCGCAAGGCCGATCAGCAGCAAAAGCGGGAAGAGCAGCAGCAGCTTCGACAGCAGCAAGAGGAACAGCAGAAGGCGCAGCAACAGCAGCGTCAGCAAGAAGAAGAGCAGCGCAAGGCCGATCAGCAACAAAAGCAGGAAGAACAGCAGCAGCTTCGCCCGCAGGAACAAGAGCAGCAGAAGCCACAGCAACCGCCGCAAGAAGAGCGGCAACAACAACGCCAGCAGGAAGAAGAGCAGCGCAAGGCCGATCAGCAGCAGAAGCAGGAAGAACAGCAGCAGCTTCGCCAAGACAAGGTAGATCAGCAGAAGGCTGATCAGGACCAGAAGCAGAAAGAGCAGCAGCTTCGCCAGGAGAAAGCTGACCAGCAGAAGGCTGATCAGGACCAGAAGCGCAAGCAGGACCAGGACGCGCGCCAGAAGAAGCTCGACGACGAGCGCAAGGCCCGCGAGGAAAAGCAGCAAAACGGCTCCGACGGCCAGGGCCAGCCGTCCGCTCCCTAAGGGCCAGGCGAACTAAAAGCTGCCTCCGCCATTCGTTACGGCGAAGGCTGACGGCGGCCTTCACCTATTGCGAAGGAGACCCCTCACATGCAGCTTACCAGTCCTGGCTTCACTTCCGGGTCGGTCATTCCCGACATGTACACCTGCAAGGGCCAAAACATCTCACCCGAGCTGGAGTGGAGCGAAGCGCCCGAGGGCACTAAAAGCCTGGCGCTGATCGTCGAGGATCCGGATGCGCCCAAAGGCACCTATACGCACTGGATCGCCTACAATATTTTGCCGGGCACGCGGACGCTGACCGGCAACTTCGCGAATATCGGGGGCGCCCGGGCCGCGGACGGCCTTATGCAGGGCCGCAACGACTTCGGCAAGACCGGCTACGGCGGCCCGTGCCCGCCGGTGGGCGACCGGCCACACCGCTATTACTTCCGCATCTACGCGCTGGACGTGAAACTGAAGCTCGAGCCCGGCGCCTCGCGCGCGGAGCTCGAAGAAGCCATGGAAGGCCATATCATCGGCCAGGGCGAATTGATGGGCAAGTACCAGGTGCATTAGAAAGCGCTTTTAGCGCACTGTCTCATCGGCTTCGAAAATGCCGAAGGTGTTGCCCTCGGTATCGATGAAATAACCCTGCCAGCATTTGCCCGGCACGGCGAATTTCGGCAAGGCGACGATGCCGCCGTTCGCGAGTATCTTTTTCGCAGCCGCGTCGAAATCCGCGACTTCCATCGAGCAGACATAAGCGTTCGTGCCGCTTTGCGGCTTCGGCGCTTCTGCCGGGCGCTTCAGCAACCCGCCGCCGATGCCTTTCGTCTCGATGCGCCAGTATTCGATCGGTAGGCCCTTGGCCTCCGCGAATGTCCAGCCGAACACCTCGGCATAGAATGTCGCCGCGCGTCTGGGCTCATCGGCCTGGATTTCGAAATAGAAGGGGCCGCTGGTTGTTGCCATTTTTGATTCAGAAGCGAAGTTTTGGAGGCACGGGCCGGAATCGAACCGGCATTCAAGGATTTGCAGTCCTCTGCATCGCCATTCTGCCACCGCGCCTTAAAGAAGGTGACTTAAAGCCGGGCGGGTAGGCCCGAGCCAGAGTAAAGGGTTATAATATTTCGCTATCCCCGGTCAATCATTAATATATGTCGCAAAGAGGACCGAGATTCCGCTTTTCTCTCACCCGCTTCGGTGTATATTAAGGGCGTTGGGGGAGTTAAGCCGCTCAATTAAAAGGTAAAAATGACAATACATCCCTTTGCGCAGGCGCGCGAAAACATGGTCGAAAACCAGCTCCGCCCGAACAAGGTGACGGACGCGGCCCTGCTGGAGGCGGTGCGCAAAATCCCGCGCGAGCAGTTCGTGCCGCGCCACCTGCAAAGCATCGCCTATATCGACGAGGATATTCCGCTCGGCGGCGGGCGTTTCCTGCGCGAGCCTGTCATCGTCGCGCGGCTGATCCAGGAAGCGGCGGTCAGGAAGGGTGACATCGTCCTCGATATCGGCTGCAACAGCGGTTATTCGACGGCGGTGCTGGGCAGCCTCGCCGCCACGGTCGTGGCGCTGGAAGCCGAAGACGCGCTGGCCGACGAAGCCGAAAAGCTGCTGCATGATCTCGACATCTGCAACGTCGTCGTCGTGCGCCAGAAAGACATGCGTGAAGGCTATCCCAACCAGGGTCCTTACGACGTCATCTTCATCAACGGCTCGATCCCCTCCGTGCCCGCGCGCATCAAGGCGCAGCTGGCGGACGGCGGACGGCTTGTGACCGTGCTTTCCGGCAATGGCCACATGGGCCAGGCCGTGCTGATCACGCGCGACGGCGACAGTTTTTCGCAGCGCGTGCTGTTCGATGCGGCGACGCCGACGCTCAAGGGCTTCGAAGCGGAGAAGAGCTTCGTTTTCTAAACATTGCGCCCGTTAAATTTCCAGAACGAAAGAAAATGGGCGGCAAACGGACTCGCTTTTCTAAAAAGAATCCCCTAAAACTTTTATATTCAACAGTTTTTTGGTAAGCTGGCCGCAGGTGAATGGCAGGAAATGGCTGATATAAAGACAGAGCAGGAACCGTCGATCGAGGAAATTCTGGAATCTATCCGCCAGATCATTTCCGAAGACGGCACGCCCGCGACGCCTGAAGCTCCGCCGCCCCAGGCCGCCAAGCCGGCAGCGCCCGCGCCCAAGGCGCCGGAACCGCCGCCGACGCCCAAGCCTGTCGCCAAAGCGCCGCCGCCGACGCAAGCACCGAAGGCCGCGCCGCCCCCGCCACCACCACCACCGCCGCCTCCTCCGCCCACGCCTGCGCCGACGCAGGCGCCGCAGCCCATTCTTGAGCTGACGGACAAGGTTGAGGAAGAACCGGCGCCCACCGCGCCCCCGCGCATCGTTCTGGAGGAGCTCGAGATGGAGAACCCCCCGCTGATGTCAGAAATGACCGAGGAAGCCGCCGTCGCCGCGATGGCGCGCATCCTCGCGCAGAATCTGGCCGTCGAACGCGAACTGCCCGGCAAGCCCGGCCCCGTCACGCTCGAGGACATCGCGCGCGACCTCATGCATCCGCTCATCAAGACCTGGCTCGACAAGAATCTGCCGCTCATCATCGAAAAGCTCGTCGCCCGCGAAATCGAAAAGCTCTCGCACAAGGCGCTCGACAAGATGTCGGGCGGGCATTAACAGCAAAAAATTTTTAGCCGTCTTTCTCCTCTCCTCTGGGAGAGGAAGGGGCCCGTCGCTTTATATGCGCATGCGAAGCATGCGTGCGACGGGAAGGTGAGGGTACTCCGTGCAACAATCGTCTAATCCGCTAATTTGGCTCGTGCTGAACGGAGTACCCTCACCTTCCCATGCCTTCGGCATGGGCCCCTTCCTCCCCCAAAGGGGAGGAGAAGAATGTCAAACTTCAAAGATTTTCTTATAAACCGCGAAGCTCGCCCTGAAATCCTTCTCCAGCAGCTGCGCGAAGGGTTTGAATTTCATCTTTTTCGGCGCGGCGCTGAGTGCCAGGGCTTCGGCGAGGCCGGGCGGAGATTTGGCGGGGTCGTAGGGCATTTCGGCAGCGAGGCGCAGGAAACTCTGCACGTCCTGCGCATGGCCGAGCGCGCGGCGCAAGGGTTCGGCGTCGGCCTTCGTGATCAGCTTCTTCGCCAGCAAGCGTGACAGCGTTTCGTCGAGCGAGGGGTGGAACAGGCCCTTGTGTTTCGCCGCGTTCTTCAGCACCAGGAAATGCCCCGCGAAAAGAATGTCCATGATCCCGCCGCGGCGGTATTTCATGTTCCACGGATCTTTCGAGCCGAACTGCTTTTCGACGCGCCCGCGCATATCCAGCATGTCGGACCGCAGTTTCTTCTCGTCGCGCGGGATCGACAGGATCTTCTCGATCTCGCGGCCGAAAAGTTTCGCCGTTTCCGGCGTCGCATGGACGAGGCGCGAACGGATCAGGCACATATGCTCCCACACCCAGGCGTCCTTGCGCTGGTATTCGAAGAAACCGTCGAGCTGCACCGCGATCGGTCCTTGCTCGCCGGCCGGGCGCAGGCGCGCATCGACGTCATAGAGGACGCCCTCCGCCGTCGGCGCCGTCACCGCTGAAATGAGGCGTTGCATCAGGCGGATATAATAGACATTCGGCTGCAGCGGTTTGGGGCCGTTGCTGAGCTTTTCTTTCGGCCCGACCTGGTACAGGCCGATAATATCGAGGTCGCTGTCGGCGAACATCTGCTGGGCTGCGAAGCTGCCCATGGCGAGGACGATGAACTCGCCCGACTTAAAGCGTCCGTGAGTAGCGGCGAATTCCTTCTCCACCTCGGGGATCAGGCAAGAAAGGGCGGCTTCCGCGATATCGGACAGGTAGCGCCGGCAGCGCCGGTGATCGGACAGTTTGCGCAGGATATGGATACCCGCGTGAAAGCGCCTCTCGCGCGCCCAGCGCCGGGCGAGATCGAGGACGTCCTGGTAATCGCGGGCGGCCGACAGCATCCGCGCCAGGTCTTCTTTCAGCCAGCCCAGGTCCGGCAGCATGCCGAAAAAGTCGCGCGATAAAACGCCATCCAGCACCTGCGGATGCGTGCCGAGATGATCGGCCAGCGCGGGCGAGGTGCCCATGACGTCCGCCACCAACTCCATCTGCTGCGGGTGTTTCATGAACATCGAGAAGATGGGTATGCCGGAGGGCAGGCGGCTTAAGAAACCGTCGAAGCGGATAAAGGCATCATCCGGATGCGGCGTCTTGCTCAAGGCATCAAGCAGGTGGGGCGTCAGCTCGGTCAAAATCTGCCGCGCGCGCTCGCTGCGCACGGCGCGATAACGCCCGTGGTGCCAGCCGCGGATGGCGGAGGTCACCCTCGTCGGCTCCGCAAAACCCATTTTCTTGAGTGTTTGAAGCGTTTCCGGATCGTCTTCGACGCCGGTGAAGACAAGGTTGCCGGGACCTGCAAGACTGGGCGACTCGGTGAACAGGCCCGCATAGAGTCCCTGCACCGCGCCGAGATGCGCCGACAGGTCGCCAGCGAATTTGTCGGGCGAGGAATATTCCATGAACTTCGAAAACGCATCGAACGCGTTCTGCGTCGCGGGCAGGCTGTGCGTCTGGCGGTCGTCCTGCATCTGCAACCGGTGCTCGACCCGGCGCAGAAACAGGTAGGAGTCATTCAGCGCCTTGCGCACGCCGGAGGTGATATGGCCGGTTTCTTCGAGCGCCGCCAGCGCCCCTAAAGTATCCGGTCGGCGCAGACGCGGCTCGCGCCCGCCGTAGACGAGCTGCTGCGTCTGCGCGAAGAATTCGATTTCGCGGATGCCGCCATGGCCAAGCTTGACGTTGAAATTGAGAAAGGGATTTCCCTTGGCCGCCGCGCGGCCCTTGTGCGCCTGCTTCGCGTTGATCTGGCGCTTGATGGAATGAATGTCCTGGATTGCCGCGAAGTCGAGGTTCTTGCGCCAGATCCAGGCGGTCATGATCTTCATGAAATCGGCGCCGACCGCTTCATCGCCCGCCACGGGGCGCGACTTGATCATTGCCGCGCGCTCCCAGTTCTGGCCGAGGCTGCCGTAATAGGTCTCCGCCGTCTCGATGGAGACGGCAAGCGGCATCGCGCCCGGGTCGGGGCGCAGCCGCAGATCGGTGCGAAAGACATAGCCATCCTCCGTCGGCTGGTCGAGCATGCGCGCAAGATCGCGGGTCAGGCGGATGAAGAAATTCTGCGTCTCCTCGCGCGCCTTCACCGGCGCGCGGGCGGGATCGAAGATCACCATCAGGTCGATGTCGCTGGAATAATTCAGCTCGAAGGCGCCCCATTTGCCGAGCGCGATGACCGCGACGCCGCAGCCTTTGAGCGGGTCCTTCGCCTCCGGCAGGCGGACGAGTTTTTTCGCCTGCGCCTCCCGCAGCAGGTGCCTCAGCGAGACCGTGACGGCCATATCCGCGAATTCCGACAGGCGGCGCATGACGGTCAGGTCGTCCCAGTCGCCCTTCAGGTCGGCGACGCCGGCGATGGTCGCGATTTTGCGCTTGGCGCGGCGCAGGATGGCCATGACCTCCGTCGTATCACGCGCGGCGTCGGCTTCGGCCCGCGCCGACGAAAGAATTGACGTAAAACCGGCATCGGGCGGGCCGCCGGCGTAGGAGTCAAGATTCGCGGACAGCCAGGGACTATGGGCCTCGATCAGTGCGCGCCATCCTTCCGCCGGGGCAGGGGGTGCTTTTTTGGTGGTTTTAGGCCTGTACTTTGGAAAATGCGGACGCAATGATCATACTCATCTTATTGAAACAGCTATATACTAGCAGCCCGAGGGTGGAAAGATAACTTAATCAATAATCCGCGACATGAAGAAGGCGATACATCACCTGCGGCAGGCAGGCCATCACGCGCGCCGGGCAGGACGTCACCTCAGCAAGGCCACGGTCGTTGCGCTGGAAATCAGCGGCGCGCTCGCCTTCTTTTTGTTTTTCGTCTGGCTCGGTCTGCTGTGGCGCCTGGCGCAGGGGCCGATCGAGCTCGGTGATTTCGTAAAGACGCACCTTGAAAGCGCTTTCCACGACCAGCTGCCCGATTTCACCTTCACCGTTTCGCGCGCACAATTGATCTGGGGCGGCAAGTTCAAGCCCTTCGAATTCGAGGTGCAGGACGTCAACATCGCCCGTATGGACAAGACGCCGGTTTTCGCGCTTGACCGGCTGCGCGTGCAGCTGTCCAAGCGCAACCTCGTCTTCGGCCGCGTCGTGCCGCGCCTCGTCCACCTCTACGGTCCCGAGCTGCGCGTGGTGCGGCAGGAAGACGGCAGCTTTTCCCTGAACGTGGGCGAAGGCGGCGCGGGCGTTGTGCAGGGTGCGCCGGCGCCAGCCGCGGCCGATACGCAGGACCGCGCGGCGCTGGTGCGCGGCATGCTCCGGCAGTTGCAGCAAGGATCGGGACTCGGCATCCTCGACGGGCTGCACGAGATCGACGTGTCGGATGCGAGCGTGCGCTATGAAGACCGCATCGAAAATGTGTCCTACGTCTCGACAGGCTCCGAGATCACGATCGAGCGCGGGGACGCGGGCATCGTCGCATCCGCCAAGATCGCGCTGAAGATGGGCGAGACGCAGCAGGCGGCGCTGCAGGCCACCGTCGCCTACGGCTGGGACGCGCGGCGGACGACGGCGCGGGTCGACTTTACGGGCGTCAATCCGTCGCTGCTGGCCCAGCAAAGCGACAAGCTGACCCAGTTGCGCGACATCAACATGCCCATGTCGGGCAGCATCAACCTGGACCTCGACCCGGATTTCCGCCCCGCCGCGCTCCGCTTCGCGCTCGATACGGACGGGGGCACGTTCAACATGATTGGCCTCTACCCCGCGCCCGTCGCCATCAAGCATTTCTACGCCAAGGGCAATTATGACGCGCCGACGGGAACCGGGGCGATCGAACAGCTGACGGCCGACATCGGCGGCCCGCAGGTGCAGGGCAAGGCGCAAATGTCGCTGGAAAATGGCGTCCGGGTAGCGAAAGTGTCGGCGGAGCTGGACAACATGCCCCTCGACAAGGTAGCCGCCTACTGGCCGCCGTTGCTTACCCCCGATCCGCGCTGGTGGGTGACGACGCACCTCTCGAAAGGCACGGCCACCAAAGCGACGCTGGAACTGGAGGCCGCTTACGATCCCGCGAATGCGGCTAGCCCCGTCGCCTTGCGCAAGCTGAGCGGCAAGATCGATTATACCGGCATCAAAGTCGATTACTTCCCGCCACTCGCTCCCGTGAAGGACGTCACGGGCTCGGCCACCTATGACGCGAAATCCTTCAATCTCGACATCACGGGCGGCAAGCTTGACGACATGGCGGTCACGAAATCGGCGATCCATGTCACCGATCTCGATAAGACGGGGACGGACGAGCATTGCAAGATCGACATCGCCGTCGCGCTGAATGGCCCGTTGAAGACGGCGCTCAAGGTGCTCGACGCGCCGCCGCTGAAATATCCGGAAATGCTCGGTATCAAAACGTCGGGCATCGAAGGAAAATCGGACGTGAATGTCAGCTTCGCCTTTCCCATCCATCACGGGCTTACCCTGGGTGAAGTGAAGGTCAAGGCGGATGCCAAGCTGAAGGACGTCGAAATTCCCGACATGGTTGCGGGCCTCGCCGTGACGGGCGGACCGATGGATTTGACGGTCGATAACACGGGCCTGCGCGTGAAGGGCGAGGGCAAGCTGGCCGGATCGGCGCTGCAATTCGACTGGATGAAGAGTTTCGCGCCGAAGGCGCCGGTGTCAAACAAAGTCACGGCGACGCTCCCGATCGATGCGGCGACGCTGCTGAAATTCGGCCTACCGAAGGATTTCGCGCCGCAAGGGACGATGCCCGCGACGCTGACCTATGCGGCGGCACCCGACAAAACGGCGAAGCTGGAACTTCAAGGCGACCTGAAGACGCTGGCTTTCGCGGTGCCCCAGGCGGGGTATGAGAAAAAAGCCGGCGTGCCGGGCAGCGTTTCACTCAACGTCGCGCTGAAGGACGGCAAGCCGCTGCGCCTGTCTGCTCTTGACCTGAAGGGGCCGGGCGCGGAAGTGAAGGGAGATGCCGATTTCGCTCCAGGAGGTACGATTAAAAAAGCATCGTTCCAGAAGCTGGTGCTGGGCAGTACGGATGCTGCGCTGCAGGTGGAAGGGCTTGGTAAGGACGGCTACGACATCCATGTAACCGGACGCCAGCTGGATGCTTCGCCGCTGTTCAGCGACCAGGCGCATGCCAATTCCGACGCCGAGGCCGCGAAGCCGGTGACGCCCATGCGCGTCAGCCTGACCGTCGGCCGCCTCGTGACCGGCAAGGATAAGGCACTCGACAATGCGAAGGCCAGCTTCGCCCGCAATGCCTGGGGGCGGCTCGACAATCTAAGACTCGACGCTCTCGCCGGGGGCAAGCCCTTGTCGGTGCAATATGCGCCGCAGGGCTCAGGTCACGCGCTGCTGTTCCAGGCGGATAACGCGGGACAGGCGCTGATGGCGCTGGGCATTTCGAATTCCATTCGCGGGGGCAGGCTCACCGTTTACGGCCAGCCGCGCAAGCAGGACGGCGGCCCGCGCGACATGGCGGGGATGGCGACGCTCGAGAATTTCAAGCTCAACGACGCGCCCGTGCTGGCCAAGCTGTTGAACGCCATGTCGCTGAGCGGCATGATTTCGCTTCTCAATGGCGAGGGGCTGTCGTTCAAGAAAGCGCGCGTCAATTTCTCCTGGACCGACCGCGGCGAGCCTTTGCAGTCCCAGAACCAGCGGATGCTGAAACTTTCCGACGGGCAGACCTCGGGCTCGTCGCTGGGGCTCACCTTCGAAGGCAATATCGACGAATGGCATAATGTTTACGACCTGAAGGGGACGATCATTCCGATTTCGGACATCAACAAGATGCTCAGCATCATCCCGATCATCGGCACGGTCCTCACCGGCGGCGGCGAAGGCGTCATCGCCGCGACTTACACGATCAAAGGGCCCAAGGACAAGCCCGACGTGATGGTCAACCCGCTCTCCGTGCTGGCGCCGGGGATTTTAAGAAAACTGTTTTTCGAGCATTAAGCTTTCGGTGCGGCGTCCCGCTTGCGGTTGACGTTCAGCTTCAGCTTGCGGAAGGTGATGTCGTCGGCGAGTTCGATGGCGGCTTCGCCATTGAAGGCCTGCGCGATGGATTTTGCATCCTCGAGCGACTGCTTCACGACCTGCGCGACGGGTGCGGGAGGCGATGCCGGTTGCGGCGTCTGTGGTGCGGGAGCCGCCGCAGGCTGCGGTTTTTTGGGAAAGAGTTTCTTGCGGATGATATCGCGCCCGATCAGCGCCGTGATGGCAACGGGTATGGCCACGCCGAAGCCCGCCGCCGCGCCGAGGATAAGGCCGCCCGCACCCACGGCGACGCCTGCAACGATGCCGGCGGCGCCCGCGATGTGCGCGGTGGTGAGCGCCCAGCCGCCGTAAGCGGCGCCCAAAGCGCCGGCCCAGGCGCAGGTTCTCGCGATATGGCCGAAGGTTTTCAGCTCAGGAAAATTCAGGTTGCCCATGATAACGCCCTTTTGTTCTTCATTTCATTTTGCGGCGACGATAGCATAGAGGTTTTAATTATGTCAAATGTTAATATACAGGGTTGAATGCGGGACAGGGGCGCGTTATTCGTTGGGGGTAGAACCCATAATTCAAGGACTTCGGGATGCAGACCCTCCGCCGCGCACTCGTCATGCCCGCCGCCGACTTCTGGCTGCTGGGCGGCCTGTCGCTTGTGGTTCTGGGCGGCGTCTGGGCCGCCAGCGACTGGGCGCACCTGAAATCCTTCGACCAGGGATTGCCCGCGTGGCTCTATTACGCGGCCTTCGCGGTGAATTATCCGCACTTCGCTTATTCCTATCAGCTTTTTTACAAAGGTTTCGGGGCGCGCCTGCGCGGAACGGAAAGCCTGCGCAGCAAATTCCGCCTCCTCGCGGCGGGGCTGGTGGCGCCCGTGCTGATGCTCAGCTATTTTCTCTGGGATTTTTTCGCGCGCGACGCCGATATGCTCGCGTGGGCCGTCATGTCGATGCTGTTCCTGGTGGGCTGGCACTATGCCAAGCAGGGCTATGGCGTGCTCATCACCTCCTCGGTCTACCGCAACATCTTCTATTCGCTGACGCAAAAGCGGATTTTATATGCCAACGCCTATATCGTCTGGATCTATTCCTGGGTCATCATCCACGACAAGCCGGGGCGCGCCGTCGCCTCCGACGTGATCTATTCGATCCCCGTCATGCCGCACGCCATGATCGTGACTTCGACCGTCGCGGTGATCGTCTCGACGCTCGCGGCGGCCCTCACGTTCTTCAAAACGGCTGTTGTAGACCGGAAGGGCATTTCCTGGAGCGGGCTGACCGGCTATGTCTGCGCGATATATGTGTGGATGCTGGTGCCGGAACTGCTGGGCAGCGCCATGTTCTTCCTGGCCGTCCCGTTTTTCCACGGGCTGCAATATCTGCCGTTCGTTTATAAATATAAGAAAAGCGAATATAGCGCGGACGCGGGCGAAGCTGGCTTTTGGCGCAAGCAGAGCACGCTGATGGTCGTGTTCGCGCTGGCCGGGATGGCGCTGGGCGGCTTCTTCATGGAAATCGGCCCGCAGTTCGCCGACCGGGTTTATGTTCCGCATGACGGTTTTACGCGGAATTTCTTCCTGCTCTTCGCGACCGTCTTCATTAATATTCACCATTACCTGATCGATCACAGTTTCTGGCGGCGCGACAACGATGGCGCGCAGAAATACCTATTCGGGGCGTGAACGCCCTTCCTTTGGCGTCTGCCTAATACGGTGAACCTTTTGAATAGAACCACCCTGATGAAAATCGGGGTCCAGTTTATACAACTTCTATCTCATTAATTATGAGGTAGAAGTTAGATGAACTGGACTCCGGCTTTCGCCGAAGTGGGCGTCTTGTGTTGAGAAGAAATTAGTTCACCGGCTGCTGGAAATTGACGTGGTAATAGCCGTCAGAGAAGACGACGTCCTGGCTGTTGGCGGGGAAGGGGCTGCGCACCGGGTGCCAGGCGTGCGCGCGCTGCTGGACAGCCGCGATCTGCTTGGCGCTGAGGCTGGCCGAGATCTTGTCGCGGGCTTCAGATGCCTGCTTTTCGCCCGAGGTGGAGGCGAGGATCAGCCAGAAATAAGCCTCCTCGAAATTCTTGGCGACGCCACGCCCCTCGCCGAAGAGCAGCCCGAGGTTATATTGCGCCTGCGCGTCGCCCTGTTCGGCGGCAAGGCCGTACCAGTTGGCAGCCTCGGCGTAATCCTGCTGCACGCCTTGTCCCTGTTCGTAAAGAACGCCCAGCATGCACTGCGCGTCTGGGAGGCCTTGCGCTGCGGCTTTGCGGAACCATTTGGAGGCGAAAGCGTAATCCTGCGTCAGGCCGCGGCCGTCGCGATACAGGACGGCGAGGTTGTATTGGGCGGGCGCCACGCCCTGTTCGGCGGCCTTGCGGAACCAGCGCGCGGCTTCCGCGAAGTTCTGCCCCATGCTGCGGCCCTGTTCGTAGATGTCGGCGACATTGTACTGGGCGGCATAGTTGCCCTGGCTCGCGGCTTCCTTGTACCAGGCGATGGCCTGCGAGATATTGCGCTCGAACCCCTTGCCTTCATAATAATATTCGGCGACGGCGAGCTGCGCGGCCGCCGTGCCTGCCTGCGCGGATTTGAGGCACCAGTGCGCCGCGTCGAGGTAGTTCTGGGGCACGCCGAAGCCCTGGTCGAAGAGGCGGCACAGGGCGAGTTCCGCCATCGGATGGTTGTGCATCGCCGCGCGCGTATACCATTTGGCGGCCTCGGCGTAATCCTGCGGCACGTTGTACAGCACGTCGCCCTTGTCGTAGAAGCCGCCGAGACTGTATTGCGCCTCGACGTCGCCGTGCTGGGCGCGGCCCTGCAGCGCCTCGAGAGCGGATGGCGTGGGCTCAAACTGCGCGCACGCCGGCGTGGCGAGGAGAACGACCAGGATGATGACAAGCGTCCTCAGCATGCGGTTCGTTTCTTCAATCCCCCACGACGACCAGCGCGTGTTTTTTCTTGCCGGCCGACAATTTGATGGTTTTTTCGGCATTGAGGTCGCTCAGCGTGATCAGGCGCTGGTCGCTGTCGACCTTCTCGTCGTTGACGCGCGCGCCGCCGCCCGCGATGAGCCGCCGCGCCTCGCCGCCCGAGGCCGCGAGCCCCGCGTCCTTGAACAGGACGAAAGCGGGGACGCCCTGCGCCAGCTTCGCGCGCGGCAGGGTGATCTGCGGCAGCCCTTCGGCGGCAGCGCCCTCTTCGAAGGTTTTGCGCGCGGTTTCGGCGGCGTCTTTCGCGGCCTGTTCGCCGTGGCACATGCGCGTCGCCTCGAAAGCGAGCGTCTTCTTGGCTTCGTTGATCTCGGCGCCCTTGAGCGCTTCGAGGCGCGCGATTTCGTCCATCGGCAACTCGGTGAAGTACTTCAGCATGCGTCCGACGTCGGCGTCTTCGGTATTGCGCCAGAACTGGTAATAATCGTAGGTGCTCAGCATGTCGGCGTTCAGCCAGACCGCACCTTGCGCCGTCTTGCCCATCTTGGCGCCCGAGGCGGTGGTGAGCAGCGGGCAGGTGAAGCCGAAGACTTCCTTCTGGTCGACGCGGCGCGATAATTCAACGCCATTCACAATGTTTCCCCACTGGTCCGAGCCGCCGAACTGGATCTGGCAGCCGTATTTGCGGTTCAGCTCCAGGAAATCGTACGCCTGCAGGATCATGTAGTTGAATTCGAGGAAGGTCAGCGGCTGCTCGCGCTCGAGGCGCATCTTCACGCTGTCAAAGGTCAGCATCCGGTTGATGGTAAAATGCCGCCCGTAGTCGCGCAGGAAGTCGATGTAATTCAGCTTGTCGAGCCATTCGGCGTTGTTGACCATGACGGCATCGGTTTTGCCGTCGCCGAAACCCAGGAATTTGGAATAGACGGTCTTGATGCCGGCGATGTTGGCCGCGATGTCAGCCTCGGTCAGCAGCCTGCGGCTTTCATCCTTGCCGGACGGATCGCCGACCTTGGTCGTGCCGCCGCCCATAAGCACGATAGGCTTGTGGCCCAGTTTCTGGAACCAGCGCATCATCATGATGGACAGGAGGCTGCCGACGTGCAGGCTTTTCGCGGTCGCGTCGTAGCCGGTGTAGCAGACAGTCACGCCCTCGGACAGCCGGCGGTCGAGCGCGTCGATATCGGTGCACTGGTGCAGGAACCCGCGTTCCTGCATGACTTTGATAAACTCCGCGCGCATGGATATCCTGCCTTTCCGGTTCCGCGAGGCTTTATAATATAATGGAAGCCGCATAAAAGGCAAGCTATTGATATATAAGCTAATTTGGCGGCGGTTCGGATATTGCAGCCGGCCCCGTTCCGGCGCAATATAGCGGCGCAATTCCAACCGAAAAGGGGAATCAATGAAATTCACCATCGAAATCAAAGACCCGAAACAGCAGGCGCGCATCGACAGGCTGCGCGGCAAAATGGAGCCGCGGGATTTCATCCTGCGCGCGCTCGAGGCCGGGATCAACCTGGCCGAGCAGAACGTGAAGGCGCGTGAGAATATGATCAAATTCTCGCCGGCCAAGCAGGAGTTCAAGACGCTCGACGTCGCCCAGGTCACCGAGGCGCTCAAGGACAACGACCCCAAGCATCCGGTCCGCATCGAAGTCAGCCGTCTGGTGAAGGACTATACCGAAAAACTGCGCGCGCATGCCAAGGCCAACGGCAACCGCCTGCCGAATTCGCTGAAGGTCCAGGCCCATGCGCCGATCGAGCGCGTCGCCTTCCAGATCACCGCCGAGGCCATCAACAAGGCGGTGGACAAGATCAACAAGAGCAGCAAGAAAGCCGCTGGGAAGTAATTCCGCCACCGCCACATGACCGCTTTCGATTCCAATGACCACCGGCCGCTGCTCGTCTATGACGGCGAATGCGGCTTTTGTGGTTACTGGCAAAGATACTGGCAGCGGCTGACGGATGAGCGAGTTATCTATGAGGCGTACCAAACCGCGGCCGCGCGTTTCCCTGACATTCCCGTTTCCGAATTCCGGCGCGCGGTCCAATACATTACCGCGCAGGGACGCGCAAGCGGGGCAGAGGCGAGTTTCCTGACCCTCGATAATGCACCCGGCGGCTGCGTCTGGCTGAAGCTCTATCGCAAATTCCCATGGTTCGCGAAACTGTCAGAGCGGGTCTATGCGCTGATCGCCGCGCACCGCCCGCTTTTTTACGGTATCAGCAAACTGTTGTGGGGGCGTGAGCGGTATCCGTCCAGCTATGATCTCGTGTCGTGGCTGTTCCTGCGCGGGCTTGGCTTCATCTATCTCTTCGCCTTTACCTCCTTCGCCGTGCAGGCCATGGGGCTGATCGGCAGCCACGGCATCGAGCCCCTGCACCGGCTGACCGAGCTGATCCGCAACAATCACTGGGTACTGGAAGAGAACCCGCTGCGGCCCTTCATGCCGATGGTCTTCTGGCTCGACGACAGCGATGCGGCGATCAACGTTGTTTCCTGGGCCGGGGCGTTATTGTCGCTGCTGCTGATCTTCAACGTATTGCCGCGCGCCTGCCTTGTACTGCTTTATATTTTCTACCTGTCGCTGTATTACGGCGGCCAATCCTTCATGACTTACCAGTGGGACATTTTCCTGATTGAAACCGGGTTCCTGGGTATTATTTTGACATTCTCCACGCACATGGGCATCTGGCTGCTGCGCTGGCTGATCTTCCGCTTCATGTTCATGTCGGGCTGCGTCAAGCTGCTGAGCGGGGACGAGACCTGGGCGAACCTGACGGCGCTGTCCTACCACTTCCTGACGCAACCGCTGCCCACGCCTGTCGCCTGGCATGTCGCGCAATTGTCGCCGGCAGCGCTGAAGTTCGGCACCTTCATGACCTTCGTCGTCGAGCTTGGTTGTCCGTGGCTGTTTTTCCTGCCGCGGCGGTTGCGGTTCCTGGGGGCTTTCGGCACGCTGCTGCTCGAACTGTGCATTACCTTGACCGGCAACTATAACTTCTTCAACCTGCAGACGATGCTGCTGTGCCTGCCGCTGTTCGATGACGAGGCGGTCAAGGTCGCGATTCCGGCGCGCGTTCGCGGCTGGCTGGCGGCACATGCGGCGGAACGCAAACCGGGGCGGATCGGCGCCATCTTCGTCCGCGCCATGGCGGTCATCATCGTTTACGGCAGCATCGTGCAGATGAGCCTGCGTTTCGACTTTCCGATGCCGGTCATCGCGCTGGTTCCCGAAAGCTTCCTGCGGCCTTTCTGCGTCGTGAATACGTATGGTCTCTTCGCCGTCATGACCGTGAAGCGCGAGGAGATCGTCATCGAAGGTTCCGACGACGGGCTGACCTGGAAGGAATATGAATTCCGGTACAAGCCGGGCCGCCTCGACCGCGCCCCGAAGTGGAATATCCCGCACCAGCCGCGCCTCGACTGGCAGATGTGGTTCGCTTCATTGACCGATCCGCAGCATGTGCCCTGGTTCCCCAAGTTCCTCAAGCGCCTCCTGGAAGGGGAGCCCACGGTGCTCGACCTGATGGAAAAGAATCCGTTCCCCGATCATCCGCCGAAATTCGTGCGCGCGCTGTTCTATGATTACACTTATGCCTCGCCCGAGGAAAAGGCGAAGGGCATCTGGTGGGACCGTACGCTGGTCGGCACCTATTTCCCGCAGGCGTCGCTGCGCACGCCGGAAAACAAGGCGGATTAAATCTTCAGCCGTCCGCGCCGTTCGAAAAATGCGCCCGCCGCCCAGAGGACGAGCGCGCCGAGCGCCAGTATCAGGCATGGCATGAAGAACGGCGGCAGGAACGTCAGCCGCAGGGTTCCTTTCGCCTGCGGCGGCACGTCGACGCCGACGATAAGATCGTCGATGGGCCGCACATTCAACTCCTTGTCATTCAGGACGGCGCGGAATCCCGGAAAGTAAAGGCGCGCGAAAGTAATGAGCCCCGAGGAAGCGCCCTCGTTCGCGACCGTCAGCTCCTCACCATCCGGCTCCAGCCGCGTGGGGCCATCAAGAGACAGGTTTTTTGAATGCCAGGAGACCGTGCCCGGCAGCGAATTGGCCGCGGGGCGGCTGAAGCGGACGGCATTTGCTGTTTCGCGCCGCGTCCAGCGCGGCAGCGCCGCCTCGGCCATATGCGACGCCAGGCCTTTCTCGGCGACGACCGTGCCGACCTTGATGAGGTCGAAGTAAGTCGCGCCCGTTTCCTTGTCATGCGCCGTCAGCGGCTTCAGCGGGAAAGGGCAGCGCGCGCTCTCATAGCCGGTGCAGCCGAAAAAACTCTCCCAGTTCTTGTGGGCGAGCGAGGAATAGCCGTTGATGACGTCGATGCCATAGTACACGCCCATGGCGGAGGGAAGATATTCCGCTTCATCCTGTTTGTTCGGAGGCCCGTTAAACGAGCCTGAATAGAGGGTATAATCGACGCGGTCGGCGGCAGCGGCAGCGGCGGGCGGCGTCGCATTGCGTTTTCCCAAGTCCTCGAACATCGCGGGGAACATGAAAACGATCAGCAGCAAGGTGACGATGGACGATGCGCCCAGAAAGGCGGGCAGCCAGGTTTTACGCGCCGCCACTTCAGGCAGCAGGAGGATCCACACCGCGATCATCAGGACGAGATTGAGCGCGTTCATCGCGTGATGCGCATTGTTGATAATGGAGATCAGCGTCGTGACGGCCAAGGCTCCCAGCGCCAGCAGCATGCGGCGCGGTGTCGTTAAAATCTTTCTGTCGTCAACGATGACGAACAGGGTCAGCAGCAGGCCCAGCTGCACGTCGGGGAGCCAGCGCATCGGAAAACGCAAGGGTCCCAGTTGCGCGGCACTGGTGGACAGAAAGATAAATCCTGCCGCGATGAACAGCAGTTCTCGCGGCAATTTGATCCGGCGCAGATCCACCAGCAACAGCAGCGGCAGCGCATACCAGGCCATGAAAAAGAACGGGAACGCCATGTGCTGATCGGCAAAGAAGATCGTGAGCGGCGGCTGCCAGGCGGGATTGCTGAAGTTTAGAAGGTCCACGAAGCTCGGCGTGAACAACCCATGCGCGACGAAACCGGAAGCGCGCGCCGTCCAGGGCAAAGCTACGGCGGCGGGCACGACGACCGGCAGGCACAGCGCCACGCCGAGCGCTCCCGCCCAGACCAGGCGAAAGGCGTTGCGCCGCGATTTTGCGAACTCTTCAAAAAACAGGACCGCCATCACGACGGCGAGGGCGACATCGGTATGCGGCCATCCCGCGCTTACCGACAGGTAAATGAATACGGCGGATTGGAGGATAAGCGGGCAGACAGGCGCGGGTGTTCCCACCAGCCGTTTCATGGCGGCCCAGGCGAACAGCATCCAGGCGGTCGAGGTCGCGCCCGGATGCCAGTCGCCGGAATACAAATAAAGGGTGCAGATGTTGATGCCCGTCATCAAGCCGAGCAGGGCCGCGAAAGGGGGCCTGAGCCCATAGGCGCGTCCCAGCGTATAGCCGCCGCCCGTGAGCAGCAGGTTCATGATGATGGCGTAAACGAGCCCCGAGATCTCGAGATGCGTGGGGTCGATCAGCAGCGTCATCAGCAGGGAGACCGGATTATAAATACCGGTCTGCAAATCCAGCCACAGGGCGCCGCCAAAGAAAGTGCGCGTGGTCAGGAGCGGAAAGTGCCCATGCAGCAGCAGGTCCTTGATGATCAGCCCGTAAGGGAAGTACTGCGCCTGCCGGTCGTCGGTGAAGAAAAAGCGTGGATTAATGTGATAAATCGCGGCGAGCGTCACGACCGTGCCGAGGAGCGCCGCGAACAGCGGAACAAGATGCGCTGCCGTTGCCTTGATCTTTCCGGTAAAGGGGGTCGAATGCAAAAGGAGCAGCCTTTCTCGCCGCGCGCGACGTTATAAATAATATCATAATGGAAAGGCCCGAAAAGCCAAGGCAGGTCAAAGGCGCTTCAGGCGCCCTATCTTCTCCAGGAACGCAGCCACGGCCCAGAGCAGAAGGGCCAGGGCCGCCAGTGCGAGGCTATGCCCCAGGAGCGGCGGCAGGAACGTCAGCCGCAGGGTGCCCGCGGCACGCGGCGGCACCTCGACGCCGACGACGAGATCATCCACGGCGCGCACGTTGAGCTCCTGATCGTTCAGAAATGCTCGAAAGCCCGGAAAGAACAGGCGCGCAAACGTGATTAACCCCCGCCCGGCGCCGCTGTTTTTGACGGTCAGGCTCTCGCCGTCGGGCTCCATCTGCGCAGACCCGCCGAGAGACACGTCTTTCGAATGCCATGACACGGTTCCCGGCAACGGGTTGCCTGGCGGCCGGGTGAAGTGAATGGAGTTGGCCATCTCCTGCTGCTTCCAGCGCGCCAGCGTCGCTCCCGCGCGGCGCGCGGCTTCGCCTTTTTCGGCCGCGACGGTGTCGATTTTCACGAGGTCGAGATAGGACGCTTTCGTCTCCGGACCGGACCGGCGCAGCAGCGACACGTCGATGACGCAGAAGGGCGTCTCCAGACTCTTGCAGCCGAAAATCCGGCTCCAGCTCCTGTAGGTGACCGACGAATAACCGGCGACGGAAGGGACGCCGTAATATATCCCCGTCGCGGCGGGCAGATATTCCGTTTCGTCCTGATGGTTCGGCAACACCACGAAGGCCCCTGAGTAAAGCGTATAAGCGACGCGGTTTTCCAAGGGCGGTGGTGCGGGCGGCGTTTGGGCGCTTTTGCCCAGATCCAGGTACGGTGGCACCTGCGCGACGATCGCCAGCACGATCATGACGGACGTCGCGCCCAGGAATGCCGGCAGCCAGGCGCCGCGCGTCACCACGAGGGGCAGCAGGTCGATGAAGATCGCGGTCAGCAGCGCCAGGCTCAGGAGCCCCGGCGCGACGTGCGGGTTGACCGCGAAGGCCGTCAGCGTGGTCAGGGCGAGCACGCCGAAAACCAGCAGCATGCGCGGCAGGGTCACCGTGAACGCGCTTTTCTGGATGGCCGAAAACAAGGCCAGCAGCAGGCACATCTGCAAATCGGGGAGCCAGCGCATGGGAAATCGAAGCGGGCCCAGCTGGCCTGCCTGCGTCGTCAATAGTGCAAGCACGGCCGCGACAATGAGAACATCCGCTGGCCATTTCAGGCGCCGCATGTCCGTCAGCATCAACAGCGGCAGCGCATACCAGGCAATGAAGAAGAATGGACAGGGCGCATGCTGGCCGGGCACGAACCACGACAGGTCGGGAAACCAGGCGGGGTTGCTGAAGTTCAGAAGGTCAGCCATCTTCGGCATGAACAGGCCTTCGCGGGTGACGTTGAATGGGCGCGCGATCCACTGCTGCGCCGCCAGGACGGGAAGCATGACGGGCAGACACAAGGCCGCGCCCAAAGCGCCCGCCCAGACAAGGCGCAGGGCATTGCGCCGTGACGTTAAAAATTCCCGGCAGAACATGACGAACATCACGACGGCCAATGTCACGTCATTATGCGGCCATCCCGCGCTGACCGAAAGAAAGATGAAGGCGGCGGAGCTGAGGATCAGGAGGCAGATGCGCGAATGCGCCTCCAGGAGTTTCTTCATCGACGCCCAGGCGAACATGAGCCAGGCCATCGACGTCGCGCCGGGGTGCCAGTCGGCCGAATTGATATAGAGAGTGTAAAAATTAAGGCCGGTCATGAGGCCCAGCAGGGCCGCGAAGGAAGGCTCGAGGCGATAGGCGCGCCCAAGCGCATAGGCGCCGGCCGCGAGCAGCGCGTTCATGATGATGGCGTACCAGAGTCCCGACACATCGAGGTGCGCGGGATCGATCAGGAGCGTCATGACCAGAGCCAGCGGGTTATAGATGCCGTTCTGTGGGTCGAGCCAGAGCGCGCCGCCGAAGAAAGTCCGCGTGGTCACGAACGGAAAATGTCCGTGCAGCAGCATGTCCTTGATGACGAGCCCGTAGGGAAAATACTGGGTCTGGCGGTCGTCCGCGAAGAAAAAGCGGTGATTGATCCCGTAAATCGCCAGCAGCGTTCCGATCACGCCCAGAAGGGCGATAAGCAGCGGAAAATACTGCGGCGCCGCTGTATTCAATCTGCTGCCCCCGGGGATCAAATTCAAGGAATTCCCTTTCTCGTTCCGCAGCAATATATTAATGTAAATGAATAGCTTGGCAAGCCAAAGGCGGCGCAAATGGATAAATACCGGGTCATAGGGTTGATGAGCGGCACATCGCTGGACGGCATCGATGCCGCCATCCTGACGACGGACGGCGAAGGGTTCATCCAGCGCGAGGGATTCCTGACCGTGCCCTACGAAGACAGTCTGCGCCAGCGCATACGCGCATGCCTCAATATTCCGCCCGAATGCGTCAACACAGTGACGGATGTGGAGCGCGACATTACCATCGCCCATGCCGATGCGGTCAAGATGCTTATGCAGCGCGAAGGGCTGAAGCCCTCCGACGTGAACCTGATCGGCTTCCACGGCCAGACCATTGCTCATGACCCGGCGCGCAAATTCACCTGCCAGCTGGGCGACGGCGAACTGCTGGCGAAACTGACCGGGATCGAGGTGGTGAACGACTTTCGCACCGCCGACGTGAACGCGGGCGGGCAGGGTGCGCCTTTGCTGCCCATCTATCATGCCGCGCTGGCGGGCGACCGCGAAAAGCCGGTCGTGTTCCTGAATATCGGCGGCGTCGCCAACATCACCTATATCGGCGCGAAGGGCGAAGTCATCGCCTTCGATACCGGCCCCGGCAACGCGCTGCTCGACGACTGGATGCTCAAGAAATTCCGCCGCCGCTATGACGAGGGGGGGCGGCTATCCTCGCGCGGCACGGTGAACGAAGCGGTGCTGAAAGAGCTGCTGTCGAATCCCTTCTTCGACGCGAAGCCGCCGAAGTCGCTGGACCGCAATGCTTTCGTCTCGCAGGCCTGGAAAGACCTGAGCCCGGCGGACGGCGCGGCCACGCTGGCCGCCTTCACCGTCGGGGGCATCGTCCATGCCCTGCGTTTCCTGCCCGAAAAGCCCAAAGCCTGGATCGTCTCGGGCGGCGGGCGGCTGAATCGCGCCTTCATAACCTCGCTCCACAACAAGCTCAAAGTGCCGGTCGTCCTGATCGAGGAATTGGGCATGAACGGCGACGCGATCGAGGCAGAAGGTTTTGCCTATATGGCCGTGCGCAGCATCCGCGGCCTGCCCATCAGCTTCCCCTATACGACCGGCGCGCCCAAACCCATGACGGGCGGCAAGCTCAACCGCATCCCCGACGCGGCATGACCGAGATCCTCGAAGCGACCACCGGCAATATCGCGAAGGCCGCCGCGCGCCTCAAAGAGGGCGGCCTCGTGGCCTTTCCGACCGAGACCGTGTATGGCCTCGGCGCGGACGCGACGAATGACCGCGCGGTCGCCGCCATTTTCGAAGCCAAGGGCCGTCCTTCCTTTAATCCCGTCATCGTGCATGTGAACGACCGGGCCGAAGCCGACCGGATCGTGGAATTCACCAAGTCGGCGGCGCTGCTCGCCTCCGTCTTCTGGCCCGGGCCGTTGACGCTGATTTTGCCGCGCAAAGAAAGCTCCGGCCTGTCGCTGCTGACCAGCGCGGGCTTGCCGACGCAGGCGGTGCGCGCGCCTAGCCATCCGGTCGCCCGCGACCTGATCAAGGCCTTGGGCAAGCCCATCGCCGCGCCCAGTGCCAATGCCTCGGGTTCTTTAAGCCCGACGACGCCGCAGCATGTGGCGCAGAGCTTGGGAGACCGCGCCGGCCTCGTCCTGGCGGGTGGAAAATCGGCCGTGGGGCTTGAATCGACGGTCGTCGACCTCTCGGGTCCGGTGCCGGTCCTGCTTCGCCCCGGCGCGGTGACGCTGGAAGACCTCAAGATGCATGTCGGCGATGTTCAGGTGGAACTGGAAGCGAAGGGGGAGAAGCCCAAATCGCCGGGCCAGCTGTTGCGGCATTATGCGCCGAAGACGCCCCTGCGCCTGCGGGCGGTCGACGTGAAGCCGGGCGAGGCGCTGCTCGCCTTCGGCCCGATCCGCTTCATGGGGCTGCAAGGCGGCGGCGCGGCCAAAGACATGCCGCCCGAGATGCGCATGAACTTGAGCGAAAACCGCGACCTGACCGAGGCGGCGGCGAATCTATTCTCGATGCTGCATCAGCTCGATGCGCGCGGATTCCAGGGCATCGCCGTGATGGATATTCCCGAGACCGGTCTCGGCCTCGCCATCAACGACCGGCTGCGGCGGGCCGCCGGCGCGCAGAAAGCCTGATTATTTCTCTTCCGCCACTCGGTCCTCGTCGATCAGCCCGCGCAGCCACTGGCGCGCCGGGTCTTCGATAAGGTTGTAACAGGCGACCGCCGCGGCGATGAGGCCGACGGTTTCCATCGCGAAATCCGCGCTGAAAAAAGGATGACCCTCGAGCCGCGTATGCTTCACCTTGGACACCATCTCGAGGTAAATCCACTGCAGCATGTAGAGCGAGTAGGAAATCGTGCCGAGATAGACGAGCGCGCGGTTTGAAAACAGATAGTGCCCCCAGCTGCGGATATTGGCCAGCGCGTAGATCAGGACGGTCCCTAAGCCGATGACGGCGATGTCGGGGACATGCACGTCGCGCGATTTCGCCCAGGCCTCGCCCGCCACGGCGGCGACCGCCAGGACGGCCAGCGCGTCCCACGGCAGTTTTTCAAGGAATTTGCGGCGATAGAGGTTATGCAGGCAGACGCCGATGGCAAAGTCGAGGATCCCGCGCGGCAGGGACGAGAAGGGCAGCGTCATATCGTGGATGCTTTGCCCGACGAACTTCAGGTACGACTGCCAGAGGACGAAACAGGAGGCGAGGATCAGCATGTTGAAGAAAATCTTCTGCCGCTCGGAATAAATGGCGCAGGCGAAGAACGGGAAGAGAAGGTAGATCAGCCATTCGACGCTGATCGACCAGTCCGGCGCATTCCAGAGCTGGTTGTTCGACCAGCCCCAGGACTGCATAAGCAGCACGTGCTGCAGGAAGTCGGTGAAAGTCGCGCGCTCGCCCTGGAAATTGACGAAAATCAGCAGCAGCAGGATGTAGAGCGGATAAATACGCGCCAGGCGCAGCTGCAGGAACCGTCCGACGTTCTTCTTCACCTCGGCATAGGTCGGGAAGGCATCGAAATGCGCATAGCTGATGATGAAGCCCGAGAGGATGAAGAAGAAATCGAGACCGTAATACCCGTCCTCCGCGAACTGCCGGAAAAAGGCACTGCCGGTCGTCAGGTTGGAGCGGTGATACAGGTAGACCCACAGGGCGGCCAGTCCCCGGATCGAAGTCAGCGGTTTGAGTGTCTGCGCATTGTCCATGTGCTTAGAATCCCCGAAGGATTCATTCTAGAACCTCGGGCGCCGTCCTGCATCAGAAGACTCTTGTATTTGCCATAAACTCCATTATACTGCCTTGAACCGATGCAAGGACAACAGCCGTGACAGCGGACAAAAAATTGGACCAGGAAGTCGCCACGCTCTTCAGCGAAGTGCGCCAGCGTTTCACGCAGGCGGCGGCATGGTATCCCGAATCTGGCATCAAGGACCTCTTCAACCGCAGCGTCGACGCGATCGACGCGGCCGCCGCCAAGCCTGGCGATTTCTCCAACCCCGACAAGGCGCAAAGCGCGCGCGAAGCCTGCCTGCTGATCGCCTACCTGGAAGACGATGCGCAGCGTTATCACGACCGCGACGTGCTGAACGAATTCGCGGAAGCCAAGCCCAAGCTGGAACGCATCGAAAAGCTGGTCGGGCGCTGAAGGCCAAAATTTGCCGGATAAGAGCAGGTCCTACTTCAGCGTCATCGCCGCGACTTTGAACGGAGGCAGCAGGGTGCCGGCCTTTTCCAGCGTGTCCTTGATGATGGGCAGGTCGGGCGCGTGGAAATCGGTCATCAGTTCATTGTAGTCGAGCGTGCCCGATTGGTCCTTGTCGTAGGCCGCCAGCAGCGCGTCCGCGACGGCCTTGGCTTGCGGCGCGGAATCATGGATCAGCGTCAGGGCTTCCTGCGAGGTCAGAGTCTTCTTGTCGGCCAGCGCCGCGAAAATCACCGCGCTCGACACTGCGCGGCGGATTTCGGATTGGCTTAAGTGCCGGTCGCCGTTCTCGTCGGCCATCTTGAACAGCACGCCCGCGCATTCGTTGTTCACGCTGACCGTGCACTGGTCCTTGATGCGGTCGACATAGCGCATGAAGCGCTGGAGGACTTTGGGCACGACGGCGGGCGCTTCCAGACAGCCGGTGAATTCTTCCGTGTCGTCGAGCTTGAGATCGTCCCAATTGTCCGGACTGCGCGGGCTTTCCTTCGCGTAGGCGCCGATCTTGAGAATCGCATCGTTCTCGAGGCGCGCCGGCGTATCCGTCCCGGACAGGTCGAAGACGAAATAATCCTGCTTCCGGCTGCTGAGGCTGGCAGGCATGAGTGTCATGTCGTCGGCAGTCGATTTCAGGTAGAAATAGCGGCTGATAATGAGGGCGGTATCGTAGTTGCCGCAATCGGGAGAAGCCCAGTTCCGCTGAACTTTTTTGGGCATTTCGTCGGAGGCTTGAGCTTTTTGGATATTCCAGCTATATAAGATTGCAATAAGGAAAATAAAAAGGGGGATTCCCGCGCGGGTCTGCATATTGCACCTGATATAACAAGGCCTTATTCTGCCCGGACGCGAGCAACCACATAAAGAATTATGTCAGAACAAAAACACATCCGGAACTTCTCGATTATTGCGCATATCGACCATGGCAAGTCAACCCTTGCCGACCGCATTATTCAAAAATGCGGCGCGGTCGAAGAGCGCGAGATGAAAGAGCAGATGCTCGACAACATGGAGATCGAGCGCGAGCGCGGCATCACCATCAAGGCCCAGACCGTGCGCCTCAAATACAAGGCGAAGGACGGCATCGAATACCAGCTGAACCTCATGGACACGCCGGGCCACGTCGACTTTGCCTATGAAGTCTCGCGCTCGCTTGCCGCCTGCGAAGGCGCGCTGCTGGTCGTGGATGCGAGCCAGGGTGTGGAAGCCCAGACGCTCGCCAACGTCTATCAGGCGATCGACAACAATCTCGAGATCGTGCCGGTCATCAATAAAATCGACCTGCCGGCGGCCGAGCCCGAGCGCGTCAAGCGGCAGATCGAAGACGTGATCGGTCTCGATGCGTCGAATGCGCTGCTGGTCTCCGCGAAATCTGGCATCGGCATCGATGAATTGCTGGAAGCCATCGTCACGCGCCTGCCGCCGCCGGAAGGCGACCCGAACGCGATCCTGAAGGCGCTGCTGGTCGACAGCTGGTACGATGCGTATCTCGGCGTGGTCATTCTCGTGCGCGTGGTCGAAGGGACGGTCCGGGTTAAGGACAAGCTGCGCTTCATGAGCAACGGCGCGGCCTACGAAGCCGATCGCGTCGGCGTCTTCACGCCCAAGCATGTGCTGACCGGCGAGTTGAAGCCGGGCGAAATCGGCTTCATTACCTGCGGCATCAAGAACATCCACGAAACCAAGATTGGCGATACCATCACGCTCGACCGCACGCCCTGCGCGGAGCGGCTGCCGGGCTTCAAGCCGTCGGTGCCGATGGTGTTCTGCAGCCTTTTCCCCGTCGACGCGAGCGACTTCGAGAAGCTGCGCGATTCGCTGGGCAAACTGGCGCTGAACGACGCCAGCCTGCATCACGAGCCGGAAAATTCGACCGCGCTGGGCATGGGCTTCCGCTGCGGCTTCCTGGGCTTGCTGCACCTCGAAATCATCCAGGAACGGCTGCTGCGCGAGTATAATCTCGACCTCATTCCGACCGCGCCTTCCGTAGTGTATAAGATATTCCTGACCAACGGCGACGTGATGGAGCTTTACAATCCCGCCGACCTCCCCGACGTCGTGCGCATCACGAAGATCGAGGAGCCCTGGATCAAGGCGACCATTTTCGTGCCCGATGAATACCTGGGCTCGATCCTGACGCTCTGCCAGGAGCGGCGCGGTTCACAGGTGGAGCTGACCTGGGTCGGCTCGCGCGCGATGGCGGTTTACCGCCTGCCGCTCAACGAGGTGGTGTTCGATTTCTACGACCGGCTGAAGTCGCTCTCGCGCGGCTACGCCAGCATGGATTATGTGCTCGACGGCTTCTCGGAAGGCGAACTCGTGCGCCTCAACATCCTCGTCAACGGCGAAAACCTCGATGCCCTGTCGATGATCGTCCACCGCTCCCAGGCCGAGCGCCGCGGGCGCCAGCTGTGCGAGCGGCTGAAAGAGCTGATCCCGCGCCAGCTGTTCAAGATCGCGGTGCAGGCCTCCATCGGCGGCAAGATCGTTGCGCGCGAAGATATTTCGGCCCTGCGCAAGGACGTCACGGCGAAATGCTATGGCGGCGACATCTCGCGCAAGCGCAAACTGCTCGACAAGCAGAAAGAGGGCAAGAAGAAGATGCGCCAGCACGGCAACGTGGAAATTCCGCAATCCGCCTTCATTGAGGCGCTGCGGATGAGCGACGACAAGTAAATCCTTCAGGTGATGGCCGGCTGCGGCGTGATATGGCCGCGCACTTCGGACCGGATGGCCAGGAAGACGCCGAGCCCGAACAGGATGATTGCGGCTGCTTCCGCCACCGACGGCAAACGTTCCTGGAAGATAAAGGTATACAGCAGCGCGAAGGTCGTCTCCGCTACCACGAGCGGCCCCGAAATCGTGGCGGGGCAGTTTTTCGAGCAGATATTCCACAGCACATTTGCGGTCCAGGACGAGCCGCAGCCGATGATCGCGCTCCACAGCACAAAGCCGCCGAAATGCGGGCGGTGCGCCAGCGACGGAATGTCCACCATCACGGCACCAATCGCAGCGAGAATGACAAAGGACGATAGGCCCATCAGGTTGGTCAGGCTGACCTTGGCCTCCGGATGCTTCTGCACAAATTCAGTGTTTTTAATGCCGAACCAGGTCCACAGCACGAGGCAGGAGAGCAGGGGAATGATGCCATCCAGCGTGAGCGATGGCTTTCCTTTCGCCAGCAGCGGCCCCAGCTGCAGCACCATAAGTCCCGAGAAAATAAGGGCGAGGCCGCCCGCGAAACCCTTGTCGAGCTGCAATGTGCGCTTGGCGGCCAATGGAATAGTAATTGGCAGCAGGCCTATGATGAGCGACGACAGTACGCCGCCTGAGGCATCCACCGCCCAGAACAGCAGGATCGTATAGAGCCAGAACCCTGAGGTGCTGAGGAGAAACACCTGCCATTGGTCGCGCGGCGAAAAGCTGTTGAAATCGCGCCAGGTGCGTTTCAGCGTGAAGCTGCTGGCGAGGCCGAAAAAAAAATAGCGGCCGAGCGACAGTTCCAGCGGCGAATAGCCGGGCAGCACCTGCGGCACCAGGAACACGATGCCCCACAGCATACCCGTCGCGATGCCGGCCAGGATGCCGAGCGTGACGCTTTTGCGTGAATCACTGGTCATGGGCAGATGATATCGGAATTACGGCGCGTGTCGAGGCGACGGTGGGTTTTAAGTAGCCGGTAGCATTTTTATATGGTCTGGTCGCGGGCGCGGATGCCGGGAAAACCTCAGCGCTTCAGCACGTTGATGCCGTCAACCCTGAGCGACGTCATGGTGCTGAACATGGTTTCGCCCGCCGTTTCGATCTCGAGCGTGCTGCCAACCTTCGCAGCAGCGAAGGCATTCCTCAGCGTGTCTTCCTTGGGAAGCCACATTGCATTGCCGTAGCCGCCTTTGCCTTGGTATTCCTTTGCGACATTATAACCGATGTCGTAAACGCCATCCTTCTCTTCCAGCCGCGTCACTGTCGCTTTAACAAACATATGAACCCTCCCATGAAAACTAATAAAATTTTACAGTATTATGTATAATCCGTCAAGCGGATATACGGCAACGCGGCTTTAAGTTTTGATATATCGCTTTCCCTTGGGATTCACTGTTTCGCGCGTCGGCCAGTGACGCCGTCAAAAGGACTTTTCGCGCCTTTCTGCATGAGGAAGCGGAATGACGCCGCGATTGACCGCGCATCATGCAGCGCATTGTGTTCCTGGATCACCTTCATCGGCGCGCCCAGCGTCGCGGCGAGCTTGCCGGAATTGATGCGGCCCTTGATACCGAAGGGCGCGCCCGCTTCCTTGAACCAGGGGCAGATGTTGAAACTGTCGAAATCCTGCTCGGCCGCCGGCAGGCCGTTGAAGCCGAGGTTCTCGCGCATCACGCGCGCGTCCCAGCCGAAACAGGCGTTCGGCGCTTCGCCCATGAAGCGGCGGAATTGCTTGTAGGCTTCGGGAAAGGGGAGGCCGTCTTTCGCGATTTCCTTGTTCGTAATGCCGGTCAACTGCGTGAAAAAATCGGACAGCACCGGGTTTTTGACAGGCTTGACCAGCACCAGGAATTCTTCCAATTCCTGCAAACTGTCGAGGTCGAATTTGACCGCGCCGATCTGCACCAGTTCGCGGTATTCGCCGGGCCCGCTCCAGTCGCGCTCCATCGCGCCTTCCCAGGTGGTGAATTCCGTGTCGTAGAAGGTGATAATGTTTTTCATAGGCACCAGAGGTGCCAGAAAACGCAGGGGCGGTCAATCCCAACGCGTCATCCCCGACCAGTGAGCCCGCAGGGCGAACGCCGTGCGGGGATCCGGGAGTTACTCGCGCCGTAAGGCGCGCTCATTAGAGACAAACCGCTTCGCGGTTTGAAATGACTCCCGGATCCCCGCACTCGCGATGCGGCTGCGCCGCACGCGATCGGGGATAACAAATCTTTAGGCCTTTTTGTGGCAGATGAACTTGCAGGGCTTGCGCTTTTCCGCCGCCAGTTTCGCCTTATAGACTTTCTGGTCGACCGGGCCGATCGCTTTCTCGATGAAGGCGAAGGTTTCGGCGTAGTCCTGGATGACCTTGGCGGTAGGCTTGCCCGCGCCGTGGCCCGCGCGTTCTTCGACACGCAGCAGTGTGACATTGTCTTTCGATGAACGCGCCTGCAGGGTCGCCGCCAGCTTGAAGGAATGCCAAGGCACCACGCGGTCGTCGTGGTCGGCCGTCTTGATCAGGTGGGGCGGATATTTCGCCTTCGGCTTCACGTTGTGGAGCGGCGAATATTTCGCAGCGGTGTTAAAGTCTTCCTTGATGCCGGGATCGCCGTAGTCCGACTTCCACAGTGCGCCGTAGGTCGCGAGATGGAAGCGGAACATGTCCGTCACCGGTACTTCCGTAATGACGGCGCCGAACAGTTCGGGCCGCTGGAGCACGGTCGCGGAGGTGAGCAATCCGCCGTTCGACCCGCCGTTGATGACGAGGCGACTGGCGCTGGTGTATTTCTCCTTGATCAGGAATTCGGCGCAGGCCGCGAAATCGTCGAAGACATTCTGCTTCGTGGGGCCGCGGCCGCCGTTGTACCAATCCTCGCCGAATTCGCCGCCGCCGCGCAGGTTGGCCTGCACGTAAATGCCGCCGGATTTGACAAAGTGCGCGACGCCCGACGAGAAGCCGGGGCCGAGCGCGATATCGAAGCCGCCGTACCCATAGAGCTTCACCGCGGCCGAGCCGTCGAGCTTCGTGTCCGGGTGGCGGATGACCGTCATCGGCACCTTGGTGCCGTCTTTCGAAGTCGCATAGACGCGCTCGACGATGCAGTCGTTGAGGTCGACGGGCGCGTTCGATTTCTTCACGAAGGTCAGCTCGTTTTTCTCGATGTCATAGGTATAGGTATCGCCCGGCGTCTTGAAGCTGGAAATCTTCATCACGAACTTGTCGTCGTCCGGGTTCACTTTCGCGTAACCGGCGACGCTCTGGACGGGCAGGGGCATGTCGTGAAGATGCTGCCCGTCCACCGTATAGACGCGCACGGCGGAGGCCGTGTCATGCGTGAAGAAGCCGAACATCTTTCCCTTGTGGATCATGACGCTGTCGAGCGTATCGACATCATGTTGCGGGATGATGGTCTGCCACTTGGATTCGTCGGAATCGCGCGGATCGAATTTCACCAGTTTGCCGCGCGGCGCGTCCTTGGTGGTGAGGGCCAGGATGGTCCCGTCCTCGAACTCATGCACCGGCGAAATCGTCGTCGTTTTGGGCGGCAGGAGCTGTTTGAATTCCTCATCGCTGCCGAAGGGCCGGAAGAACAGCCCCGCATTGCGGTCGGTGCCGATGGATTGTGACATCCATTCGTACTTCGCGGTCTTGAGGCGGAACGGGCCAACGAAGGATTCTTCTTCCGGCGTTTCGAATACCTGCTTGTCGTCCGCGACCGGGGTTCCGATCACATGGTGCATCGCCTTGGTGCGGCGCGTGCCGTCGTTGGTGGGGAAAGTGTACTGAAAACTGTCGTGGCTGCCCTTGTCCCACAGCACGCTGGTGAAGCGACAGTTCTCGATCTTGTCCGCCAGGTCCTGGCGCGTCTCGGTATTGAGGATATGCATCGTCTGCGCGTCGCTGCCCGCTTCCGACGTGAAATAGATGATGCGCTTGCCGTCGGCGCTGGGCGCCCAGCCCGAGAGCGCGACCGTGCCGTCTTTCGACAGCGTATTGGGGTCGAGAAGGGTTTCCCACGGGCCGCCGGCGCTGTCCGACATCTGCACCACGCCCTGCGGCGACAGAGCTTTCTGAAAGGTGCGGAAATAGACCTTGCCGTAGCGCGAGGGCAGGCTTTCGCCGTCGTAATTCAGCGCGTCGGTCATGAATTTCTTCGCGCGATCGATGCTGTCTTTTTTGTCGGCGATGTAATTCTGGAATTTTTTATTCTCGCGGCCGACCCAGGCGGAGGTCGCGGGCGCATCCAGGTCTTCGAGGGGACGGAACGGGTCCGCGACCTTGATGCCATGCAGGTCTTCGACGACCTTGTTGTCGGTCGGCGGGTTCAGCGCGCGCTGGCGCTCTCGCTCCGAGACCTTGTAATCAAGCTTCGCTGCCTTGGGGTTGTCGTTCGCATGCTCTTGCCCGAACACCTTGTTCGCAAGCCTGCGGATAGAACGGCCGATACCCATATCGTCCTCCTGAAACCACACCCAGTTTTTTTTCGATTTTTTTGATGTGGAAATTATTCAGGAATATCGGCCTGAAGGCAAAGCTTATTGTTTTTCCGCAATCACGCGCGATTAATATGTCGTTAACTTTCGAGGCATATAATTTACGTAAATGTATTTAGCGAGGAAATATTGATGAGCGCAGCGGATTTGGCCCGGCAAGTCGAACGGGAACTTGAAAGCGAGCTCCGGAACGGGCCGCTGCAGGAATCCGACCCGGAAATCTGGGAGCACCTTATATATGACGGGCTGCTCGACGATATCCGCGGCGCCAGCCCGGCGAAGACGCCGGACGACGCGGAGGGTTTCCGCGAACTGTACAAGCAGGTGAAGACCATGCTGGACGATGCGCTGCTCCCCTGCGGCCTGTCGGAAGGCTGGATGGTCGCGAAGGGCGTCCTGCAGGAGGTCATTCCCGCCATCGCCAAGAAAGACAAAACCGTCGCCGCGGAAATTCTCGAAGACCTGAAATCTTATACGGGTGGCGACGACAAGGAAGTGGCCGGCATCGCGAAGAAGGCGGCCGCCAAGATCGAAAAAACCCTCGCGCCGAAGTCAGAAAAAGCGGCGGCATTTTCTTCCGCCACCGCCGCGACGGACGCAGCATCCAATTCGGGCATTGCAGGGAAAACCCTTGTCTTCACCGGCACGCTGTCGTCGTTGACGCGCGAGGAAGCATCGAAAATCGCGAAAGATCTCGGCGCGAAAGTCGTGGGTTCCGTCTCGAAGAATACCGACTATGTCGTCGCCGGGCTCGACGCCGGCAGCAAACTCGACAAGGCCCGGTCGCTGGGCGTACGCATCCTCACCGAAAAGGAATTCGGCGTGATTGCGAAAGGCGCGCCGGTGCCGCCTGCGCCGCAGGGTATCCCCCTCATGACGAAGATATCTTTCAAAACATAATTTTCTGCGCGCGACCCATTCCTTTGAAAATCCGTGGAGATTTCCCGCCCGATTGATGGCTGCTCAATTATTATGTATAATTGAATATCTCAAGTCATTGTTGCAGGGACAAAAGTTAATGCCGGCGGAGGCGGACGAATACGGTCGAGAGATGCAGTCACCGGACGCCGGTTTTGCATCGGTGCTGCCACCGGTGGATATGACTGGTCCAGGCTTCGGCGCCTTTACTCCCATGGGTGGAAGACTGGCGCCCGAAGCCGATCCTTCCAAAGCCTATTTCCCCGATGCCTATGTCGCGAGCCTCGCGCGAAGCGCGATGGACGCCATGCCCGCGCTTGCCGAAGTGGGGCCGCCGCGTAATCCGTCGTCGATCGGCGGCCCGACATTTACGTTGCAGCAGGCGCGCGCGCTGGTCGAAGACGCCTTGAGCGATTTCGACGACCGGCTGGGCGCGGCGGGGAAGAAAATTTTCGCTGAAGGTTTCGACGAAGCCGCGGCGGCGTGGAAAGCGCCAGAGCCCGACTGGGACAGCGTGCCGCAGCGCGATACGCCCATGCGCTGGCGGCTGAGCGAGGCAGCGGGAAGGCCGATGCAGCGCAGCATTCCCGCGGGTGCCCCGGCGGGACTAGATCCGCCCAATCCGAATAATTATTCGGTCATCGACTATAAGTTCGACGGCAAGATCGGCGCGCTGGTCTATCTCGCGCACGAAGTCGGCCACAGCATCGCGGATGACAATCTGCATGCGGCGGGGAATTACAAATCCACCGACAACCCGGGCCATATGGCGGAAACCCAGGCCTATTTCGTGCAGAACGTGCTGTACAATTATATCTTCGCGCATCCCGAGCTGGAGGGAAAATATTCCGGCATCACGGAAGCGACGCAGGCGCATTTCGCCGCCACGATGCAGGATAATCTCGAACTCGTGCCCGCGGCGCTGAATGCGATGGCGGCGCGCCGGTCGGGCAGCGCCGACGGAATCAACACCGGAATCATGCGGGATGCGCTGGGCGAGGGCTGGTCCAAATTCACCGACGCTCGGTGCGTCGGCCAGGATATCGCCGTCCTTCAGGCGGCAAACGGCGACGCGGCAAAGGCGCAGGCGGCGACCGATGATCTGGATACGATGATCCTCCGCCTGCAGGGGCGGCCCGCCGGGATTTTCGGCGGCCTCGGCCTGTTCGAGCTGGCCAATGACCAAGACAAGGGACCGGCACGGTCGAAGATCGTTTCGCAGGTATTGAGCGGCGAGGGGCCGATGACTTTCGGGCAGATCCTGTCCGCCAACGGCATCAGCACGCCGGACCAGTTGCAGGAATTCACCCGGCGCGCCGTCGCCAGCGGCATGCAGTATCTTGGCGACGCGGCGCAACCGGCGCCCGCTGCCGCGAGCCGCTTTGGCGACCTGTCGCAACGCGCCGAGGCGGTGCCCGCATTGCGCAGTCCTGTAGCAACCACCATCTGCGTGCCTAAACCTCGCTAGATTTTCACTTATAGACGATCTGCGCCTTCATGTCGCGCCAGGCCTTGCTCGCGACCTTCTCGTATTCCTGTTCGATCAGGGGCGTGCAGGTGGGCCCGGGCGTCGTGTCGTCGAGCGTGCGGGTGACGGTGACCTTCTGGCCCTCATGCGTGTATTTCGCCGTGTAGGTCTGAACGTCGCTCTTCGCGGTCACATCGTCGGGGACGGCCAGGATGTTCATGTTGGCCGGAAGCTCGAAAACATAGTTTTCCTCGATGATGCCGCTGCCGCAGACGAAGTCCTTCGTCAGCTTGTCCTTCTGCTGCTTTGCCTTTTCGCCGATGGCTTCGGCCACGGCGGTCGCGACCGACTGCGGCGAAAAAGGCGGCGCGGAGACCAGCGCGCCCGGCGTCCCGGGATAGACGAAGTCCTTCAGCTTGAAGTGGATGTCGTAACTGAACGAGAGCATGTCTTCGTCCCATTTGCCGGGCTTCATTTCCACGCTGCCCTCGTAGCCGGAACTGTTCAGCATGCGCTCGTCCAGGCGGTCGACCTGCGCCTGCGTGTAGTCCTTCATTGTCTCGTGCGCCTTGTAGGCGGCAATGCCGCTGAGCGAGATGGTGATGTCGCCTTCGATCGAGCCGTCGTCGGCGATCGTCGCCTTGCCGGCGGTCGTGCGCCGATGTGTCGCCGCCGGCATGACCGGCGTGCGCGTGCCGTCCTTGTAGCCGTCGACGAGCAGCACCGGCTTGCCGGCCAGCTGCGACGACAGGACGCCGAAGGGCAGGCGCGAGGTCGTGTCGAGGTAAAGATCGAGGTCGGGCACGTAATTGATGACATGGTTGGCGATTTCGACAATCGGCAGTTCCGGCAGGTCGTAAATCAGGTTCGCGCCGATCAGGGCCTGGCTGCTTTTGATGTTTTCCGCGGCCAGCAGCGCCTGGAACAGCGTCGCATGGTCCTTGCAATCGCCCATCTTGTTCGTCAGGACGAAGGGAAGATCGCGCGGCACGACCGATCCGATGCCGATGCAATTGCCGGCGTAGGAGATATTCTTGATTTCCCAGTCATAGATCGCCTTCACCTTGTCGCGCTCGGCGCCTTTGCCTTCGACCAGGCTGTCGGCCAGCTTGCGGATCTCGTCCGTCACGGCGGCCTTGGGTGTCGCCCGGGCGCCATAGGATTCCGCGACTTCTTTGTAAGACGGGAAGGTCGACAGCGCGACACCCGGATCATCGCCGATATGGTCGACGACCGTGACGGTATGTCCGACGCTCTTCTGCGAGGCCATGTTCTTGTAGGTCCAGGTCAGCAGTTGGCGGCCGTTTTCCTGCTTGTTGACGGTTTCGACCAAGCCATAATTGTGGTATTTCGCGTTCAGCGACAGCGGGATTGAATAGCTGATGCGCGCGTCTTCATAAACGATTTCCTTCGGGAAGGTGAGGAGATGCGAGAACTGCTTGGGAAACAGGGGGTCGGTCACCTTGCGCTTGTAAGTGACGTTCAGCGTATCGCCGACCTCGACCTGCGGGAAGACGATGGTCATCGTTGTTTCATCGGAAAACGCCGGGTTCGCGCCCGCACGGCCGCCGCTGACGGTGAGCTGGAAATTGTCCTTCGGCGCGTCGATGCGTTTGCCGTCGGGCTTTTGCGTATAGGCCTCGACGACGTCGACTTTTTCGGCGCTGGTGCTGTAGGTGATGGAATATTCCTTCAACGCGTCGACTGCGTCTTCGCGCAGCACCTGCATGGCGAAGGTGAAAGTGCCGTCCTCGGTCGCGTTATCGCCGATCGTCTCGTCGATATAGTACTTTGTGAACTTGAAGCCGTCTTCGGCTGGCGGCTTGTCCGCGGCGCGCGCGGGTGCAGCCGTCATCAGTATCATCGCCAAAAGAATTGAGAATGAAATGAATAATTTCATGCCGTCTCCCCCGCCAACACGAACAATCCAATCATTCTAGGGGATAATGCTTAAGATACCGTTGTCGGATAATTAGCTGGATAATCAGTTACTTGTGGCTGAAGATATAATCGAGCAGCCCCAGCGTCGAACCGTCGTGTGCGCCCGGTTTCTTCGCCTTGATTTCCGCTTCCAGCGCCTTGGCCATGACCTTGCCGAGTTCGACGCCCCACTGGTCGAAGCTGTCGATGCCCCAGACGGCGCCCTGCACAAAAACCTTGTGCTCGTAGAGCGCCAGCAGCGCGCCCAGCGTGCGCGGCGTCAGCTCGTCGAGCAGGATGGTCGTGGACGGGCGGTTGCCGGCGAAGTTACGGTGCGGCTCGGCCTTGTTTTCCTTGCCCGTCATCAGCGCTTCGGATTGCGCAAGGAAATTAGCGAGCAGCATGGCTTGCTGGTCGGCATTGCCGAAGCGCGTCTTGACGGTAGCGATGAAATCGATCGGCACGGTGTCGGTCCCTTGGTGCAGCCACTGGAAGAAACTGTGCTGCGCGTCCGTTCCCGGCTCGCCGAAGATGATGGGGCCGGTCGGGCAGCCGACGAGCTTGCCGTCCTTCGTGACTGACTTGCCGTTGCTTTCCATGTCGAGCTGCTGGAGGAAGGCGGGCAGCCGGTTCAGGCAATTGTGATAGGGGATGACGGCATAGGCCGGGAAACCCAGGAAGTCGCGGTACCACAGGCCGATGAGGCCCATGAGCACGGGCACGTTCTGTTTCAGGGGCGCGGCACGGAAATGCGCGTCCATCTCGCGCGCGCCCGCCAGGAATTCGTCAAAATTCTCGCGGCCCACCGCCAGCATGACAGACAGGCCGATGGCCGACCAGACGCTGTAGCGCCCGCCGACCCAGTCCCAGAAGGGGAACATGTTGTCTGGCGCGATGCCGAATTTCTTGACCGCCTCGAGATTGGTGGAAGCGGCGACAAAATGCCGCGCTATCGCCTGCTCGTCCTTGTAGTGGTTGACGATCCAGGTGCGCGCGATATTGGCGTTCTGCATCGTCTCGGCGGTCGTAAAGGTCTTGGACGCTACGATGAACAGCGTGGTCTCGGGCGACAGGCCTTTCAGCGTCAGCGCGAGGTCGGAAGCCTCCACGTTGGCGACAAAATGGCAGGCAAGGCGCGGCACATGGTAGGAGGCCAGCGCCTCTGTCACGAGGCGGGGGCCAAGGCTCGAACCGCCGATGCCGATGTTGACGACATCGGTGATGTCCTTGCCGTTATAGCCGCGCCAGACGCCGGTCTGGATGGAGTCGGCGAAGCTCTCCATGCGGTACAGCACGTCGGCCACGTCTTCCGACACATTCTGTCCGTCGACCTTCAACGCGGCATCGTCCGGCGCGCGCAGGGCCGTGTGCAGCACAGCGCGGTTTTCGGTAGTGTTGATCTTGTCGCCCGCGAACATGGCATCGCGCGCTTTTTCGAGGCCGCTGTCGGCGGCCAGGCGCAGCAGCAGGTCCAGCGTGTCGGGGGCGACGAGATTCTTGGAAAAATCGACCAGCATTCCGGGCAGGGCGAAGGCAAGCTTTTTAAAGCGTTCCGGGTCCTTCGCGAACAGGTCCTTCAGCGCGCGTTTTTCCCGCGCATGGGCCTCGAGGGCCTGCCATGAGGGCAGCGACGTGACGCCGGCCGGGGCGTCCTTTTTCTTTGCCGCCGCGTCCGTCATGGCGCCTTCGCCGCGCCCATGCCGGGCGGCTTGTCGAGCAGAATGTCGACGTTGATGTTCTTGGGCTTGCCGACGAGGACGATGGAGAGATTGTCCGCCTTCAGCAGTTTCGCCGCGACGCGCTTGATATCCTCGATCGTCAGAGCGTTGATGATGTTGTTGCGGTTGTTGATGTAATTGGGCCCCATGTCGTCGCGCTGCAGGGAATTCATCGCGTTCGCGATCTCGCCGGTCGAGGTGAGCTCGAGCGGCAGCGCGCCCGTCAGGTACGACTTGGCGTTCTGGAATTCCTCCTGCGTCGGCCCGTCCTTGGCCATCTGCGTCCAGGACTCCTTCATGAGGCGCAGCGCCTCTTCGACCTTGTCGTTGCTGGCCGACATGTTCACCTGGATGATGCCCGCATGCGTCGTGCTGGAGAGCATGCTGTAGACGCCATATGTCAACCCGCGCTTTTCGCGGATTTCCTTCATCAGTCGCGCATCAAACGACGAGCCGCCGAGGATGTAGTTCATGACCATCGCGGCATGCCAGTCTTTGTCGCTGTGCTTGATGCCGGGCTCGCCCGCCGAGATAAAGGTCTGCGGCGTGTCCAGCGGCAGGAGGATGATCTTTCCGCCGTATTTCACCTGCGCATCGGTGACGTTGAGCGGGTCGGCCTTCTCGGGCAGCGAGCCGAAAATCTTGTCGATGGCCTTTTCCGCCTCGTCCTTCGTGATGTCGCCCGCGATGGAAACCTTGAGCACGTTGCGGGCGAATTGCGCGGCCACGTAATCCTGCAGATCCTTGCGGGTGATGGAAGCGATGCTGTCGAGTGTGCCGTAGCCGGGCTTGGCGTAATAGTGCCCCTCGAACAGCATGCCGTTGAAAGTGCGGGCGACGAGCCATGACGGATCGCCCAAGTCCTTCTTGATCTCGGACATGGCCGTGTTCTTCATGCGGTCGATCGCGTCCTGGTCGAAGCGCGGCTTGGTCAGCGCGAGGCTGATCAGGCCGAAGGCAAGATCACGGTTGGCGCTGAGTGTGCTGATGCTTCCGTAGAAGGCGTCGCGTCCCGCGGTGAAGCTTTCGTTGATCGCGTTATCCTCGAGCTTGCCCTGGTATTCCTGGCTGGTCATGTCGCCCGCGCCCTCGTCGAGCAGCAGGGAGACGAGATGCCCGGTGCCGGGCTTGTCGTCGGGATCATAGGCGAGGCCGCCCTCGAACGAGAAGGTCAGGGAAATGACCGGAACCGTATGGTCCTCGACCAGCCAGGCTTCGGCGCCCGGCGGCGCCTTGATGACCTGCACGTCCAGAACCTTGCCCTTGGCGGCGAAGGCGGGAACCGAGATGAACACGAACAGGAGGAGCGCGAGGATGCGGATCATGGCTGCTTCTCCCCTTGTTTGGCGGGCGCGGGTGCGGCTGGTTTCGGCGCCGCGGACCGTGGCGGCATTTTCGCCGGCTCGGCCGGCAGCATCACGCCCGTCACCGGCAGGTCGGGACTGCGGAAGACGGTGTCGGCCGCGTCGTTCACGTCGTCGATGGTGATTTTCTCGAGCCGGTCGGCGCGGTTCTCTAGATAGTCGATGTCGAAGCCGCTGCACAGCGCGCGGCCGAACAGCAGCGCGGGCCCCTGCAGGCTGTCGCGGTAGTAGGTGAAGGTGGCGAGCGCCCGCGTGCGCGCGCCTTTTAGCTCTTCCAGCGTCACGCCGCGGTCAAGCAGCGTCGCGATTTCCTTGTCGATGGCCACTTCCAGCGCCTGCAGCGACGTCCCCGGTGTCGGCGTCGCGTAGATGGTGAAGGTCGTGTCGTTGAGGCTGATGGGGTCGTAATCGGACGCCGCGTTCACCGCCAGCTTCTGGTCGACGACCAGGTCTTTGTAAAGGCGCGCCGTCGTCGTGCCGCCGAAAATCTCCGACAAGAGGTCCATCGCGTCATTGCCGCGCGGCACGCGGTATACTTTCATGACCACCGGTTGGCCGACGCGCGGGTCTTCCATGATAAGCTGGTGCTCGACGATGATCGGCGCAGGGCGCGGGCGCACGCGCTCAGGCACCGCCTGCGCGGGAATGAGGCCGTAATATTTCTCAGCCAATGGCTTGAGCTCCGCCGCCGTGATGTCGCCCGCCACGATGAGGATGGCGTTATTGGGCTGGTACCACTTGTGGTAATAGTCCAGCGCTTCTTCACGCGTCATTTCCTTCATTTCCTGCAGCCAGCCCAGCACGGGGATGGCGTAAGGATGATTGACGAACAGCGCCGCCATCATTTGTTCTTGGAATTTCGACTGCGGCGTGTTGTCGACGCGCTGGTGGCGCTCCTCGATGACGACCTGGCGCTCGGAGGCCACCTGCTCGTCGGTGAGGACGAGGTTCTTCATGCGATCGGCTTCCATCTCCATGACTTTTTCAAGATGGTCGCGCGCGATATCCTGGTAGAAGGCGGTGTAATCGTGCGTGGTGAAGGCGTTCTCGTTGCCGCCCAGCTTCTTGACGATGAGAGAGAACTGCCCCTCAGGCACTTTTTGCGTGCCCTTGAACATCAGGTGCTCGAGGAAATGCGCGATGCCGGACTCGCCGGGCTTCGCGTCCGCGCCGCCGAACTTGTACCAGACCATGTGCGACACGACGGGCGCGCGGTGGTTCGGAATGACGACGACCTGCATGCCGTTCTGCAGTGTGAAGGTTTCGGCGTTGAAGGTTTTGGCCAATGCGATGCCGGGCAGGGCGAGCAGCAAGGCCAGAAGGAAGAATATCCGCAGTTTCATCACGATCCACACCCCGAAATGCGCGCCCCTTGCCCTAAGGGAATGCGCCGGTTTTCGTCATACACAAAGATTCCCGCTTTCGCGGGACCGACGCCCTTGGTATAACCTGTTGTCGACAAACCTTTTAACAGAGATTGGCCATGAAAGAAAGCAGCCCGGACTTCATCAAGAAGACTCTCAAGCCCTATCGCGCCGAGATCGACCGTCTCGACGATGAAATCCTCAAGTTGCTGGGCCAGCGCTTCGACGTGGTAAGAAAAGTCGCCAAGGTCAAGATAAAGCATGACATTCCCGCCTTCCTCGGCGACCGCGTTGCCCAGGTCCGCGATCGCGCCGCCGCAAACGGCCCGAAATATGGAATTGATCCGGAATTTCTGCGCACGCTCTACACCCTGATCATCTATCAATCCTGCGCGACGGAAGACCTGATCAAGTACGAGCAGAAGGTGAAGAAGAAGGCAGGGCGGGGCTGAAGTACCCTCACCCTAACCCTCTCCCAGAGGGAGAGGGGACTGAAGAGTTTCGCTCCGCGAAACATTATTAAATTTAATCTTCGTGCGCAGCACGTCGTTAGTCCCTTCTCCCTCTGGGAGAAGGCTAGGATGAGGGTACTTGCAGCCAGAGTCACAAAAAACCGACGCGTCCTCGAAACCCGACATCGGCCTTCCCGCCCGCCGCGCGGCTTATGCGGTGCTGAATGAAATTATTTTCAAAAGAAGGTCACTGGACGAAGCTTTCGCCCGGCAGCCAGCGCTGGAGACGATGCCGGGACGCGACAAGGCCTTCGTGCGGCTCCTCGTCTCTGTCGTCCTTAAACGGGCGCGGGAGATGGACGACACGCTGGGCCAGCTGCTGCACGAGCCGCTGGACGGGCTGAAGCCGCCGCAGCTGATCAATATCTTCCGCCTCGGCGTCGCGCAGTTCGCCTTTCTCGAAACGCCGCCGCATGCAGTGGTGAATACAACCGTCGAGCTCGCCGAGGCCGAAGGCATCGCGCATCACAAGCCGCTGGTCAATGCCGTGATGCGCCGCCTGACGCGCGAGGGCATGCAGAAGCTCGCGCCGCGCGACGCCGGGCGCATCAATACGCCGGAGTGGCTGTGGGAAAGCTGGATGCAGGGCTTTGGCGTCGAAACGGCGCTCGATATCGCGGCGGCCAATCTGGATGAAGCGGCGGTGGATTTCTCGGTCAAAAGCCACCCCGAACAATGGGTCGCGACGCTCGACGCGGTGCAATTGCCGACCGGGTCCCTGCGCAAAAAAACCGCCGGTTTCGTGCCCGACCTGCCGGGCTTTACGCAAGGCTCGTGGTGGATCCAGAACGCCGCCGCCGCCATTCCCGCGCAATTGTTCGGCGACGTGAAGGGCAAGACCGTGGCCGATCTCTGTGCCGCGCCGGGCGGCAAGGCGGCGCAGCTTGCGGCCATGGGGGCGAAAGTGATCGGCGTCGATATCTCGGCCCAGCGCGTCGCGCGGCTCAACGAAAATATGCAGCGGCTCCAGCTGCCGGTCGAAACCGTCATTTCCGACGGCGCGTCGTGGCAGCCGAAGGAACCGATCGACGCCGTGCTCGTCGACGCGCCCTGCACCGCGACCGGCACCATTCGCCATCAGCCCGACGTCATGTGGCTCAAAGAACCGCGCGACGCGGAAAAACTGGCAGCGCTCCAGCGCCGGTTGCAGCTCAACGCCGTGAAGATGCTGAAACCCGGAGGCACGCTCGTCTTCTGCACCTGCTCGCTTCAGAAGGCGGAAGGCGAGGACCAGGCGAGCTGGCTGCTGCAGCAGGGCCTCCCCATCCGCCTCGCGCCCATCGCCGCCGACGAACTCCCCGGCATCGCCGATCTGGTCACCCCGCGCGGCGAGTTGCGCAGCCTGCCGTTCCACTGGAAGGACATCGGCGGCATCGACGGGTTTTATGTGGCCAGGTTTGTGAAGACTTCGTAGCAGTTTGAATAGCCAATGACTGAGCCAACGCTCCATATCGCATTTACCGACTCAGGTGCGGGCAGCCTTCGCAGCGCGCTCGCATCCTCTAAAAGCCAGGACGAGGTTATCACTTTGACTGACGCCCCCAATTTCGGGCCGGTCGAATATTCCGATCCTGCTGTCCGTGAGCGGTGGATGGAAGAAGTGCTCGGGCTCGGTGGCTATGATTGGGTTATTGAGTGTTCCGTGACATTCTGGAGCCGGGTGCTGACGGATACGCGGCCCAAGGTTCTTTGGACATCGCGCCGCAGCGCCATGGAGTATTGCGGCTTCCTGGAATGTCTTTGGCGGTTAAAGGATACGCCTTGTTCGGTCGTGGATCTTACCAACGTCAAAGTCAGGTATCCGCGGCGCGACGGCACTTTAAGTCCGCCAAAGCTGGCGGTAAGCCTTGCAACGGTGCCGGCAGAAATCTTTCAGGAACAGGGATTGCTTAATCTGCATGAAGAAATCACTCCAGATGTACGGGCGCATTATCACAATCTTTGGAACCGGCTGCGCAAGGAGAATGCGCCTTTCCGTGTCGTCGGCGCGACAGGAATTGCCTCCGCGCCAATTAACTACTTCGATGATTTTCTCGTTTCGTGCGTTTCTTCCGATTGGCAAAAATCGGCGCGCGTCGTTGGAGAAGCGTTGGGAAGAGAGACGGACACCGAGTATTGGCAGGTCGGCGATCTGGTTCTATTCTCGCGGCTGCAGGTCCTGGCAAAGGAAGGAAAGATCGAAAGCCGCGGCGACATGGCGAACATGCAGGCATCCGAACTTCGTCTGCGGGGTTAATCGCTTCACGAGCTGGCAGTCGGTTATTTACTTGCCCGCGCCATACACCAGGATGTGGATATCACCCACCTCTTCGACTTCCAGCTTCAGCCCGGCCTGTTTCAACTGGCTGCGGATTTCGTCGGCGGTGAAGGCGGCGCAGAGGGAATTGTAGAAATCCTGCTTCAGCACTTCGGGCTCGTCGCCCGACAGTTCGTCGACGATGCGCGCCACGTCTTTTTCGCTGTCGGGGCGGCGCAGGTCGGCCACGAAAACGAAGGTGTTCTCGTTCGCGACTTGCTTCACCGTGTCCCACAGCACTTTGGGCTCATGCAGGTGGTGCAGCAGACTGTGGCTCATGATGACGCTGTAATCCTGCTTCGGGATATCGGGCGAGGGGATAAAGCTGCGCACGAAGTTCATCCGCGAAGAAAGGCCCGCTTTCTGCATGCGGCGGCGCGACAGCTCGAGCATCGGCTCGGATCCGTCGACGCCGACGAAATGCGCCTTCGGAAATTTTTTCGCAAAGCGTTCAAGAATATCGCCGGAGCCGCAGCCGAGATCGAGCACCGCGCCCGTCACCGCATGGCCGTAGCGTTCCGCGAATAATTCCACGCGCTTGCCGTGCGGCTCGGAAAAATCCGCTTGGTCGTAAGCCTCGGCCTGCTCCATGGTGTCCATGAGTTCGGGTTCGGGAATGCGCTTCATGTCTTTGACTTTATGGCCCAGTCTGTAAATTTACTTTTCATTTTTCGCACGAAGTTACGAAGTAACGAAGAAGTCTTTCTTCACGCGTTCTTCGTTACTTCGTAACTTCGTGCGATTGTGCAGAATGGGGGTATGCGGGCTACGCGCGCTTGAAGGATCGAGATTCCATATCGTCAAATTTTACCGGAATCTCATTTTTAAATTGCCCGATTCGCGGCGGTTTGGTATAAAAGGTTTATGAGTCAACGGGTTCGCATAGCGCCTTCAATTTTATCCGCAGATTTTTCGAAGCTTGGTGATGAAATCAAGGCGGTCGATGCCGCCGGGGCGGATTACATCCATCTCGATGTGATGGATGGGCATTTCGTGCCGAACATTACGTTCGGGCCGGTTGTTCTTGAATCCTTACGGAAAACATCCAAGAAGACGTTCGACGTTCACCTGATGATCGCGCCGGTTGATCCTTTTGTTGAAGGTTTCGCCAAAGCGGGCGCGGATATCATCACTTTCCATCCCGAGGCGGGCGCGCATCCGCACCGCACCATTCAGCTGATCAAGTCGCTCGGCAAGAAGGCCGGCGTCTCGCTTAATCCCTCCACGCCCGTCAGCGTCCTCGACCATATCATCGACGAGCTCGACCTCATTCTCATCATGACGGTCAACCCGGGCTTCGGGGGACAGAAATTCATTCCGCTGCTCGACAAGATCAAAGAGGTTCGCAGCCGCATCACGAAATGCGGACGCAGCATCGATCTCGAGGTCGACGGCGGAATCAATCCGGAAACCGCCAAACAAGTCATTTCCGCCGGCGCTGACGTGCTGGTGGCGGGGACGGCTGTCTTCAAGGAAAAGGACTACGCGGAGGCCATACGGCGGCTGCGCGGCTGAACTAACGGGTAGAGTGTGTGAATAGAGGGGAGTGTGTCCGGAGGGGTCCGGACGCATAAGGGGTTTTCTGATGTTCCTGACAGAAGGTATCAGCTTTAGAGGGATTCGTCCGCTGCGCAAGCTGGCGATCGGCAATCCGCTGGCGGGGCTGTCGCTTCCGTCGCGCGTGCCGGATCATTTGCGCGTGGTGCCGCCCGACCCGTGGGCGGGCGACGCGCAGAAGGGCCGCGACATCATCGCGGGCATCTTCCGCTTCGCGGGGCAGACGATTTCAAAAGACGATCTGTCGTGGGAGCCCCTGGGCGCGAAGCCCGAATGGCTGGCCGAACTGCACGGCTTCGAATGGCTGCGCGACCTGCGCTCGGTCGGCGGCGACCGCGCGCGGCGCATGGCGCGCGAGATGGCAGGCAACTGGATGATGCGCTACGACAAGCCGCACGAGCTGGCCTGGCGCCCGGACGTCACGGGCGCGCGCATCGCAGCCTGGATTTCCTTCCATGATTTCTTCTGCGCCTCGGCCGACGATGAATTCCGCAAAAATTATTTCACCAGCCTATGCAAACAGGCGCGGCATCTGGCGAAAAGTTTGCCGGGGGAGCTGAACGGCGTGCCGCTGCTGCGCGCGTACAAGGGCCTGGCCTATTCCGGCCTCGCGCTGGATGATGGCGAGGAGCGGTTGGAAGAAGCCTTCGCGGGCATTCTGAAACAGATCGGCGAGCAGCTGTTGCCCGACGGCGGGCATATCTCGCGCAGCCCGCAGGCCGCGTTCGACTTCATGCAGATGCTGGTGGATTTGCGCACGGCGCTCACCTCCGCGAAAGTCGAAATGCCCGAAGAACTGCAGCATGCCATCGACAGGCTCGCGCCCGCGGTGAAGTTTTTCCGCCACGGCGACGGGGCCTTCTGTCAGTTCAACGGCGGGCAGGAAGGTAACGCGAACATCTGCGAAGCGACGCTGATGCATTCGGGCGCGCGCGGCAAGGCGATGAAGACCATGCCGCATTCGGGCTATGAGAAGATCACGCTCGGCCGCTCGGCACTGTTCATGGATATCGGCCTGCCGCTGCTCTCGCAATATGCCGACCGCGCGCACGCCGGCCTGCTCAGCTTTGAATATTCGTTTGGTAAAGACCGCGTCTTCGTCAACTGCGGCACTTCGGAAGCGCAGGGGCGCTGGCGCGACCTGCTGCGCTCGACCGCGGCGCATACGGCGCTCGCGGTGGATGCGCGCAATTCCTGCACTATCGACGCAAATGGCATCCTGACCGGGCGCCCGGCAGTCAAATACGACCGCCGCGAAGAAGCCAGTCTCGCCCTGATCGACGCGACGCACAACGGCTATATGCCGCGCTTCGGTCTCAGCCACCGGCGCTGCGTGCGGCTGCAGGAAAACGGTGAAACCGTCTTGGGCGAAGATCATCTGACCGGCAAGTCCGGCGTGCATTTCGCCGCGCGCTTCCACCTGCATCCGAACATCCAGGCTTCGCTGATTGCGGACGGAGCGGAAATCCTCCTGCGCGCCCGCAGCGGCACCGGCTGGCGCTTCCGCGCGGCCGGCGCGCAGCTCGCGGTCGAGGACAGCGTCTACGGCAGCGAGGGCGAAACGCCCCGCCGCACCCTCCAGATCGCCCTGCACGGCATCACCTCGAGCTCCCCCACCTCGCTTGCGTGGGAGTTGCGGCGGGAGAAGATTTAAGCCTTTTTGTAAGTCGCTGCGGCTGCTTCCTGCATTCGAAGCCGTACCATGCAATTTGTCACGAGGTCTGCTGGGAAAAGGTGATCTCGTTGCGAATGGTCTCCTCGGATAGAGCAGAAGAATATCGCCGGTGCATGCGCGATTGCCTTGAAAAACATGGTATATTCGACTATTAAGGAGTTTCCGATGGAAAAGAAACAGGCGTCAGATATTCTGGAATCCGTTCTCGCGCTTAACCGGCCGCTTGGTCAGGTAATGGACGCTACAGAGGCCCTCCCCGACGGAACTGAAAGAGCAGAGATGGTCAAGGCCGTTGGCGAAATACTCAAGATACTTACGCTGAATATTGTCTTTCCCATTGTTCGCCAATATCCGGAATTGGATCCTGACAAGTAACTGCGCGAAGGGATCGTCGATCAATTTTCCATTGCAAATAATTTGCTTCGCCAGAATGAATTTGTCGCATCTCCTATTTGCTTTTGCCGCCGTTATTTACGGACTAATGACGCCAGCGTTGGCAGCCGACGTTCCGGCATGGCGAATTTCTTTTCATCGGATCGACCCAATGGAAAAACAATATTCGATCAGCTGCAAACCCGGCGCAAGGAAATGCCATTTTGTCCTGCCGCTTAAGTCGACGACGGGCGTCGGCGCAATGTCTGAGCCCCCTCATCGCGGAGAGTGACGCTTTATTTTCCGGGAGAAGAGGAAAACTCAAGGGGGCTTCATCAGGATCTTGTATGGCGGATGCATTATCGCCGATTGGCTGATCTGAACGTCACCGTCCGGTAAATGGGATTTAATCTCTTTAAATAAACTGGCTCGAATAAATTTAAATCCCTCTTGGCGAAAGAATAAGGAAATGCAAAGGGTTAAGAAATCCTTCGCCTCCCTTTCCCGAGGTGGCGTATAATGGAGAGAGAGATCGTTCCTTAAGAAAAAGGAGGGGAATCGCCATGGCCGTTTCAAACGTCTCGAACAACACCCCGCCACCACCGCCCCGGCAAAACCAGCAGGCGCAACAGGCCCAGCAGCAGCGCCAGCAGCAACAGCGGACGCAACAGGCCGAGCAACAGCAGCAGTCGAACAGCAGCCGCGGTCAGCACGTCGACGTGACGGCTTAGGGGCCGTACCCATATTCAAAATAACAATCGCCCATCTCCATCCCGGCGAAAGCCGGGATCCAGTCGCGCCGCATCTGCGGCGCGCATAAAGGCTTTCGGCGCATAAAATAGATATTGCTGCTATGTGCCGCCTCCAGCGGCGGCTGGACCACATGAAATTTCATTAGGAAATTTCATGTCTTTCGCCGGGGTGGGCTGCGTCGGCGCGGAAACCGGACTCAATCCAGCTTGATGCCCTTTTTCTTGACCTGCTTGAGACGCTTCATTTGCTCGAGCTTGCCGGCTTCGACGTTGCCGGGGCCGAGCCCGAATTCTTTGGACAGCTGCTTGACGACCGGCACGATCTTCTCGAGCTTGTCGGCGGCGTTGCTGTTGTTGTCCTTGCAGAGCTTGATGACGCGCGCGCAATCCTCATCCCAGGTCTCGGGCTTCATGCCGAGTTCCTTCTGCGCGCGGTCGAGTAGGCGGGCGCCGGTCGAGGCGTGGCGGAAGGCGAGGCGGGACGAGGTGCCCAGCGTCGAGGCCTTGGGGTCGATGATGTCGCGGAACTGCGTGTCGATGTAATCGCTCAAGTCGCGGATAAGCTTTTCGGTGTCGGGATTCCACTCGGTCATGGATATTCCTTCTTTTCAAAATTGTTTTACGGGGCGGTTAAATTTTTACCTTATATCGGGGGTTTTGGCAACCCGGGGTTTCAATAAGACAGGTTCAGTTTCTTCGCCTGGCGCACGCCGCGGATGACGGTGATTTCGCCGGGCAGCGCATCTTCCAGCGCACTCATCATTTTCGTGTAAACCGGCATGGCCTCTTTCAGCTTCGCGGCCGCGGCGCTGTTGTTCTGCTCGGCCATTTCGATCAGCGCGGGGATATGCTTTTCCGGCGCTGCCGCCACGTCCCAGCCGGTTTCGGCGTGGATTTTATCCCGCAGGGGTTCGCCCTTCGTCTTGGTGCGGAAGGCGCAGCGCAGCGTCGTGCCGAGCGTGCTGGCGTTCGGGTTCAGCATGTCTTTCAGCTGGGCTTCGAAAAAATCGCCATATTCGCGGATCAGTCCGTCCAGCTTGGGCGTGTAACCGGGCATCAAAACCTCCTGAAGCACTATGAATTCGAGGCAGTATTGCAAACCGGGGCGGCCCTGTCAACTATTAAGTAAAATCAAAATGACTCGTTTTGTCAGCGGGTTAAATTGCGTTTATACTCCTTCAATCCCCTCTCCCGCCATTCGCAAGAGCAATGGGGGAGAGGGGTTTCGCTAGGAAGCGGCACAGGAGAAAACACATGGATCAAATCCCCAATCCCGACGAACACGACTGGGAAAGCGTTATCTGGTTCCTGCTCGCCAATAACCTGTCGATCGCGAACGCGCATGAAAAGCGCATAAAGGAGCTTAAATCCACCATCGAGACGATGGACCAGGAAATGGCCGCGCTGACCGAGAGCTATATCCGCCTCTACTACCAGAAGCGCGCCTTTCGCAACAGCAAGCCCGATTACGCGACCGACCCGAAATGGGCGGTGCTGGGCAAGGAGCTCGACCGCGTGATCGAGAATTTCAAGCAGCGCGTCCATTCGATGGCGTAGGGCCATTTCCGGTAACGCCGATCATAGCCATACTCCGCGCGGCCACGTCGGCCGCGCAAAGCACCTCGCGAAGTTCCTGAACAGGGTTTCCATCGTGCTGATGCTCTGGGCGATCTTTGTGGCCGTGCCGTCGTCGCCCTATTACCTGCCGTGCATCGCGCTGCTGGTGGCAATGCCGTGGCTGGCGCTGGCCGTCGCCGGCTTGGCCCCGGATCATTTCTCGCTGATCGGCCAGCGCGACGACCACCGCCCGCAGATCGACGGGGCATTCCTGATGCCCGGCTTCGTCCTGATGCTGCGGCTGATCACTGACGTGCATCTGACGCAGTGGGACACGATTCATCTTCCGGCCATCGCCGCCACGCTGCTGCTGGGGTTCCTCGCGTTGAAGCTGAGTCCGCATATGCGGCAAAGCAAAGCGGTGATTTTCTGTCTCTTCACGCTGACGCTGCCCTATGGGTACAGCGCAGCCGTGATGACGAACGCCATTGCGGATACGCACGGGCCGCATGTGTTCCAGACCGTGGTGAAAGAAAAATATGTCTCGCGCGGCACGAAAAGTTCCCTGCCGGAACTGGTCATCGGCCCTTGGGGCCCCGAAGCGCAGGATACGCGCGATCTGCCGGTCAGCCGCGATGTTTTCAGGAAGCTGAATAAAGGGGATATCGCCTGCATCAACCTGATGCCGGGCTTTCTGGGCATCGAATGGTACAACGTGAAGCCCTGCAGCCCTTAAAGCCGCGAACTATGCCGCTGGCGTCTTCAGCCGCAGCGGACGTTTCACAGCGACGGGAGCCGGGGTGCCCTGGGTTGCGCGCTGGCGGAAATTGCGTATTTCGTTTTCGACAAAGGCCTCGTCCCGCGCCTGGATGGCATCGCCAAGCGCGGCAAGGGTTTCCTCGCGGTTGTACATCCGCGCATAGTCCAGTGCGTTTTTCCCTTCGGCGTTTTGCGCGTCGACATCCACGCCCCGGTTGAAAAGGATCATGGCGATCCTGGTTTTCCCGTTGACCGCGGCCTGCATCAGCGCCGTCCAGCCGTTGTCGGAAGCCGCTTCCGGGTTTGCGCCGCGCCGCAGCAATTCCTGCAGTGTTTCCACGCCGTCCTCGTAGATGGCGAAGATCACGGGCGTGGTGCCGGCATTGTTTCGCGCTTCGATATCTGCGCCGCGATCGAGGAGAAGCCGGACGACGTCCGTGCGATTACTCCATGCGGCGGCCATAAGCGGCGTGTGGCCTTTGTCATCGCGCCCTTCGATGTCGGCGCCGCGTTCGAGCAATTCAGCGGTCATGTCGATGCGGCCCCACCAGGCGGCGGTCATCAGAGGCAATGTCCCGCTGTCGGGAAGCGTTGCTTTCACGCCGCTGGCGCCGAACTTGTCCAGAAACGCCTCAAAACCCGCGGTTCTGCCAAAGCGAATGTCTTCGTGGAATTTCTTGATGTCCGCTTCATTCGGCGATGCGGGTAATGTCGTGACGGTGGCAAATTCGGTTTTCATGGCCTCTGATACTACAGAATTTCCATAATTATGTCAAATATAAATCCGTAAATGTGCCAGACAACCGCGTTAGGTGCTGCCGGTTTTTGATGTTGAGCCGGAGGCCGCGGTCGCCGGCGGGTCGCCGAAGATGCGGATTTTCCGGTCCGGCGCAGCGTCATTGGCGGGACCGGTGACGGACAGGGAGGCTTTGGCGGCCGCAGGGCTTGTGCTTCCGCGCAGCTTGGCGAATTCCAGCGCCATCCTGCGGCGGACTTCGGTTTCGCTGCGGGGCAGCCTGGCGGCCGCATCCACTTTCGTCTGGGTCAGTTTTTCATTCGCGAGCGCGCGCATCATCGCGGTCCAGTGATGGTCGGCGAGGGCGCCGGTATTCGCCCCTTGCGCCAGCAGTTCGCGCGCGGCTTCGGTCGCATTGTCGTAGGTAGTGAAGACGAGGGCGGTCGCACCGATCACGGTCTTGGCCTCCATATCCGCGCCGCGGTCGAGCAGCAGGCGCACGATGTTGAATTTATTGTGCATGGCCGCCAGCATCAGCGCGGTGCAGCCGACCGCATCGGCGGCGTTCACATCGGCCGCGCCATATAAAAGATCTTCCACCATGGTCTGGCGGCCCCATTTCGATGCTGCCATCAGCGGCGTCGCACCGGTTTCCGGCTCGCGCACTTTCGTTGCATCCTGGCGGTACTTGTCGAGGAAATTCTGGAACGGTCCGGGATTGTTGACGCGGATGGCCTTGAAGAACGCCTTGATCTCGTCAGGCGCAGGTCCTTGCGATGGGTCACGCGGCGATGAAAAAAAGCGTCTCAATAGGGGTTTTCTCCGGGCAGGGGGAATGTCAAAGCCTACAGGCGAATGGATATTATGTCAAAATAAATCGAGGACGGACAGTAATTGCCTAATGATTTCAATGGATAATTTTATATTTGACATAATAAATAGGGATTTGATATGGTCTAAGCCAGCAGGGCAACGACCCTGCCTATGTGAAAACAATCAACGGCAGTTAAGAGAAAAAAATCATGGCTGAGTCCACCCCCGACGAGAGCAAGAAACAACCCCTGTTTGAAATTTTCCGCGCCGCGGTCTGGGCGCCGCTGATCGGCGACAAGGAAGTAAAAGACGCGGTCGAGGCCGGCAAGAAAGCCGGCGTGACCGAAGCCGAAATGGAAACGGTCCTGGGCTGGGATGCGAAACAGTGCAAAGCCTATTTCGGCGACGCCGCCTTCGACAACCGCGACTTCATCAATGCGATGAAGGCCAGCGATGCCGTCAGCAGCGTCAGCTTCGGCGGCTGGGGCGCCCCCGGTCCGATCTTCAAGAAGGGCGGCTTCTACTCGTAAATTTTCCACGGAGATGAACGACAGCCCCGCTTGAAAGAGCGGGGCTGTTTGTTTTTCAGGCGTTGACGGTCCAGAGGGTCTCGGCTTTTTTGCACGACATATGCGGCCCGCGCACGAGGAGGATGTCGCATTCGAGCGCGCCGCCGAAGGCAGGGACGAGATATCCCTGCGACAGGTCGTCCTCGACCATGCTTTCCTGCAGGACGGCGGTGCCGAAACCCGCCAGCGCCATTTCCTTGAGCAACCCGGTCGAGGCGCTTTCGAAGACGATCTTGCCGCTTTGCAGCCGCTTGCCCAGGATCTTATCGGCGCAGCCGCTCATGTAGGAGCCGCGTTCGTGCATGAGCAGATGGTCCTTGTCCCTGGCGTGCCGCCCGCAGACGGGCAGCAGGCGGTCGCGCCCGATGGCGCGGGACTGAAGTCCGTCGAGGTTGAAACAGCTTGGCACCTTGCGCCCTTGCAGAATCAGCGCGAAATCGGCCAGGCCCTTGCGCAGGTCCTCGACCGAGGCCGAGCCGCTCTGGTGCGAGAGCCTCATCGTCAGCCCCGGCACCGCCTTCTGCATCGCCTTATACCATTCGGGGAAGAAGGTCTTGGACAGGAACGAGGGCGTGACGAGGTAAACCGGCTCATGCAGGCGCGTCATCGTGCTCTGTGCGTCCGCCACCGCATTGTCGGCCATGTCGACCAGGCTCTGCGCATGCTTGAGGAACCGCTGGCCGGACAGCGTCAGCCTGAAGGCCTTCGCCTTGCGGTCGATCAACTCCGCTCCCACCGCCGCTTCCAGCGACTTGATCCGCCGCGAGAAGGCCGGCTGCGTGATGTTCCGCAACTGCGCCGCCTTCGAAAACGACTTGCAGTCGGCGAGCGTGACGAGGTCTTTGAGGCTTTCGATGTCCATGACAGCAGTTTAAGGACGCGCGGGGCGAAATCAACTCATTCGTCCTCTCCCCCCGGGCGGGGAGAGGATTCTGGTGGGGTCACGGCCCCGGCTTCAGCTTGAGCTTGAGCGCCCTTCTCACCGTCCCGGCATCCACGAACTGCACGCCGTTCCAGCCGACCGCGCGGCTGGCCATGGCCACATTCTCGACCTTGTCGTCGAAGAAATACACCTGAGACGGCTCGGGATTGCCGAACTCTTCCTGCGCCAGCGTGAAGATTTTCGCATCCGGCTTTTTCAGGTGCACTTTGCCTGAAACCACGACCTTGTTGAACTGGCCGAGAATGTCGGGAAAAGCGCCCGGCAGCTTGTCGTAGGTATCGCCCGCCCAGTTGGTGAGGCCCACGATGCGGTCGCCGTTCGCCTTGATCTCTTCCAGTGCCTCTTTCATGCCGGGCACGACATTGCGCACCTGCTTGAGGTAATCGCGGTCGGCGCCGAAGGCCCGGATATCGTCCTCCCACGCGGGGTGCTGCTTCACTTTCTGCTCGATCATGTCCTTCAGGTCCCCCGCGTGCGAGGCGGAGCGGTCCTTTTCGGTGAAGATGTTATTGAGGAAATATTGCAGTTCCTCTTCCCCGCGGCCCGTCTGCTCAAAACGCTCGCGGTAAAAATCCTCCGCCGATGTATCGAAAAGAACGCCGCCGAAGTCGAATACGATGGTTCTGCCTGTCATGATGCTTCTCCTTTTGTTGTCGTCATGAGAAAAGCATGCATCGGCGGCGCAAAACCGTCTAATGCCGTTTTGTTATGGCTTATGCAGGAATGTAAGCCTGTTGCGCATGAGCTCATCCCGCATTACCTTTACCCCATGACCGATAAAAAGAAGCCCGGTAACCCCCGCAACCCGAAGCGCCTCCAGAAAAAGGTGCATGTGAAGACGCGCGCCAAGCGCACGGTGTCGTCCGCGCGCTGGCTGGAGCGGCAGCTGAACGACCCTTATGTGGCCGAGGCGAAGGCGCAGGGCTATCACAGCCGCGCGGCTTTCAAGCTTTTGCAGATGGATGAGGAGTTGGAGCTGTTCCGCCCCGGCATGAAAGTGATCGATCTGGGCGCGGCGCCCGGCGGCTGGACGCAAGTGGTGTGCGAGATCGTGAAGCCGGGCGCAAACGGTGGCAAAGTGGTTGCCATCGATTATCTTGATCTCAAGCCCGTGGCCGCCGCCGTCTTCATCAAGATGGACTTTATGGATAACGATGCGCCGCAGAAGCTCAAGGACGCGATCGGCGGCAAGGCCCATGTCGTCATGAGCGATATGGCGCCGCCCACAACAGGCCACCGCGAAACCGACCATATCCGCATCATGGGGCTGGCCGAGGCGGCCTATGAATTCGCGAAGGAAATTTTGCTGCCCGGCGGCACCTTCCTGTGCAAGGTTTTCCAGGGCGGGGCGGAGCGCGATTTACTTAACGCGCTCAAGAAAGATTTCGCCAAGGTCAAGCACGTCAAACCCCCCGCCAGCCGCGCGGATTCCTCGGAAATGTATGTTGTGGCGCTGGGGTTTAGGGGATAAAATCTTATCTCAACTGGTGTCATTCCCGCGCAGGCGGGAATCCCGTCGAATTGGGGACGGATGCCCGCTGTCGTAGGGGCATGACGCTGAAGGGGACAAGGGGTCAGAGGGGAATCATATGAAAAGAAACGCCGCCATTCGCGAAGCGCTGAACTTCGACGACGTGCTGCTGCTGCCGGGCGAGACCGCGGTCAAGCCGGGCGATGTCGTGACCAGGACGCGCCTGACGCGCTCGATCGAGATCAATATCCCGCTCGTCTCCGCCGGCTCCGATAACGTGACTGAAAGCGCGATGGCCATCGCCCTTGCCCAGATGGGCGGCCTTGGCATCATCCATGACAACATGCCGCTCGGCAAACAGGTCGAGGAAGTGCGCCGCGTCAAGCGCGCCGAGGGCGACATGGTCCAGAACCCCATTACCGTCGCGCCGGATTCCAGCGTGGCCGAGGCGCTCGACCTCATGACGACCTACAAGGTTTCGGGCCTGCCGGTGATCGAACAGCCGTCGCAGAAGGTGGTCGGCATCATCACCCATCGCGACCTGCGCTTCTTCGAGGATTTCGCCAAGCCGGTGAGCGAGCTGATGAGCAAGGAAGTCATCAGCGTCAGGGGTAAGGTCGAGAAGGCCATGGCCCGCCAGCTGCTGCACCAGCACCGCATCGAAAAGCTGGTCGTGGTCGATGAACAGGGGCGCTGCACCGGCCTCATCACCGTCAAGGATATCGAGAAAATGTCGCGCTACCCGAATGCGGCGCGCGACGGGCAGGGGCGCCTGCGCGTGGGCGCGGCGGTGACGCTGGGCAAGGACGCGCTTGACCGCGCGGCCGCCATGACGGACGCGGGACTTGATGTTGTTTTCGTCGACGTGGCGCATGGCCATACCAAGGAAGCGGTCGGCACTGTCAGCATCATCCGCCAGCAGCGTTCCAATGACGTGCAGGTGGTGGCGGGCAATGTCGCGACCGCCGATGCCGCGCGCAGCCTCATCGACGCGGGCGCGGATGCGATCAAGGTCGGCGTGGGCAGCCTGCCGGGCGCTGCCAGCCGCAGCTTCGCGGGCGTGGGCGTGCCGCAACTCTCCGCCATTCTCAACGTGTTTGAACAGTGCGACATGTCGGGCGTGCCCGTGATCGTGGACGGCGGCGTGACCAGCGCGGCCTCGTTTGCCAAAGCCATCGGCGCGGGCGCGGAAGCCGTCATCATCGACAGCCTGTTCGCCGGAACCGACGAAGCGCCGGGCGAGATCATTTACCAGGATGGTCAGGCCTACAAGGTCGTAAACCCGGCCGCGAAGGCGCAGCACCGCCCGCTGACCACGACGCAGGTTCGCGACCCGTTCAAGCTCGACGAAGACCCGATCGACACCTCGGTGCATTACCGCGGCTCGGTCGTGCATATGGTCAACCAGCTGGTCTCGGGCCTGAAGACCGGCATGGCCTATACCGGTGCGCGCACCATCAAGGAAATGCGCGACAAGGCCGAATTCGTGAAAACAAAGTAACCTCAGTGCGGATGGACTGACATGACGCCATCCTCAAGGATACAGGCGGTGATCGAACTGCTGGACGAGATCATCGCCACGCCGCGGCCGGCGGATACGCTGGTGAGCGCCTATTTCCGCGCCCGCCGTTTCATCGGCTCGAAAGACCGCGCGGCGATCAACGGCCTGCTGTTCCGCGCGATGCGCGAATATCATCGCCTGAGTTGGTGGATTAACAGGGCGGGGGCCGAAGTGAACGGCCGCAGCCTTGCCATCGCCGCGCTGATCTTCGCGAAAGAGCTGGAGGCGGGCGAAGTCCGCGACAGTTTTTCCGGCGGAAAGTATGCGCCCGCGCAGTTGACCCGCGAAGAGCGCAAGCTAGTTGAAATGATTGATGGAAAAGAGCTGGTTTCCCCCGACATGCCACAGCGCGAGCGCACGGAATGCCCCGAATGGGCCTATCCGCTGCTGCGCCAGTCGCTCAATGGCGATTTCGACAAAGAGATGGATGCCATGATGCATCCGGCGCCGCTCGACCTGCGCGTCAACGCGATCAAGGCAGAGCGCGATGAGGTCTTGGAAGAACTCAAGAATGACGGCTTCGATGCGCATCCGGGCGAACTGTCGCCGCTCTCCATCCGCCTCTTCGGACGACCGCAGATCGCGCAGCATCCGCTGTTCAAAGAGGGGATGTTCGAGATCCAGGACGAAGGCTCGCAGCTGGTCGCACTGGTCGCGGACGCGAAGCCCGGGGAACAGGTGGTGGATTTCTGCGCGGGCGCGGGCGGCAAGACCTTGGCGCTTGGCGCCGCCATGAACAACAAGGGCCGCATCGTGGCCATGGACGTCCTTGGCGGCCGCCTGTTACGCGCAAAGGAACGTTTCCGCCGCGCGGGGCTTCACAACATCGAAACGCGCGAACTGTCATCCGAGCGCGACAAATTCGTGAAGCGCCACCTTGGCCATTTCGACCTCGTCCTCGTTGACGCGCCCTGCTCGGGCACCGGCACCTGGCGGCGCGATCCGGACAAGCGCTGGCGGCAGCTGGGCCCGGGCATTTCGGCGCTGGTGCCGCTGCAGAAGGATATCCTCGAAAGCGCCTGCCGCATGGTGAAGCCGGGCGGGCGGCTCGTCTACGCGACATGCTCGCTGCTGCCCGAAGAGAACGAGATGCAGGTGGAAAATTTTCTGAATGCGCATAAGGATTTTGCGGTGAAGCCGGCGAAGGAGATCGTCGATGTCCCGGGCGCGGGCGATTTCCTCAAAGTCACGCCGGCGCAACACGGCACCGACGGATTTTTCGCGGCAGTGCTGGTGCGCAAGGAAGGGACGGCATGACCGACGATAATCTTTCCAGGGCCGAACATCTGGCCGGAAAACTGCCGGGCCTGCTGCTCGAGGCCGACAAGGTCGCGCATACTTTCATGAAAGGCCTGCACGGCCGCCGCCGCGTGGGGCAGGGCGAGGCCTTCTGGCAGTTTCGCCAGTACCAGCCGGGCGATCAGCGCCGCGATATCGACTGGCGCCAGAGCGCCAAGCGCGACGAAACCTTCATCCGCCAGACGGAATGGGAAGCCTCGCAGACCGTGTGGCTCTACCGCGACGCGTCGGATTCGATGAACTATCGCGGCTATAAAAACCTGCCGACAAAAAAAGATTACGCCGAAATCCTGCTGCTGGCGCTGGGTATCGTCATCCTGAACGGCGGGGAGCAGGTAAGCTTGCTGGGAACCAACCTTGCGCCGCAGACGACGTACAATGCCATCCAGCGTCTGTATGAGACCTTGCCCGTGCAGACGCATCTGACGCAGACCGGGCGCCCGGTCGCCGCGCGGTCGGAGGTTGTGCTGTTCAGCGATTTCTTCTTTCCGATCGAGCAACTCACCACCTATTGCGAGGCGCTGGCGCTGCGCAACGTGAAGGGCTATCTCGTCCAGGTGCATTGCCCGTCCGAAAAGACGCTGCCCTTCAAGGGCCGCATGAAATTCTACGACATCGAGAATATGGGTGCCGAGCCCGTCATTCTGCCGCAGGTCGAAGCCGTGCGCGAACAATACGAGCAGAAATTCATCTCACACCAGGAAGCCTTGCGCGCCGCCGCCCAATCCTGGGGCTGGCGCTTCACCTCCGCCGACACCTCCCAGCGGCCGGAAGATGTGCTGGGGCGGCTGTATAATGATCTGGCGGTGAAGAAATGATGGAGAGGGTTTTTCTGGTTGCAAGTACCCTCATCCTAGCCTTCTCCCAGGGGGAGAAGGGACTAACGGCGCGCTTCGCGCAAGAATTTAAATTATTAATTACTTTCGCGTCAGCGAAAGTCCTCAGTCCCCTCTCCCTTTGGGAGAGGGTTAGGGTGAGGGTACTTGCCACAGGAGCGGTCGTATAATGTTCTCCCTCGGCGGCATCACATTCCTGACACCGTGGATACTGGCGGCCGTCGCCGGCGTACCGGTGCTGTGGTGGATTTTGCGCGTCATGCCGCCGCGGCCGCGGAGCATCAAGTTCCCGGCGCTGTTCCTGCTCAAAGACTTGCAGACCGACATCAAGACCGCAGCGCATACGCCCTGGTGGCTGCTGCTGCTGCGTTCGCTGATCGTGATCTTCTTCATTCTTGCGCTGGCGGACCCTGTGCTGCGGCTGACCGGCGGCATGCCGGGCGACGGCGCGGTGCTGATCGCGGTCGACGACGGCTGGAGCGCCGCCGCCCACTGGCAGGAGCGTCTCGACAAGCTCAAAGAATATGTGACGGTCCTGCGCCGCACCAACCGTTCCGTCGTTTTCCTCCCCACCGCTCCGGAAGCGCAGGACGGCAAGATCCACGCCTACGGCCCGATGAAGCCGGACGAGGCGGAAAAATGGCTCGACCACCTGAAGCCTTACCCCTGGCCGCGCGATGCCGCGGAAGCCGCGCATGTCGCCGACGACACGGTCAAGCGTGCAGGCGTGACCTATGCCGTTTATTTAAGCGACGGCACGGCTGACGATCCGGCCGATATGTCGGCGCTTTTCAAGTCGCTCGAGGCCGCGGGCGGATTGACGGTCGTAAACGATGCGGATGTGAACACGCCCTTTATCCTGCGTAGCGAGCGGACCAAGCCCGGCGACGTCGCTTTCACGCTTGAGCGCCTGGCCCCCGCCGCGACGGACCAGTCGATGATCCTCGCTGCCTATACGGCGGAGGGCAATGTGCTGGATACGAACAAGTTCAGCTTCCCGTCGGGCAAGACCACCTTTAGCGTCAAATGGGATATTTTGAGCGAGATGCGCTCCAAGATCGCGCGCTTCGCGCTGGAACAGCCGCAGATGGCCTCGGCCACTTCGCTCACCGATTCACAGTGGCAGCAGCATCCGGTCGGTATCGTGGCCGACCCGTCGCGCAAGGAGAATGCCGGCTTCCTGAATGAAGTCTATTACCTGCGCCGCGCGCTGGAGCTCAACGGTGCCCCCGAGATCGACCAGCCGGGCGCGCTTTTGGAAAAATCGCTCTCCGCCATCATCTGGCCCGACAGCGCGGCCCTGACCGCGAACGAGCGCAATGACCTGTTCAATTGGGTGCAGGGCGGCGGCTTCCTGATCCGCTTCGCGGGACCGAACCTGTCGGGCGGCGCTGAGGACGATCCCTTGCTGCCCGTCCACCTGCGCTATGGCGAGCGGGCGATGGCGGGCGCCATGACCTGGGAAAAACCGGCGAAGCTCGGGCCCATTCTGCAGCAAAGCCCGCTTTATGGTCTCGATGTGCCGAAAGACGTGACGGTCACGCGCCAGCTGCTGGCCGATCCCACGCCCGAGGTGTTCGAGAAAACCTGGCTGCAGCTCGAAGACGGCACGCCGCTCATCACCGGCGGCAACGTGGGCAAGGGCTTCGTCGTCCTCATCCACACGACTGCAGGGCCAGACTGGTCGGATTTCTGCTATTCCGGCCTCTATGTCGAGGCGCTCCAGCGCATGATCGCGCTCTCCTCGGGCATCGGCAGCTACAAGCCCGATGCCGTGCTGCCGCCGCTGTTGGTTATGGATGGCTTCGGCCATCTGCAGCCGCCGGACCGCAAGAGCGTGATCGCCGCGGTCGACCCGCATCATGATTTCACGCCCTCGCCCGCGACGCCGCCTGGCCTCTACGGCGACAGCCGCCAGTTCCATGTCTATAACCTCGGCGACGCGCTCCCCGAAATGAAGGCGGTGAACCTGCCTTCGACGGCGACGGTCGAAACCTATAAGCTGTCGGGCGAGAAGAGCCTCAAAAGCGACTTCCTGAAATATGCTCTGTGGCTGCTGGCGCTCGACACCATCCTGACGCTGTGGCTGCGCGGGCTGTTCGGCAGCTTCGTCAAAACCGGCGCTACGGCGGCGCTGGCGCTGATGATCATCCTGCCGCAAATGGCGCAAGCTGCCGATATCCAGCCAGCCGATCTCTCGTCCGGGATTTATCTTGCCTATGTCGAAACCGGCGACCATGATACCGACCAAGTCAGTTTCAACGGGCTTTACGGGCTGATGAAGGCGATCACCGCGCGCACGACGATCAAGGTCAAGGGCGTGCAGAATGTGAACCTCGACACCGATCCCTTGCTCTATTATCCGTTTCTCTACTGGCCGATGACCGAAAACCAGCCGGAACTGTCCGAAGCCGCCGCGCGCAACGTGCAGAATTACTTGGGCCGCGGCGGCATGATCCTGTTCGACACGCGTGACCAGCAGTTCGGCAACCTCAATTCTCCGACGCTCGGCACCAAGAAATTGCGCGAGCTGACCAGGCACATCCAGATCCCCGAGCTCATGGACGTGCAGCCCGGGCATATCCTGACAAAAAGCTTTTATCTGCTCGATGATTTCCCCGGTCTCTACACCGGCGGCAAGATCTGGGTCGAGAAAGAGCCGAGCCCCAGCTATGACTCGGTCACCTCCGTCATCATCGGCGGCAACGACTGGGCGGCGGCCTGGACGCGCGATCCCAACGACCGCGCGCGCTTTCTCGTCACCCCGGGCGGCGAGCAGCAGCGCGAAATGGCCTATCGCTTCGGCGTCAATGTGATCATGGCGGCGCTGGCAGGGAATTATAAATCCGACCAAGTGCATGTGCCCTATATCCTCGAAAGGATGCACCGGCAATGAGTGCATCCTTCGAATGGTCGCCGTACCTGCCTTATATCTATTACGCCGCGCTGGGCGCGGCGGCGCTGGCCGCGATTATCTTCGTCGTCGTCCGCCGCATGTGGGATTTCGCCTGGCGCGCGCTGTTCTTCGGCGCGCTGATCTTCCTCTTGCTGAACCCGATCATCCTCAATGAAATCCGCTCCGGTTTGCCCGACAAATTCGTCATCGTCGTCGATGATTCCGCCAGCCAGCGCATCGGCGGCCGCGACAAGGTGACGGAACAGGCGCTCGACAATCTGCTGGGCAAGCTGAAAAATTTCAAGAACCTCGACCCGGTCGTGATCCATTCCGGCTCGGACATCATGGCCAGCCGCGGCGAGAGCACGAACCTGTTCACGACGCTGCGCAACAGCATGATGAGCATTCCGCAGGCGCAGGTGGCCGGCACCGTTTTCATCACCGACGGTCAGGTGCATGATGTGCCCAAGCCCGAAGACCTGGGCGCGCTCGAGCGTTTCGGGCCGTTCCATGCCATATTGACAGGCCGCAAGGACGAGTTCGACCGGAAGGTCACCGTCGTCTCCGCGCCCAAATACGGCGTGCTGAACGAGAATATCTCGGTCACCGTGAAGGTCGAGGAGATCGGGCACAACACCGGTCCCATGACCATGGAAGTCTACCAGGACGGCCAGAAGATCGACGATGTCACAATTTCGGCGGACGAATCGCGCGACTTTTCCTTCAAGGTCAATCACCCTGGCCAGAACGTCTATGAATTCGCGGTGCCGGTGGCGGAGGGCGAGCTGACGCCGTCGAACAACCGCGCGCCCGTCATCGTCAACGGCATCCGCGATCGTCTTCGCGTGCTGCTCGTTTCGGGCTCGCCCCATATGGGCGAGCGATCATGGCGCAACCTGCTCAAATCCGACCCGTCGGTCGACCTGATCCATTTCACCATCCTGCGCTCGCCCGATACGCTCGACAGCACGCCGACCTCGCAGCTGTCGCTGATCGTGTTCCCGGTGGACGAGCTGTTCCAGCAGAAGATCAACGACTTCGACCTCATCATCTTCGACCGCTTCGACCACTATCAGAATTTCGGCATGCTGATGCTGCCGATGTACTTCCGCAACATCGAGAACTACGTCAAGCGCGGGGGGGCCTTCCTGATGGCGCTCGGCACCGGCGAGCCGGAGCAGGGCGGCCAGTCCAGCGCGCTCGACGAGATCATGCCGCTCGATATCAGCGGCGCCATGTCGGGCGGGCAGACGCCGATCATCAAGCTGCCCTATGTGCCGGAGCTGACCGACCTCGGCAAGCGCCACCCGGTCACTGCCGATCTCGAAAAACAGTATGAGAAGAAGAAATGGGGCTCCTGGTTCACGCAGGTCGACGCGCCGAAAGTGCGTGGCGATACGCTCATGAACGGCGTCTACGGCAAGCCGCTGCTCGTCCTTGACAAGGTGGGCGAGGGGCGCGTGGCGATGCTGGCGAGCGATAACGTCTGGCTCTGGTCCAAGGGGCTCGATCAGGCGGGGCCCTATACCGACCTGTTGCGCAACGTGGCACACTGGCTGATGAAAGAGCCCGAGCTGGAAGATGATTTTATCAAGGCCGAGGCCAAGGGCACCGATGTCACGGTCTCCGAGCGCGACCTGACGCCCGAGACCAAGACCGTCCTGATGACCACGCCCTCGGGTGAAACGCAGAACGTCACGCTGACCAACCGCGTGCCCGGATGGGTGACCGCCGACGTCGTCGCCAATGCCAGCGGCATCTACAGCTTCGACAATGGCAAGAAAAAGGCCTTCGCGGTCGTGGGCTCCGCCTCGAGCGAGGAATTTTCAGATGTCCGGACCACGCCGGACAAGCTCAAGCCCGTCGTCGACCGCACCAAGGGCGGAATCATCTGGTTCCAGGAGAATCAGGGCTTTTCCCTTAAAGAAGTGAGCGATTCCGCGAGCGTGATGGGCTCCGACAGTTGGCTCGGGATCAAGCGCAACAAGGCCTATACGGTCGACAATGTGGAGACCTTGTCTCTAGTGCCTAACTGGCTGACGTTGTTTATTATTTTGTCGCTGTGCGTCTGGGCCTGGTGGAAGGAAAGCGGCACCCGCTGACCCCTACCACTTGCGAATGATTCCCAAAAATCCTTTGACAAGAATTTTTTGACCCGTAGAATGAACCATACGACCTCAGAAGTGTTGTTCCATTGAAGGAAAGCAGACAATGAGCATGAAGGCGAAATTAGGTCAGCCCCCCTCCCAGAACAAAACCTTTGTTCCGGCAGCGCCTGCCAAAGCCCCCTCGGCTCCCGCCAACCAGGCGCCCACTGCGCCGACCAAGTAAGGTGGTTTCTTAGGTCCTTAAACCCAAAGCGCCCGCAAGTCGGGCGCTTTTGTTTTGGCCCACTGCAACCCCGGCGAAAGCCGGGGTCTAAAATGCCTCAGTCAGCATGGCGGCTCCGTCATGCGAACCGATTTCCGCCTTACACGCGGATGGATGCGAGACCCCGGCTTTCGCCGGGGTTGCGGAGAGGGCAGGGTTAATGCTTCTCAAAATCCAGCACCGTCTTCGGCTCTTCGCCGAAGCGGAGGCGGTAGATGTAATAGGATTCCATCACGCGCTGGATGTAGTTGCGGGTTTCATAGATCGGAATGTCCTCGATCCAGTCGATGAGGTCGAGGTTCTGCTTGCGCGGGTCACCGAATTCGGCGATCCAGTCTTCGACGTTGGCGGGGCCGGCGTTATAGGCGCCGACCGCCATGGGATAGAAGCCGTCGAAACTGTCGACGAGGCGGCGCAGGTAGGCCGAGCCGAGTTCCACGTTATAGCGCGGGTCGGCGGTCAGGCGCTTCACGTTATAGGTCTCGCGCTCGCGCTTGGCGATGATCTTGGCCGTCGTCGGCATCAGCTGCATAAGGCCGCGCGCGCCCACCGGGCTCATGGCCAGCGGATTGAACATGCTCTCGCGGTGGACGATCGCGTGGACGAGCGCCTTCTCGGGCGTCTGCGCGGGCAGGGTAGGCAGCGTGGGATAGCCTTCCTCGAACAGGAAGCTGCCGAGTTTTTGCTGCAGTTCCTTGTTCGCCTCGACCGTGTAGTAATAGCGCCCGGTCTCGATGGCAAGCTGCGCGTCAAGCCTGAACTCGGTCTTGGTTTTCGCGGTCGCATTCAGCTTGGCCAGGAAAGGATCGATCAGCGTATCCAGCTTCACGCCGTGCAGCAGGCGCACCGCGCGCACCAGGTCCTGCTGGTTGAAGGCGTCGACATCGGCCTGCGCGACCGGCGGATCGACGAAGGTGTCGGGCTTAGGCTTGCCGTAGACCTTGTCATAGGCGAGCTGCCCGTAAAAGGTCGATGGATACTGCGCCGCGACCTTCGACCATTCTTCCGAGGCGGAGGCGTCGCCCACGGCATCCGCCGCGCGCCCGGCCCAATAGGCTGCGCGCGAGCGGCTGATGGCGGTGCCGACGTGCTTGTAGAGCGCATCGAAGCGGGCAAGGGCAGTCGCCGGCTGGTTGAGGCGCCGCAGCTCCAGCCAGCCCAGCAGCCATTCGGCCTGGCTATACTGGATGCCGTTGGTCAGCGTGTGCTTCTTCGCGATTTCATAGGCCTGCGCATAATTGCGCTTTTCCAGGGCGCGGCGCGACATGACGTTGAGCTCGCCCCACCACAATTCAGGCTGCGTCACCTGTGTCGGCATCTGGCGGATGATGTCGAGGGCCCCATCGTTCATGTCGTGGCGGCGGCGCCAGCGCAGGCGCTCGAACATCAGGCCTTCGCTGTTTTGCAGTTTCGCGGGCACGGCATCGGCCAGCGTGGGGCCGGTCCGCGACATTTTGCCGAGCGCAATGCGCGCCTGGCCCAGCGCCCGCGTATCGGGATCGACGAAGGCCAGCATCACCTGCGCTTCGTCATAGCGGTTCTGCCAGATGAGATTATCGAGACGCGCCGCATGGTCGCCGGGCGCGAAGTAATTCTTGTACACGCCGGCCAGCGTCGCGGTTTCGTTGCGGTTCAGCTCCGCTTCCTTCCAGTAGGCGGAGAGGGCGGCGCGCGCGAGCTCCGGGTGGTTCAGCTTGATCAGCGCGTTCAGGTCGGCCTTGATGCCGTCAAAAGTGTCCGGCGGGTTCTGCTGAAACCAGGCGGCGGTGTCGGCGGGGTTGAGCGAGGTTGCGATGTTCTGCTCGATCTTCTCGTGGAATTCGCGCATCTTCGGCCAGCCGGGGTTGGCGGTCTCGAAGGCGATGAGCTGTTTTGCGTCGATGGGCAGCTTCGTGCCGGTCACGTAGATCCAGGTCAGAAGCTTGCGCGCGACCGGGTCTTTCTGGTTCTGGACGAGGGCGACGGTCTTCTGCCAGTCCTGCTCCAGCTCTTCTTTTTGCGCGGCGGCGGCGCGGCGCTGGGCGGCGGTTTGCCGGTGCGCATGGCGCGCAGCCGCCTTGTGAAGCTGCTTTTTGGCGCCCACGGCCCCGTTCGGGGGAGACAGCACGATCGCCGCGGCCACGGCCAAACCCGCCAAAATCCTTGAAAATCGGCGTGATAACGGCATATTGTTGCGCCAGCGGGCGTTGGCGGCTATTGTGGTCACGTCCTGCATAGGAGAAGAATTATGGCTTTTAAAGGTTCCATCGTCGCGCTCGTTACCCCTTTTAAAAAGGGTAAGGTGGATTTTGATGTTTTCCAGCAGCTTGTCGAATGGCATGTCGCCAGCGGGACTCATGGACTTGTTCCTTGCGGGACCACGGGTGAAACGCCCACCCTTTCGACGGAAGAACATAAATCCCTCATCAAAGCCTGCCTGGAAGCCGCGGACGGCAGAGTACCGGTGATCGCGGGAGCGGGTTCGAATTCGACCGAGAAGGCCGTGGACCTGGCGCGCTTTGCCGACAAAAGCGGCGCTGATGGTATTTTAGTCGTAACGCCGTATTATAACAAGCCTACGCAGGAAGGAATGTATCAACATTTCAAGGCGGTAAACGACGCAGTCGGCATTCCCATCATTCTGTATAACGTTCCGGGCCGCACCGGCGTCGAAATCTCGGTGGAAACGGTCGTGCGTTGCGCCGGCCTGAAAAACATCAAAGGCATTAAGGACGCATCGGTCGACCTCGGCCGCCCCTTGCAGATACGCGTCGCGCTGGGCGATGCCTTCTGCCAGCTCTCGGGCGAGGACGCGACGGTTGCCGCTTACCTTGCGCAGGGTGGCCAAGGCTGCATCTCGGTGAGCGCCAACGTCGCGCCGCGCCTCTGCGCCGACCTCCACAACGCCTGGGCGAAAAAAGACTGGAAGAATTTCGAGCGCGCGCGCGACGCGCTGCTGCCGCTGCATAAGGCTTTGTTCATTGAAACCAGCCCGTCGCCCGCGAAATACTGCCTCGCGCGCCTCGGCAAAATCCCCTCCGACGAGCTGCGCCTGCCGCTCGTCCCCGTCACGGCGTCCGCGCGCCAGAAGCTGGACGAGGCGATGGAATTCGCCGGCATCTTCAAGGCTGGCCGCAAGACGCTGAAAAAAGCGGGCAAACGGTAGATGTCATGCTCTCGCGTCTGCCCAGCTCTGCAAGCTCGTTCGCGCGAAGTTACGAAGTAACGAAGGCATATATTTGCGCCACCCCGACGAAAGTCGGGATCCAGTTCATTGACTTCTATCTCATGAATGCGCGCGAAGCGCGCCATGGAAGAGGTAGAAAGTTTATAAACTGGACCCCGGCTTTCGCCGGGGTGGGGCGATTGGAAAAAATCCTTCGTAACTTCGTAACTTCGCGCGGTTGTGCTTATGCCGCCTTTGGTGCCCCCTATGGCCGGTAAGAACAAGCAGCAGGGCAAGAAAGACCCAAATAACAAGACCGTCGCCGAGAACCGCAAGGCGCGATTCAATTATTTCATCGAAGAAGTCATGGAAGCGGGTATCGTGCTGACGGGCACGGAAGTGAAGTCGCTGCGCACGGGCCAGGCCAGCATCAACGAAAGCTATGCCGACGTGCGCGGCAGCGAGATCTTCCTCGTCAACGCGCATATCCCCGAATACACCAAGTCGAACGCGAAGTGGCAGCATGAAGTCCTGCGCCCGCGCAAGCTGCTGCTGCACAAGAACCAGATGAACAAGCTCATCGGCGCGGTGCAGCGCAAGGGCACGACGCTGATCCCCTTGTCCATTTATTTCAACAACCGCGGCATCGCCAAGATCGCCCTCGGCGTCGCGACGGGCAAGAAACAGCACGACAAGCGCGAGACCGAGAAGAAGCGCGACTGGCAGCGCGAAAAATCGCGCGTGATGCGGGAGAAGGGATGAGGTATTGCTCCTTTTGCAATTGCGAGAGAAATCTCCTCTCCCCCTGCGGACGAGAAAGGGGAGACAAAAGGCAGACGCACTCCCCGAGAAATTACATCGTCTGCGATTTCGAGACCGGAAAAATTATCGAGGCGAAGGGCGGGCGCGACGCCAGCTTCTCGCCCTGTTCCAGCTTCAAGGCCGCGATTGCGCTGATGGGCTATGACAGCGGCGTCCTGATGGACGAAGAGACGCCTGTCTGGGATTACAGCCCTGAATACGACCCGCATTGCCTGATGATGCTGGATAACTGGAAGAAGCCCTATAATCCCGCGCTGTGGATGCAGAATTCATGCGTCTGGTATTCTCAATGCGTTACCCGTGCGCTGGGCATGGAGCGCTTTCAACATTACGTCGATGCCTTTGGCTACGGCAACCGCGACCTTTCGGGCGGGATTCTGCGCGCCTGGCTGACAACGAGTCTTGTCATTTCATTGCGCGAGCAAGTGGAGTTCTTTCGCAAGCTTGCCGCGGGGCAGCTGCCCGTCTCCGCGCATGCGATGGCGATGACCAGGCGGCTGATCGCGTCGGGTCCGTGCGCCGGCGGCGAGTTGTTCGGCAAGACGGGCTCCGGCTATACCGACATCGCCAAGGGCCTGCAGCGCGGCTGGTACGCCGGCTGGCTGGAGAAGGACGGGCGGAAGTATTTATTCGCGGCGCTGAACGACCATTTGGGCGCCGGCTATGCGGGATTGCAGACGAAGGAATTCATGAAGGGCGTGCTGGAGCGCCTGTTCGGCAGCGAGGCGGCACATGCTGATACCGCTGTCGGATGAGAATGAAGACGTTGATACGCCTTGGGCCAACCGGCTGATCATCGGCCTTTGCACTCTTGTTTTTATCTTCGAACTATTCATGGGCAGCGACAGGCACCTGTTCTTCCACGCTTTCGGCTTTTCGGCGCATGACTATATTCAAGGGGCGCACGGGCTGAAGAAATTCCGCGGCGCGCTGGAGGCGGCTTTCGACCTGCTGCGCACGGGCTGGATCACGGCCATCACCGCCCAGTTCATTCACGGCGGTTTCGCCCATATCCTGGGCAACATGCTGTTCCTGTGGATTTTCGGCGCGAGCGTCGAACATGCGATGGGATCGCTGCGCTATTTCGCTTTTTACATCCTCACGGGCGTGCTGGCGAACTTCACGCAGGCCTGGATCGGCGTGGACAACGGGCTGCCCTGCATCGGCGCCTCGGGCGCCATCAGCGGCGTCATGGGCGCCTATATGGTCTTTTACCCGCGCGCGATCATCAATGTGATGGTCTGGCGTTCCTTGACCTCCGAGCCTTATATCGCGCGCTGGCGGGCCTGGCAGTACCTGCTTTTTTTCTTCTTCACGCAGATGCTGACGGGGCTGCTGACCTGGGGCAACCAGTATCTGTCCGTCGCCGTCTGGGCGCATATCGGAGGTTTCGCCTTCGGCGCGGGGATGGCGTGGCTTTTCAGGGACCCGGACTTCCTGTTCAAGGAGGAGGGCGAGCGCCTGTTGGGCCTCAACGGCAATCCCGCGCCTCGGACGACGGCGTACCAGGAATTCATCCTGTGGCTCGGCCGCCGCGGGAGAGATAATGCCGATACCGCTTTCGGCCCGGCGCGCAAGCGCGTCCACCACCGCCCCTCGCTGAAAGAAATGCGCCGCAAAGCCAACGCCGAGCGCGCCGAGACCATCAAGAAGCGGGGATGGTAATTGCTTCAGGCGTGGTTCTTGCTGGGGCGATGAAAGATTAAACGCGAAGACCCGAAGCCCCGAAGATATTATTGCCGCGCGCAGCGCAGCAAAACTCAAACTTCAGCGGAAATCCCGCATGATTATGGGGCGCTTCGCGCCCATTGGAAAGAACTTCGGGCCTTCGGGTCTTCGCGTTAAAAATTCGTGCTGTTCGCCCGATGATTATTTTTTCGCGGCGAGCCAGGGGGCGACGCTGGGGCTGGCGTTGTAGCATTCTTCGAGCTTCTGGCGCGTGAAGGGCTTGGCGATGAAGCCTTTCGCGCCGGCCTTCTTGGCGCTGATCACATTTTCCTTCACGCTGTCGCTGGTGAGCATGATGACATAGGCGGAGCTGTCGAACTTCAGCACTTCGGCCAGGATGTCGATGCCCGAGCCGCCGGGCAGGTGGATGTCGAGGAACAGCACGTCGGGCAGATGCTCGAGGTAAGTATCCACGACGCCGCCCGCGTCGCCGTGCTCGATGACGGAAGCTTTCGGTTTGAAGGTATTGACGACGAGTGAGCGCATAAACATGTCGTCATCGGCCACCATCACGACGCGCCCGACCCGGCGCTGGCGGGCGTCGAGCAGGGCGGGGAGGGGATTCGTTCCGGCTTTGCCATCTTCGCTGAGGTCCTGGAGGCGGACCTGGAGCCTGAGCAGCCCGTCCGCCGTAATATCGCCCGCCTCGACGGTGCAGCTGTATTGCGGCAGGGACGCGGTGATGCCGGCGGCCAGTTTCGCGGTATCCGAAACCGGACCCATCCTGACGATGCCCAGGATCTGGCGGCTGTTGCAGATGAACAGGATGCCGTCGCGTGCCGCGAAATGCTCGGACAGGCGCCTTGCGATGAAGGCGACGTTGTGTGAGGTTTTTTGGGTCAGCGACACCTCGACCAGCTGCCAGTCGGCCAGGTTCTTGCGGATCTCGGGCACGAAGCCCATGAACCGCGCCTGGTTGAAATGATGCAGTATCTCGATCATGCCGCCTCCGGAAGAAACCGTGGATGGTGCGGGATGTTTCCCCTCGAGCCCATAGTGTAGGGGATTTTCTGAATAATCTGAAGTTGAAACTGGCGATTTCGATATTGCAGAATGCGCGGGTATTCAAGCACCGCACCGGACAACGCCTTGCAGGCAGGCGACTATTCTTCTCTTCCCCTTCCTCTCCCAAAGGAGAGGAGGGCGAAGGAAAGGAGAAAAATAGTAAAAGGCCCCGGTCAGGGAAAACCGGGGCCTTTCGGGGTAGAAGAGAAGGAATCTATGGCAGTCTTGGGTGTGTGGGTGGCTTTGCCTTGGGGGTCAAGGGTCAGTCGGAGGCCTTCTCTTTTTTCGATTTCGGAGCGGGAGCTTCGTCGTCGCCTTCTTCGTCGCCGCCGCTGCTGTCTTCAGCGCCGGCCAGCATGGCGTTGGCGACCTGTCCCGCGTTCTCGCGCAGCTTCTTCTCGATCGCTGCCGCAATCTTGGGGTTGTCCTTGAGGAACTTGCGCGTATTCTCGCGGCCCTGGCCGATGCGCTCGCCGTCGAAGGCGAACCAGGCGCCGGATTTCTCGATCACGTTGGCGTTGACGCCGAGGTCGATGATCTCGCCCTCTTTCGAGATGCCTTCGCCGTACATGATGTCGAATTCGACGACGCGGAACGGGGGGGCCAGCTTGTTCTTGACGACCTTGACCTTGGTCTGGTTGCCGACGACGACTTCCTTGTCTTTGAGCGAGCCGATGCGGCGGATGTCGAGGCGGACGGAGGCGTAGAACTTCAGCGCGTTGCCGCCCGTGGTGGTTTCGGGCGAGCCGAACATGACGCCGATCTTCATGCGGATCTGGTTGATGAAGATGACGATGGTGCGCGAGCGCGAGATCGTGGCGGTCAGCTTGCGCAGGGCCTGGCTCATCAGGCGGGCTTGCAGGCCCATGTGGCTGTCGCCCATTTCGCCTTCGAGTTCGGCGCGCGGCACCAATGCTGCGACCGAGTCAACGACGAGGACGTCGAGCGCGCCGGAGCGCACCAGCGTATCGGCGATTTCGAGCGCCTGTTCGCCGGCGTCGGGCTGCGAGATGAGGAGGCTTTCGATGTCGCAGCCGAGCTTGGCGGCGTAAGAGGGGTCGAGTGCATGTTCCGCGTCGATGATCGCGCACTGGCCGCCGTTTTTCTGGGCCTGGGCGATGACCTGGAGGGCGAGGGTGGTCTTGCCCGAGCTTTCCGGACCGTAGATTTCGATGATGCGGCCGCGCGGCAATCCGCCGATGCCAAGCGCGAGGTCGAGGCCGAGCGAGCCAGTCGAGATGACTTCGACTTCCTGGTGGGCATCCGAGCCCAGTTTCATGATGGAGCCTTTGCCAAAGGCGCGCTCGATCTGGCTCAAGGCGGCATCGAGAGCTTTTTGCTTTTCAGCGGCGTTCATATCGGTTTTCCCTTCAGGACGCAGTGCAGTGACGGATGACATGTTGGTTTACCCCTTTTTGCTGATCTGGTTCAAGTCTTGCGCCTGAGCGGCGCGTCGAATCTCTGAAAACCACTGTACGCTTTTTGTTCCAGACTTCAAGAACAAAATGGACAAAAAGAGAACAAAATTATTTATCCAGCAAAAACAAGATGTTGAACGTTGCGTTTGACAGAATTTGCTCCGCAATGCTACAACATGTCATCATCTAGTTTTTTTCAAGGAATGCGCCACAAGCATGACGCCGGCTGAACGAAAACGCGCTGAGGATCTCTGCGGCAAGGCGACGCCGGGCCCGTGGAATTTCGCCGATGAAAGCTGGGTCGGCGCCTCGCAATTCTGGGTCTATTCGAATCCCGATCCTGATGTCACCACGCGCGGTGCGCCTGTGTTTGGCAACATCGAAATCGACATGAACGGTCTCAACAACCTCGCTTTCATCACGGACGCGCGCATGCTTCTGCCCAAGGCGCTGCAGCAGATCGAGGCCTGGCAGGGCGATATCGAGAATATGAAAGCGGGCTTCGCAAAAACATCCGCCCCGATCATGACGGTCGAGGAGATCAAGCGCGCAAAGGAAATCAGCGCGCAGGCGACACCCGGCGAATGGAGCTGGGAGAACGAAGACAAATTCCTCGGCCCCAACGTCGTCACGCTTTACGCGGGGCGCGGGTCGATGGCGCATGGGCTTAACCTGTTCGGCCGCTTCGACGGCGGCGCGAACCGCGACAATGATCTCGCCTTCATCACCGAGGTGCGCGCGCTGCTGCCCAAGGCGCTCGACCACATGGACAAGCTCGGCAACACCGTGCAGCGCATGAAGCGCCCCGGCCTCGCGCTGCGGCCCCAGACTTACAAGCCGTCGGCGCCCAAACCGCCCCAGCCGAAACCGCCGGGGATGTAAGAATTATCCCCTCTCCCACTCTGCGGGAGAGGCCGGGAGAAGGTGAGCGCGTCTGCGCGTCATATCAGCCAGCGCACTTAACGGAGAGACACCCCCTCTAACTCTCCCCCGCAGGGCGGGGGAGAGGACGAAGAAGAAAACACCGAGGAATTGATCCCATGTCCGAACAGCAGGACGACGATGACTGGCAGAAAATCTGGGATGCGCGGATCGAGGCGCTGACGCGGGCCTTGGGCGAGCCGGGCGACACCGTGTTTCATTCGCCGGTTCCTTTCCACCTCGAAGGTTTCGCCGATGTCGTCCCGTTCCCCTCGTACGTGACTGGCATGACCTACGTGACCGCCGACCTCACCGGCCCGGAATCGGCGCAGATCGACAATGCGCTGGGCAATTACGAGCTGATGATCTGCCTGCAGAAAGATACGCCGGCCGCCGCCGGCCTCATCAGCAAGCTCGCGCGCTACACCTGCGACGCGGAACTGAATCCCGGCGAAACGATGGACATGCCTAATTTCTTCGGCGACAAGACCATGCGCGGCATCCTGTTCACCACGCCGGAGCCGGAGATTTCCTTCCAGCTCGCGGGCAACGACTGCGGGCTGATGCTGCTCATCGGCATCACCAAGGAAGAGCTGGCGTTCAAGCAACAGCACGGCTCGGAAAAGCTGCTCGCCCTGCTCAAGCAGCACAAGGTCTTCCCCTACACCATCCCCGACCGGAAAACGGTGCCGCTGGGGTGATGAGCGGGTCCCTCGCGCGCGCGGATATATATATCCTTCTATAAGGTTTAATAACCTAAAGGTTATTGGTTAATGGTTAGCATTGCGATCGCATTGCCAACGCATTGCGACCGCATTGCCCCTCTTCAGAAATTACAAGGACTTGAGTCGCGCGATGGAATTCGTCCCAAGAATATCCGTGAGACTCTCAGGGACGTTTTTTTTGGACATGAATTTTGGGATTCTGGCAATCCCTGCGGCGATCGCCACTACGGATTGCATGGCCTCATGCGGGATATCTGTCGACGTCCCCAGGCGCGCCGCGTCATAATTGAAATGATGTTCATGAAATGCTAAACATGCCTTGGGTTATCTTCGTGAAACATGGTTGTAAGCCTTAAAGCGGTGTCAATGAATCCCGTGCGTCTTTGTTTTGTCATTATCGCTCTTTTCCTCGGCACGGCGCCCGCCCACGCGGGACGGCTCGAGGATGGCACGGCCGCGCTGATCGCGGGCAACTTCCAGGACGCCATGATTTATCTCCAGCCGCTCGCGCGCATGGGCGATGTCCATGCCCAGGTCGCCATCGGCGTGCTGCACGAAAAGAGAAGCGATTACGCCGAAGCCATGAAATGGTACCGCACGGCGGCCGACAAGGGCGATCCCGTGGCGGCATGGCTGATCGGGATGCTGTACGATAACGGCAAATACACCGTCCATCCGCCCTATGACCTGGGCGGCGCGGTCAAGCCCGACATGAACGAAGCGGCGAAATGGTTTCGCAAGGCCGCCGACGGCGGCGTTCCCGCAGCCCAAGCCAGCCTTGCCCAGATGTACGTCGAAGGCTATGGCGATCTAAAGCCCGACAAGGCCGAAGCCGATTTCTGGTACAGCCTCGCGGTCGCATCGAACGCTTATTCCGACCTCGCGCTCTACGGAATCGCGCCCGGTTTCGTGGACATTACCCATGTGAAAGAGCTGGCCAAAGTATCGCGCGCTGATGTCGAACCCTCCCTGTCGCCCGCCCAGCTTGCCGCGGTGCAAAAACGGGTGAAGGAATGGACGCCGACGGGGCCTTCCGCCTCGCATTGACGCCGCGCCCGGTGCGCCGCGATCCTTAAAGCAGGAGTTCTTTTCAGGCGGCGGTAACCTTTTGGGCCGCCTCGCCGAAAAGTGCATTTGACAGATAAAGCGACTCGCCTTAAGCTTTGAAACACCAGTACCGGAGACAGTGATGAAGATCGAATGGGTCGAAGAGAACTTCGCGGATTTGGGCGGCCAAGACGGCGTCTTCGCCAAAGCCGCCGACCGTTCGAACCGCACGAACCTGGCGACCCAGCCCAGGAAAATGGTCCCGATGATGCGCACCTGCCATGGCGATCTCGTCAAGGCGCCGACCTGCGTGATGGCTCACAGATAATCTTTTATTTTCAGTAAATTAACCCAGAATGTTTCATGTGAAATATCAGGCGTCTGCTTGGTATTTGACATAATACATACGATGGGTTATAAAAGATGAGCTGATTGCAGCTCCAGGACAGGCGGTTTTTTAGGATAGCCAAGGGTTTCTCGCCTGTCTCTCATGCATGACTTGCAAAACATCCGGGCGTTTTGATGCGTTCATCCAGACGTTGAAGAAGCATGACCAATGATGTTGTAGATCCAGAAGATTTCGACGATCCGGGCATGTCGCTGACGCCGGACGGCAACTGCCGCGAGTGGCGCGACGCAAAGGGCCAGCTGCACCGCGACAATGACCTGCCGGCCGTCAAATGGCAGGACGGCATCCGCTGCTGGTACCAGCATGGCAAGCTGCACCGCGAAGCCGGCGCCGCCTATGTGGAGCCGAATGGCCATACCGAGTTTTACATCGACGGCGAACAGGTGAGCTTCGCGCAACATCGCGAATGGCGGCAGAATTTACTTGAGGAGCGCGAGCGGCAGCGCGAGGAACGTCTGCAGCAGATTATGGAAGTGGCGCGGGATGCGACGGTCCTGAAATCCACCATCACCGTCGGCCGCGTCCTGCGCCTTAGGGCCGCCTTTTCATGACGCTGCCTTTCAATCAGTCCTCTGCCGATATGCGGAAGACCGCACGCGGCATTCTCGACAGCTGGGGAGTGGAATACACGCGGGAACCCAACGGTTCGCTGCTGATCACCGGCGATATGTGGGACAAGGGGCCGGCGGGCCTGAGCGCAATGAGCAAGATGCGCACATTGGCAAAGCAACTGCTCGGCGACGACCGGGCGCTGATTATCTATAACATGGCTGAATTTGCCGAAGAATATTCGCGCTACCGGATCACGGGGGTGCCGCCGGGTTACAGCGGCTTTGAGGAAGGTTCGCCACTCGCCAACGAGGTGCGCAAGAGACCCAAGGTGCTGCTGGTGATGGACGAAATTGAAAAGGGCAAGGCAGAGGTGGTGGCAATTCTCGACCGGGTGCTGGCGGATGGAATGCTCACCGATGGGACGGGCCGGCAGGCATCCATGGAGGGCGTCATTCCCATCAAGCTGTCGGCGGAAGTGTCGCGCCTGGAATGCGGACACCGCGAACGCGAGAGGCTCGACAAATTCATCGCGCACGCTACCGTCCTTCGGCGCTCGATGACAGTCCGAAAGCCGCTGCAGCTGAAGCAAACGCCGGCGGTTGCATCATGAGGCAGTCCTTCAACGCCGCCGCCGGAGGCGCGCCTTCGATGGTCCTGCTCGACGAGGCCGACAGGGCCAGTCCCGACGTCCTCAGGGAGTTACTCAAGATCATGGACGCGGGCATCCATAAGCCGGAGGTTGTCAGCGCACTTTCCGGCAACGCGCCTTACCTTCCGGGCTCCGAAGAAGTTGTGGCGGACGGGTGGAAGTCGCTCGACGATGTCGTGGCCGAGGCCACCGTCCTGCAATCCCCGCTCACCGTGGGCAGGCCGATCAGCTTCAAGAACCGGCTTGCGTTTTTCTGACGCGAAAGCTTGGTTTAATTTTACATGATTTCAAGTCCATAGGGGTTTTTTATTTTCAATAATCTTGTTTTCTGATATAAAAGATGGTCTGTCAGAGAAAGGGCCTGCATGCAACTCGCGAACCGGATCGGCAATATCGAGCAGTCGAACGAGCAGGTCGACTTCGACCAGATCGAGCGCGATATCGGCCAGGAAATCGGCGAGGAAGCGGCGGTCGATGTGAACCCGTCACCGGCGCAGCAGGCGGCGCAGAACAAGGGGATCCCGAATGCGCCGCCCCCGACCATTCCGCATTTCCTCGCCAGCCTCGCGCGCGGCAAAGTTTTTTCGAAGTTCACGGCGATGCAGCCGCCGCAGGCACAGGCGCGGCCCGTCGGGCTCCTGGGCCACCTGAAAGCCGCGATGGCGGCGATCGCCGAGCCGAAGCGCCCGCCGCAGGCGCCGCTGGAAAGCAAATTCGATCCGCGCCTGAACCGGCAGCCCGCGAACGACGCGAAGAAAAATCCGCAAGTCACGCCGACGCCCGTCGACCAGGACCAGCCGCGCGCCTCGCGCAGCCGCTTCGCGCGCACGGTCGACACGCTGATGTCGCTGGGGGCGCTGCCCGCGCAGCTGCTCGTCGAGATCGGCCGCTTCCGCCACCAGAAGGAAAGCCGCTTCGGCTCCGCGCAGCGCCTCGAAAAAGGCCTGGCGCAGGGCGACGACGAAGCCCTCCGCATCGCGCAGGCCAATCCCGCGCTGGTGAAGAAAAAAGACCTCCAGCCGCCCGCGCCGACCGGTCCCGCGCTTTAGGTTTTTCAACAGCAGCCTGCAAACGTACCGCATCGGATTTCACTACGCGTGGCTCTGATGACGTCGTTTCTATAATGGCAAACGCCTGCTGGAAAATGCCGGAGACACATGGCGTAATTTCGGAGGTAGGCAATTAGGTATAGTGTCCCCGGAATTCCCGCTGCGTCACATGATGCGGCACATGCGCCGCCACTACTCTTGCCAGTCTTGCCATGGAGGGAAGTATACTTTGCGAGGGAGGGAGTCAATTAGGTATAGTGTCCCCGGAATTCGGGAATCAATTAGGTATAGTGTCCCCGGAATTAGTCCCTCAACTCCTACGTTGCCGACAAGGACGAGCGAGGTGACGTGGAATAAGCGTGTTCGGCCCAACCGGTCAATTTGAAGTCACTTGGGACTCTGATAAGGAGACAATCCTTCCCCGTAAAACTTCTGCTTCTAGTTCTGCCTGTAAATCGAACTGCTCAGGCTGTCCTTGATGCTGCGCTAAGACTTTTCCAGCATAGAAATAAACAGACCAGTTACCAACTTTCGCAGAGCTATTCGCGTCATGATATCTGCGGATGATCCTTGACATGTGAACTGTCCCGTCCAATGCGCGACGTGCTATTTGTTATCGATTGTATTCAGGACGGTCGCGATTGCCTCTGAAATGCCGATTGTAAAAACGCCAGCATGTTGATCTGCCTGCCAACGCTTATAGCTATCTTCAAAGTCCTTCTTTGGTCTAACATCGACAGCGATTAGATGGTCAACAGACGAGGCAAATGCCCGTTCATCGAAAGGCAAATAGTCGATTTCCGTCGGTCCTGATTGATCTGACTTGCTCGGCAGATCTATCACCGACACATGCACTACCGTATTCCCGTGCCACGATTCGACACGACCGATGATGACTTTTGCCGTTGTCGGTGGTGATGCCTTTATCGACCACTCTTGGCCGGGTACAAACTCCATTTCTCGTCCATTCGGGGCGTCAGCATACGCCCACCTGGGTAAGGGCAATGCCAATAATAGTGCAACAAACGCCCATCTGATCATTGTTCCTCCAATAACTCGCGAATTGTTCGTAACAGCTTTAGTAGTGTTTGACTATTGTTCGTAGAAATATCCGCAGGAGTGTTTCTCCATAATGCTTGAAGCTCATCGGCCCCATGCTCCCCAGTAAGGATTTCATCTAGGAATCTGCGGACCACGCTCCTCTCTGTTTCGTTTAGCGCCTGAACGCCAATTCGAGCCGCATCCTCTAGCGATGTATGTATAAGGAATACATCCTGATGAAAGTAGGAGCACAGTTTATTAAATTCTTTCGGCGCGATCATTTGTCTATAGTTCCCGGCCAAGCTGATACAACAGAAAATCCATTTGCTGACTCTGGATTATGTCGAATTACAACCCCGACTCCAAATGTAGTACGCTGCTCGCCGCTAGGATAGAGGACTTCGTATCCGGTGCTACTCAGGAAACTAGAGCCGACAAGCGCCTCTTTGAGTGTTCCGTTGGCAACTAGGGCTACGACTGCTGAGTTTTGGGAGAGGGCCGAGTTAACCAATTTGGTCGCAGACTGGAGAGAACAGAACGAGCTTGCTCGCTCAAGGTGCCAGCCATCATTATTAGCCGCCAGTAACCGGAGCCACAGGTATTCGCTGCTTTTTCCTACGTGCTCAGCGATGGTGTGTCCACCATTCGTTTCCTCTTCCAAAAGATCAATGCGATATCCTTGGAGAGGTGTGCGCAATTTACTCAAGCCCAACGGGTCGAAACCACTGACCGGATTTGCTCCATAGGAATATAAGTTGACGCCGCCAGCTTCTCCCATCGGATCTTTGTTAAGCCACCGGCCTGTCGCGGGATCGAAGGGCCGCGTCATTGAAAGGTTGAGGCTACTAATGGGGTGAGAGAACAATTCGGCATATTGATAATCTGTTGCCGTGCTTCCGTTACTACGAGTAACAGCCCCGTAAGGCGTGTAATCATACGATTGGACAAGATTTCCGGTCGTGGCGTCCAACACATCTCTGACCGCATCGAGTTGGTCCGGCATAAAGGTGACGTTCGGCGTCGGATTGATCGTGCTGGTATAGGTGATGCCGGTCACCTCATCATCCGCATCATAGCTGAATGTCTTCACCTGGCCCAGCGCGTCGGTCACGGACTTCAGGCGGCTGGTGCTGTTTTCGTAGGTGTAAGTCTCAGTCTTGGCCGAGGATGTGCCATAGGCGTAGATCTTGTCGATAGGGCGGCCTTCGATGTCGATGTCCCAATGCGTGATGTTGCCTTTCGCATCGGTGATTTCCTTCAGCTTGCCGTTTTCGTAATAGCTGTAGGAGGTCGTGCGCGTGGTGCTGCTGGTCAGCGGTTCGGTGACCGATGTGAGGCGCTGGTCGGCGTCATAGCCATAGGTTGTCACGCGTCCCAGCCGGTCGGTGTATTTGCGCAGTTCCATGCTGGGCGTGCCGACATAAGGGCCGCTCTGGAAGTTATAGTCGAACAGGTCCGTCGTTGAGTCGGGATAGGTGATGGAGGTCACGCGGTCGAGGTTGTCGTAGGCATAGGTCAGCGTATAGCCCTGGCTGTCCGTGCGCGTCTGCACGCGGTCGTCAGCGTCATAGGTCAGCGTCAGCACCGTCTGGCTGTTGGCGTTGACGATGGTCGACAGGCGGTTGGAGGCGTCGTAGTTGTAGGTCGTCACGCCCGCGTTCGGGTCGGTCACCGTGTGCAACTGGCCGTTGGTCTGATACGTATAATTCCACGTCTTGGAATCGGCACCAGTATAGGTTTGCGGCTCGTGCTGGGTGTTATAGCTGCCATAGGTCGCAATCGTGTTGGAGTTCTGCTTCACCGTTAAAAGATCGTTGTGGTTCGCGGCATAGGCGAATGTCGTCGAGCGGCCCACCGGGTCGGTGACTAACTGCGGCACCCAGGTGAAAGGTTGAACGGAAATCTGCTGAAGTGAGACAGACTGCGAAGCCCCGCTGTCGAGAAGGCGCGCAACGTTTCTCGGCTGGTCGGGATAGCCGCCAGTATAGCCGCTGGGAGGCTGGTTCCAGTAGGAAAACCACAGGCGCTTTTCCAGCGGCGGCTTGATGCTGGCGACTTCGCGCCCGACCGTCAGGGTCGAGCCCGTGTTCGGGTCATGGTACCAGTGAATTGTTTTCGACTTGGTGAAATCTTCCGACACGGGCGCGCCACAGGTGTTGGTCGCAACGCCCAGCGCGAAGGCATGCTTGTCCCAATAGTAGGAATTGCGCCATTGCAGGAGGCCATTATGTGCAAGGAATTGAGTGTTGTGTCCCCGGAATTAATAGTGTCACCGGAATTCTCCGAAATTAAATCACTCTTCGTGGGGAGGCGACACAATTTCAATGGCGCCGCTAATCTCCCTATTTAATGCCGGCAATTCTGATTTAGCACACTCAAATATTTCAAAATCTAGTCCATCAATGTTCTTAACATATCTGGAACGATAATTTAATTTCACCATGGGAAGGTGAAATTTTGCCAATGGGGATTTTTTCACACTGAATAAAGCTCTCTGCTTTTCCTGATCTTCAGCTCCAAAATGTGGGAAATACAGAACTAATTCCTCACTACTGTTCTCAGAAAGAAAGGCCTTAAATCCTGTTTTCGCAATCGAAGCAACTTCTGCATCTTCTACGAATTTGTACATCTTCTGCAGCCCCCATTGGAGGCCCTCATTCCGTCTATATTCGAGCCAAATTTCATTTTGTTCTTGGCTGTAGCCTAGTAATAATCCCTCCATTAATTCCAAGGTATCATCCCATTTCACTCTTCGAGAAATATCTTGAACAAGTCGGTACGCATTAATACGCCAAGCTTCCTTTGGAAGAGCACACATAAATGTTTGGATATCGTCAGAAAACTTCGCTATCGCCCAGCCTCTCTCGTCGGCCATTGGCACAAAATATTTATCTAAAATTTTCGCCATGGCAGCGGACGGATTCTCAAAAACGGAGAAAGGTTTTATTCCTTTTAACATCAAATCGAACTCGCGACCACCATGAATTCTATAAGGTAAATCGGACAACTCGTGTCTCAATCTGACTGGAAATTCTTTCCATGAACTCAACTCTGCGCCAGCTTCCTCCCACTCATCTACAATTTTCCGTTTTAGAGCGTGGCATGCATTCGCCGGCAACTGTCCCATTTCATCCCGTATGTCTTTAGGCAGCATTTCTATTGGATATTTTTCCAAATATATTTCATGCAAAAGATATTCTGTTGTTTCGTCATATACATCGAGACTAAAAAATGAAAAAGGCATTTGATCCTATCGAAGATATGGTGCCAAAATCGAATTTTGTACGGCACTTGGTAAGTCACTGATTCCCAAGAATTTAATGGCGCAGCTTCGGCATAAGTTTCTGCCCCCTATCCGATACATGCCGGTAGTACCACGCGAACCACCCATTGTGCAAGAAGGCCCTTGACAGTTTATTGGGGTGACAACCGCATCATTCGCTGCGGAAGTTACGTTGGCGCATCGGCGGCGCGGGCGGCAGCGCGACCTGTTCAGGGTGTTTCACGGCCGCGACGGGCTCATCTTTTTTGCAGCCGTTGCAGGGTTTTGCTGTTTCCGTGGCGGTCGGCGTGTTGGCGGCGGTGACGGCGGCAGATACAGCGGCGTTGCTGGCGGGCGCGGCGGTATTCTGCGCGTTGACCGGCGTTGCCGATACTGCAACCCAGGCCAGAACACCGGCGACGGTCATCCATCTCGCCGTGCGCATAAAGATGCGGCTAAGCGAGAGAAAAGCCCGATGGGCCTGTTGTTGCGTATGCATGGAATGTCCCCGTCTTGAAAATCGCGCCGGAATGGCGCTGGAATGCCCTCGAAGAAAAACTGCCAGCCGCTCTCTCAGAAACCTGCCGACTGAAATTGATTCTCATTATTTCGGGGGCGGGAGATGAAAAAGGATGGATATCTCTCAAAGTAGTACCGGGCCGGTTAAAAAACCACTCACGGACGCTAATGAAGGGAGAAAGTGTAATTTGGCCGTTATCGATCTATCAGAAAACTTCTTGCCGATGGCAAGAATTTTGGACATACACTTGTATTCACTGAATCCGGGCTATTCGGCTGGAATTAAAGAATTCCCGTGTGAGGTGCATTTTTTCCGATACCTCACAGGCTGGCGCGGAAGACGATCGAAAAAACCACCAAACATGCGGCGAGTTTTTTTGTCCAAAAATTTGCCATAGCAGGATTTGAACCGCACCAGATCGGCCAAGCCGGGGACGATTGTCTGGATGATTCGACTGCTTACAGAATAGCGTTGAGATTATAAAATTACCGCACCTCCGCGCAGCTTTATTACTCAAAAAATGCGCATCCATGCCGCGCGGGGCTGCGCGGCCTTCTCCACGACGGTTTTGATTTTCGTAATGGCAGGCGCCGCATGGCGGCTTGCTGTACTTCTCGCAGCGGCCTACGATGAATTGACATTGCCGAATTCATTCGCAAAGGAAAGATCATATGCCCCAGCCCGCCATGAAAGCTTCCAATCCCGGCCGCCCCAGGTTGCTGCCGACCTCCGCGGCCGATGAAACCTTTGCCGGCATCACCTATCATCTCGATGGCGAGCTTGTGCCGGTACTGACCGTCGAGGTCAAGCCCGACCAGCCGGTGTATTTCGAGCATCACATCATGTTGTGGAAGAACCCGACCGTGACCATCGGCATGAAGGCTATGAAAGGCGCGTTCAAGCGCATGATGGCGGGCCTGCAGATTTTCGTGACCGAGGCCCGGGGCGACGGCATGATCGCCTTTTCCCGCGACGGCGTCGGCCACATCGTTCCCATTCACCTCGACCGCGGGCAGGAGGTGCATGTGCGCGAGCACCAGTTCCTCGCCGCGACCAAGCATATCGAATACACCTTCCAGCGCGTGAAAGGCTTCTCCAACATGCTGCTGGGCGCGACCGGCTTCTTCATCGACAAGTTCCACTGCACCGAGGGCGACGGCATCGTCTGGCTGCACGGCTACGGCAACGTCTTCGAAAAGACGCTGGCCGACGGCGAGCAGATCGAGATCGAGCCGGGCGGATGGCTCTATAAGGATGCGAGCGTGAAGATGGAGACGAACCTCCAGAAAATCAGCGCCGGCATCTTCGCGACCGGCCTCGGCTTCGTCACCAACCGTTTCACCGGCCCGGGCCGCATCGGCTTGCAGTCGATGTACATGCATATGCCGACGGAGGAATGATCTTCGTTCGCTAAAAGGCTCAGTGCCCGACGGCTTTCGCGCCCTTGCCCTGCGTGGCGGCGTCCGCGCGTTTGACCTGGTCGCGGCCGCTGTGTTTGGCATCGTAAAGCGCTTCGTCGGCTGAGGTGAGCAGCTGGTCGGGTTTCGATCCGAATTCGGGGTAGGTGGCGACGCCGATAGAGACGGTGACCTGACCGACCTGTCCCTTGCCGAGGGATACTTTCATGGCGCGGGTCGCCGCGCAGATTTCATTGCCACGCTTCTCGGCTTGTTCGGCGGTCGCATTGGGCAGTAGCAGGACGAATTCCTCGCCGCCGTAGCGCGCGGCGACATCCTCTTTCCGCGCGGCTTTGGCCAGCACCTGCGCGAAATGCACCAGCACCGCGTCGCCCGCGTCGTGGCCTTGCGTGTCGTTGAACTTCTTGAAATGGTCGATGTCCATGACGAGGGCGGAGACGGGCTGGCCGTTGCGCTCGGCGCGGGAGAATTCGCGCTCCATGGTTTCTTCAAGATAGCGGCGATTGAAAAGCCCCGTGAGCGGATCGCGGATGGACTGGTTCAGCAAACGATGCTGCAGGCGCAGGTTCGAGACCGCGAGCGATGCCTGTTCGCTCACGATGCGCATGATGCGAAGCTCGTGTTCAGTCAGCGCCTCGCGGGCATTGGCCGTGACGACAAACAGCCCCAGCGTGTCGCCATGCGCCTGCATCGGGATGCAGACCGTGCCGCCCGGCGGCTTTTCCTTGAAATGCGCGCAGGCCGGCTCGACGCCATGAGGTGAAACCGCATGGATGCGTCCGCTGCGCAGCGCCCAGCAATGATCGGCGGGGAATTCCGTCTCCGCGCCCGGCATATCGCCCCATTGGCTCGCCATCTCGACGAGGTTGCGCGAATTGTTGAACAAGAAAATGCCGCCGCTTGTCTCAGGCAATAAACGCGACACGGTGCGCTGGATGATGTCATAGGCTTCGTCCATATTGCGGCAGCTTTGCAGGAAATTCGTCATCGTGCTGATGGCGGCTTCCTGTTCCGCGCCCTTTTTCGTCGCGCTCAGCGCCTGTTTGAGGGAGTCTTCGGACCGGCGGCGCTTCAGCCCTTCGGCGCGCACAAGCCAGAACACGACCGCGAGAATGAGGCAGCAGAGCGCAAGGCCGGCCGCGCCCGCCGCCAGCGTGCGTTGCGCGGCCTCGTTCGCGGAAGCCTGCTGGGCGCTCAGGAGGCGCGTTTCTTCCGCCGACATTTCATAGGAGGTGGAACGAACCGTCTCCATTTCCTTGTTGGTGTCGCTTTCCTTTGCTAGCAGGGCGGCGGCTTTCGGACCGTCTTTCTTATAGGCGGCGATGATCTGCTTGGCGGTCTTGATCTGGCGGTCGGCCTGCGCCTCGACGAGTTTCAGGCGCGCGGCCTGCGCGGGGTTGTCGGAGACAAGTCCCTCAAGCGCGGAAAAGTGCGGCGGCAATCCGCTGATCGCGGCGTCGAAGGCAGCAAGGTCTTCGGACTGCCCGGTAATGACGTAAAGATAGGTGGATGATTGCACGTCATGAAGCTGCCCGCGCACGAAGGCGAGTTCGCTTACCACCTGGTGCATGCGGCCCGTTGCATCTTGCCGGGCATCGAAGCCTTCGAAATTCCAGTAGACGAAAGATGCATCGGCCGCGAGCACGGCGATGGCGCAGATGAACCAGAGGAAAATGCGATTGCCGAATGTCATAGGGTCCTGACAAAAATTCAGGCGAATATGCCGCCTATGATAGCGCCGAGACGTAAATAGAATATTACCGGCTTTATGGTTAACCGGAATGGGGCGCGCAAACGACGGGGGCTAAGGCGGCGGGTGTCGGCTGTGAAGCCGCGCCATCAACCGCCTGTCGGAAGTCCTTCGCCGGGGTCGCAGCGGCCTTGAAGCTGGTCTTCTCGGGCGCGGATGGAGCGGCATGTTTGAAATGGATATGCCCGCGCGCCTTATTGAGGGCAGCGGATAAATCTTTCTTCGCCGCGCAGCACATGCCCAGACCCGCGGTCAAAACCACCATCGCCGTGCCGGCCAGCGTTGCCGCGGCGGCGGCGGCGATGGCGAGGCCGTGCGTCCCATAGACCGCGACCGCAGTCGTGAACATCGGGAAGGAAAGGGGAAGCGCCAGGCAGAAGCCAGCGCCCACGATCAGGCTGCCGATGCCCAGCAATCCGCCGAGGACATGGCCGGTTTTCGCGGAAGCGCCCTTGGGCACGGCCGCTTTTTTCAGCATGTCCGGCGCGCAGTTTTCAGTGAACCAGGCGCCGCTGCGATAAAGGCTTCGAAAGCCGTCGCGAATAATAGACAAGTGCCTTCGCCTCCTTCTTCAAAGCGCAGGAAAATGACACACAGTCGCCGTTTTTTAGATACCATCTGTATAAATACGCGGCACGGATGAGTCAACCCGCATCTGACTATGGCATTGTATTTTGGGAGGAATTTCGCCGCCAAGGCTTTCCCCGGTGATCGGGTTTCTATATAATTTGTTATAAACCGCCTCTGGCCAAACCGGGCTCGCAACGGCATGAAATATCATCCCTTTATCAATGGACTGCGTGCCATCGCCGTCGTGCCGGTTATCCTGTTCCATTATGAGGTGCGCGCTTTTTCCGGGGGCTATGCGGGCGTCGATGTGTTTTTCGTTATTTCCGGCTTCCTGATCACCGGGCTGCTGATGGGCATGCTGGAGAAGCGTGAATTTTCGCTGCTGACGTTTTACGAACGCCGCGCGCGGCGCATCCTGCCCGCGCTGTTCTTCACCTGCTTCCTGACCTTCGGCTTCTGCTGGTTTTATTTCCTGCCCGATGATTTTGCCAAGTTCGGCCGCGCGCTGGCGGGCGCCGCCGCCTTCGCCTCGAACTTCGTCTTCGCCGGCGAGACCGGCTATTTCGCCACGCCCGCGCTGGTCGAGCCGCTGCTGCACACCTGGTCGCTGGCGGTCGAGGAACAGTTCTATATTTTCTATCCGCTGATCCTTTACGCGCTCTATCGGGCGGTGCGCGGAAAAAGGGACAGGCTCGCCGCCTGCCTGGGCGCCCTGCTGCTGGCATCCTTCGCGCTGAACCTGCACACCATCGCGCACCAGCCGGCCGACGCTTTTTACCTGCTGCACACGCGCGCTTGGGAACTCTTGGCGGGCGCGCTCACCTTCCTGTGGCTGAAGGATGTCAAGCTGAACGCCGCCTGCGGTGAGTTGGCCGGTATCGCCGGTTTTGCGCTGCTGCTGTTCAGCTTCTTCTATTACGACGCGGGCACGCCTTTTCCGGGATGGGCGGCGGTGGCGCCGGTGCTGGGCACGGTGCTGCTGATCTGGCCGAACCTCCAGCGGCTGACGCTGACGGGGAGGATTCTCTCCACTCGGCCGACGGTCGCGGTGGGGCTCGTGTCCTATGCCATGTATCTATATCACTGGCCGATCCTTGTTATCTCGCGCTATTACCTGCAGCACAGTCTGACGGGTCTCGAGACAGGGATCGCCATCGGCTGCACCGGCGCGCTGGCGGCGGCGACCTATTTCCTGTTCGAACAGCCGGTGCGCGAGCGCCGCATGCTCGCGCCGCGGCGGGCAATTTTCGCTTTTTCTCTCACGGGCCTTCTGGCGCTCGGGATTGCCGGCGTGGTGGCGGCAAAAGCAGAAGGTTTCCCCGGACGCTTCCCGTCCACGGCACTGCAATATGTGACGGATGACAAATCTCCTCCGCAGGAATGCACTCCGGCGGGCGAGGGTTTCGGCCTCGCCGCGGAAAAGTGCCGGATCGGCGACCTGACCCGCAGCAAGCCCGCCTTTCTCGTCTGGGGCGACAGCCATGCCGATGCGCTGGCGCCGGGCCTCAGCGCGGTTGCAAAACAACGCGGCAAGATGGGCCTGATGATCTGGGCCGCCGGCTGTACACCGCTGGTCAACCTTGACAGGCCGCAGCGGAAGATTCACTGTCCCGCGGAGAACGACGCGGTCATCCGTTTTATTCGCGACCAGAAGATAAAGACGGTTATCCTCATCGCGCGCTGGGACCTCGCCTTGCCCTATGAGGAAGGCGGTCTGGACGGATCGCGCAACGGCAAGGGGCCGCGCCTCGCGCTGCGGACGGAAGATGGCCGGAAAGTCTATGATCTCGACGCCTTCGCGGGCGCGTTCCGCGATACGCTGGCGGCATTGAAACAGCTTGGCGTTCGCGTCTGGGTCGTCAAACAGGCGCCGTCGTATCTTGAGTATGTGTCGACGGCGCTTGCCGAATATGCCGCGCGCGGGCGCGATGTGACCGAGCTGAACCGTCCCCTGGACGAGGTGCTGCGCCGCCGCGCGCCTATCGATGCGGTTTTTGATCAGGTGCGCGATCCGTCCGTCGGCTTCATCGATCCGGTGAAAAAGCTCTGCGCTGACGGCAAGAACTGCCTCGCGAGCGTCAATGGACATTCACTATATCGCGACGATACGCACGTCTCGGTCTACGGGGCGCTGTGGCTGCGCGATATGTGGCTGCCCGTCGTTACGGCGATGAAGTGATTATTCTTCCGCGAGGTCGTAGCCGAAACGCGCGGCAAGCGCCTCGATTCCGCGCCATGTTCTTTCGTCTTCGCGCTTTACTTCCGACAGGCCGCTCTTATGCCCGTAGCCGCGCCGCGATCTGCGGCTGTCGCCGTGAGATTCCGCGGCCGCGATAAGCGACGGGTCGAGGCGCTTGCCGAAAAAATCGCTGAGCGCCGCGACCGTCTCGGCAGGGTTGCCGCGGAAATCCTCGAGGCGGACGGACAGGGCGGCGTTCGCGAGCGCCATATTGTTCCAGTGCAGCCAGTAGCGCGCGGCGGCGATCGGGCGGCTGGGATGGCGGCACTGCGGCGTATAATCAAAAATATAATCCCAGGCGCGCGCGGAAAAGGTCTGCAATGACGCGATCGTCGGAACCGGATGACGGATCTGGTGCAGGGTCTTGCCAAAGACGGCGCCGCGCGCCCGGCAGAAGTCGGGCGACGCGCAGAGCCAGCCGACCGCGCCTTGCGTGCCCGTCGCCTCATGTCCCATGTCGAGCCCGTTGAGCGCCAGGAACTTGGCAATGAAATGCGTACCGCTGCGCCCGCAGCCCGTCACGAGGAAGGGATAGGTTCCAGCGAGGATATTGTGACGCTCCTCGTCACGGATGCCGAGAAGCCGTTTTAAAAAACGCATCTGGAATTTCTGCCCAATCTGGATACCTGTCTTCAAAAGCTATCGGGGCGCGGCCATGGGGTCAATAAAGCCATCGTGGGCAACCTGCGGGATACGGCGCAACCAGCTGAAATAAAAGGAGTAGCCGCATGTTACGGAATTGTCGAGCCCCCGAATCCGTCTTGATTTTGTTTTACATATGGTGTTATATGTCCGGCATCGCAGGACTTTCAGGACACCGGCGCCGCCCAACCCATTGGGCGGCAGAAGAAAAAGCGGGTGACGGCACTGACATGGCGGGATAGTTTTGACGAACAGTGAAATGATCCGGGGCACGACATGAAGACGAAGATCGACACGCTTTCAACGGCCGCGCGCTTTCACATGAGCACGATCAACCGCCGCTGGTCGAACGCGAGCCTCTTGGTCCACCGCTCCTTCGACGGGCATATCGTGTCCATGCGCCAGGCGGGCAGCCATTGGCTGCGCAACATGCTGGCCAGCATCCTGAGCCAGATGTACGGCCTCCCACCGCTCAAGCACATCCAGGACGACAGCATCATCGGCCATCCGAAGTCGCCGCCAATCTACAAGCATATTCCTCAGATCATCCATACGCACGGCTGCCCGCACGCGCTGACGCTGAAGCTGCCCGGCGTCCACTTTCCCAAGTATCTCGTGCTGGTGCGTGAACTGCGCGCCTCGCTCGTGTCGCACTACGAGCGCTTCAAGGGCGACTACGGCAACCCGGAATTCGGCGTGTTCCTGCGCGGCGATCCGCAGAAGAAAACCTTTTACAGCGATATCTGGACCCGCGTCCGCTTCATGAACGAATGGGGCCGCATGCTGGACCGCCACCCCGACCATACGATGATCCTGCGCTATGAAGACCTGCAGCAGGATACGCTGGGTTGGTTGCGCAAGATTTGCGAATTCTACATTATCCGCGGCGTGACGGACGAAATGTTCGCACAGGCCATTCGCGACGGCAACACCGAAAAGATGGCCGCCAAGCCCAATCCGTCCGTGACAACCACCGTCGTCCGCACCGGCGACCGCAAACCGATCGCCGAGTATTTCACGCCTGAGAACCAGGCGTTCTTCGATCTTCTTGTCCGCCGCTACCTGAAATACGACTTCGGCTACGGCTACCTGGCCAAACCAGGCGCGCAGCTCAAACAGGCGGGCAGGGGAGCGGAACAGCCGGCGGCGGCCCAGCGCGCCAAGGCGCTGAAGATCGTCTACATCGGCAACGGCAACCAGAAGTTCGCGGGCCAGCGGCATTTCGGCTACGACACGCGCATGTTCAACGGCCTCGTCCGGAACGGCCACTGCGTCTATTTCTTCAGCGACAGGGACGAGGTGCGCCAGCAAAGCCCCCTGGGCCTCCTCAAGCCCGTCGGCCGTGCCCGCGCGAACCAGAAGCTGCTCCAGGTGGCCGACAACATCCGGCCGGATGCCATTGTTTTTTCGCATGTTGACACGATCGACCCGGAAACGTTCGAGGAAATCCGTCGCCGCCTGCCTGAGGTGCGTATCGCGCAGATCAACGTCGACCCGCTTTTCAACCCGACGAACCGCAGGAACGTCCTGTCCCGCGGACAGAGCGTCGACGCCACCTTCTCGACGACGGGCGGCCCCGCGTTGAGCGCGTTCGCCCGCGATCGCAGCCCCTGTTATTTCATCCCCAATTTTTCCGACAGCAGCATCGACACCGGCACGGCCTTCGCCGACGAGCGCCCTGCCTTCGATATCGCCTGCTTCATGAACGTGAACCCGAAAAAGCCCGACGACGAGGCGGACCGCCTTGCCCTCGTCAACGGCCTGGTCTCAGCCATTCCGGATCTCCGGGCCTGTTTCGGCGGGTTCAATGGCCTGCCCAGTGTACGCGGCCACGCCTATATCGGCGGCCTCGCGAAATCGGCCATGGGCCTGAACTTGAGCAAACTCTATTCGGGCGCGCCATCCAGCCCCGAAAGCCGCTATCTCTATTCATCCGACCGTATCGCGCATATTCTGGGGAACGGCTGCCTTGCCTTCATTGAAAGCAATTTCGGCCTTCACGAACTCTATGCGCCCGACGAAACCGTCTTTTTTAACGGCCTCGCGGACCTGACCGACAAGGTCCGCTATTATCGCGACCATCCGGCGGACCGCCAGGCTCTCGCCAAAAAAGGATGGGAAAAAGCGCACCGGGAATTCGAAGTCACGATCGTGATGAAATACATTCTCGAGCGGCTCTTCGACAAGTCCCTGACGCAAACCTATTCATGGCCGGTAGATGCCTATTACCCGGTGCCGCTGGCGTCGGTCACGGCTTCGCGCTAAACTGAACGCCTTACATGAGCCGGCACAACCGCTCGAGGCCGGGCTCCATTTCCGCCTTGACGTATTGAAGCCGCGTGGTCGGGCCGCCGGAGGTGCGGCTGTGGAACGTCTGCGACCAGTGGCTCATCTTCACCATGACGCCGCATAGCATGCCGCCGGTGGATTCATGCCGCGTCTCGATCTCGCGCTGCAGTTTGCCCAGCGTGTCCCGGTTCATGTCGCGCCAAAAGACATCGAAGGCGCGGCGGAAGCCGTTTAGCCGTCCGCGGATCGCGGTGGAGAGAAGCTTCAGCGTTTCATCGACGCGCCGGTAATGCGCGGCGGACTGAGCGGTCGCCGCCGCGTCGCGCTGGATGCTGATGTCCTTGAGCCAGTCGGAGCAGCGGTCGATCTCCATCGCGACGTTGTCGAAGTTGTGGCGATAATAGATGACCGACAGGAACAGGTCGCTGTAGGTTTCGAGGAAATCCGGGATATCCTCGACCGGGATGCCGGTGCGCTCGGACATGGCCTTCAGCCGCTGCGAAACCTGCGCGGATTTTCCGTCGCGGAACAGCCGGTTCAGGTCCTGCGCGGGGTCGATCGTTCCGTCGCCGTAGATGTTCTGCAGCAGAGGCCGCGTAAATTCGGTGGAGAACTGCTTGAGCCGCTCTTTCATGCCGCTCGTCAGGTCGAGTGCCGCGCGGTCGGGGGTGATGCCGAGTTTCTTGAGGCTCGTGCGCAGCGAATAAACGTCATAGCTGTTGAGCGTGGCCAGCTCGGCGATGATGCGGTGATCGTCGCGGTTGCCGGGGAAGGAGGCGGGAACGTCCTCGGGGCGAAGCTGCAGGCTTCCCGAACGCGCGTCGCTGTGGATTTCCACCGCCGTTTCCAGCCGCGCGTTCTTGACGAGGCGGGCGGCTTTCAGCGCGCGGGTCGACAGGGGAATGACGGACAGGGGAAGCGTATCCATCGCGTCGAGATCGGAAAGTTCGGACGGCATGACGCGGCGCTCAACCAGCGCCTCCGCGGTTGCAGGCGAAGCCACTTCGCCGCGCACGTCGAAGATGCGCCCATCCTTCAGCCGGAACCAGACGCCCTTGCCGAAGGTGCTGCGGTTGAAGTAAAGGTCTTCGACGTCCTCTGCTCGGAACGAATAATGCGCGTCCGCCGTGGGTGCGCGCGCTTCGCCTGCGTCGCGCAGCTCCTGGAACTGGGTATGCATAACGGCCCGGACGACGACGGGGTTGAATTTCATGTGCCTGCTCATGACGCGGCGGTAATGCCGCAAGGTGTGTCTTCAAAAGGGGGCCGCCCTGGAAAACAAGGCTGTTCCGTGGCCTTAACTCATATTATAGCAGGCGCTGTTTAATAAATTTTCAACATTTGGTTGCATTTAGCGCAAATACGCGGCGAGGAACGAAAGCATGCGTTCTTCAGCTGCTTGCGAGACTTCAGGTTCTTGCGCGGATTGAAAAGCATGAGTTGGCAAATTGCCACGTGCTTATGGCAACTTAAAATCTCAAAAATGCAGCAATAACAGGATAGTGGCTGAATAGACCTATTCCGGGGCACAGTGCTGTACTAATCTTAATGTCATGAATGAGACTGGCGCGATTACCCCGCAGATACCGATGTCCGAAAGCACATTTTACATGCTGCGCTGCGTCGTCGCCGTGGCCTGCGCGGACAATGTCATCAAGGAACAGGAACTGCTTTTCTTACGGGCGCTCTTGTCCCACTTCAAGCACCATATGATCGTGTCGCCCGAGCAGGTCGCGCAGCTCAAGGAAGACCTGAAGACCCACCAGAACATCGAATACCTGCTGCCGCATGTGACCAATCCGACCGACCGCGAGCAGCTGATCCTCTATGCCGGGCTGCTGGCCCAGTCGGACGGCGAGGTACATCCGAGCGAAGAGGTGGTGCTGCGCAAGATCAACTCTTTCTGCGGCGGACCCGCGCCCGCGGCGACAACAGATGCTGCTCATCCCGCGGGGGCGCCTGCATCCCACGCCGTTGCTGTTCCCGTCCCCATGGGCGGCGGCGGCGCGCCGCCGGTCGACATGAACGCTTTCATGCAGGAAGTGCGCGACGTCGTGCGGCAGGAAGTCTACCAGCAGGCGATGAAGACAAGCGGCGTCGACTCCAAAACCCACCCCGTCGCGATCATCGACGCGATGGCGGAAAAAGGCCGTGTCGTGCCGCACACGGACTCCTATCACGTGGTGGCGCAGGAGCCGAAACTTGGCAAAGATATGCGGCACAACATGGTCGAGGGCGAAAGGCTCCTCGGCAAGGCGCATTTCCATTATATTTTCTGGGTCTATACGCTGATCCTGGCAGGCCTGCTGATGGGCTTCGCGCGGCCTGTAGGACGCGTATTGACGCAAGCGGCGGGCTATGCGCAGCAATATATCTTCAGCGACGCAGGCGCCTGGCTCGGCCCCGGCAATATCGAGACGCTGGGCAAGATCCTGGCCAATCCTGCCTGGGCGCACTGGCCGGCGCTGGTCATGTATGTCGCCGCCGTGCTCTTCGTGCTGTGGCGCATCGCCGTCTACCACACGACGGAAATCGTCGTGACCGACAGCCGCATGGTCGTCAAGCAGGGCATCTTCATCATCCGCACCTTCAAGTGCGACATGGCGAACCTGGGGCAGGTCGACGTGAACCAGTCGCTGCTAGGCAGCTGGCTGGGCTATGGCTCCATCCACGTCTATACGCGGAACTGGCAGGGCCATGGCAACGCCGTCGAGGCGGAGGGCATTTACCTGCCGCCGATCGCCGACCCCCATTCTTTCAGCACATTGGTGGACCGGGCGCGGCGGATGTGGCGCACCCGGAGCGTCTAGATGATCGCCGAAGTGCTCCCGCCCCCCTTAAGCGACAGCACCTTCCATATGCTGCGTTGCGTGGTGGCGGTGGCGGCGGCCGACAAGATGATCCACAGCCAGGAGCTTTTGTTCCTCAACAACCTGCTCGTCCATTACCGCAAGACATCCACGGTCACGGCGGAACAGCTGGCGCAGCTGCACGATGACCTGAAGGTCGGCCAGCCGCTCGATAAAATGCTGGCGCGCGTGACCGACAAGCATGACCGCCAGCAGCTCGTGCTCTTCGCGGGGCTGATGGCGCAGTCGGACGGCGAGGTGCATCCGTCGGAGGAAGAGATTGTCCGCCGCATCCGCGCTTATTGCCGCGGGCCCGCGATCCGCATTCCGGGCGAGGCGCAGCCGGTCATGGGCCATGCGCTGACCATCCCCGGCTTCGACATGCAGGCGTTCAAGAAGGAAATCCGCAGCATCGTCCAGCAGGAATTCTACAAGAACGCGATCGCAAAGAGCGGGGTGGGGACGCAGACGGGTCAGGTCGCCGTCGCCGATGCCTTCGCGGAAGGCCAGCGCGCGCCCGGACGCGCGAAAACCTACGACATGATCGAGCACGACGCGGGCCGCCACCGCGCCTTTGTGCCGCTGTTCGAAGAGGATCAGGGTCCGCGCCTGCCGGCAACCGATTTTGGCCTCAAGACCTTTTTGAAACTCATCTGGATGCCGGTGCTGCTGGCCGCGATTTCGACCCAGGCGAACATGCTGTTTTCACGCGCGACTTTCCATGCGCTGATGGCGATCAAGAAGTGGGACGTCGCGCCCGAAACCTATGCCCGGCTTTACGGCATTTTCTCCAGCCCCTTGTGGGGCACGCTTCCGGGCCGCGTCTTTCACGACTGGGCGGCCTGCCTGATGCTGTGGAAGCTCTACGCCATGTGGATGTCGGGGCGCTTGAGCCCGCTTATGCGCAAGTCGCTGGTGCCGGGCGAACGCGTGCTGGGCAAGGCGCGGTTCCATTTCTTCACGGTGCATGTCCCGCTCGCGATCGCCGCGCTGCTCTACGGCTTTTCGTACAAGGCCAATATGTTCATGGCCGAGGAAACCTATCACCTGCTCGACTACCTGCGCGCGCAGAATATGGCGGACGGCTCGGCCTACCAGACCTTCTACAAGCTGTTCTCCGATCCTTTCTGGGGAACGCTGCCCGGACAGGTTATGCGCTGGACGGCGTTTTTGCTGATGGCCTACCAGCTTGTCTTCGCCTGGACGACAGAGATCATCGTGACCGACAGCCGCTTGTTGTTCCGCCAGGGCATCTTCGCGATCAAGACGGTCAAGATCGACATCTCGAACCTGCGGCAGGTCGATGTGCAGCAGTCGATGATCGGGCTGATGCTCGATTTCGGCTATGTCCATATCTTCACGAATACGGTCAGCACCACCAGAAAGACCAGCGGCAGGGGCGTCGACGAAATCGAGATGGCAGGCATTTCATTGCCGCCCGTCGCCGACCCGCATACCTTCAGCACGCTCGTCGACCGCGCGCGGCGCGCCTGGCGCAAGGGGCACCCGGCGTGAAAACCACTGTAAACACGCGGTAAATTCGCCTTTGCGTATTATGTCAAGGAAGTTGACAAAGGCACAGCCGAATCGCTACAATCCCTACATACCGACAAGAGATTGGGGAACAGGGTATGTGAAGGAGGTCTGACGTTGACGGCCCGCGACCCTGTGCTGACATCACGGCAGCCATCGGCCTTTGACACCGCCCTTCAGACCGGCATCCAGAACAACATGCATGAGATTGAGCGCCCGCCCCCCACAGGCGCGGATGCTTCTGCCATTTTTCAATCCAGGAAAGGCAATCGATGACGAATAATTCCGCCGGCAAAGAGGAACGCGCCAAAGCGATCAACGCGGCGCTCGGGCTTGCCATCGAACGCGGCAAGATGGACATGATCCAACAGGCGATGGATCAGGGGGCCGACGCGAAGATACTGCTGGACGCCGGCATCAAGCGCGAGGATATGGACATGATCGCCCTCGCGCTCGACAAGGGGGCCGAACCGAACAGACTATTGTTTGCGGCGGTGGATCGCGGTGTGTCCAAGGGCGAGACGCTCAGTAACATCTTCCATTCCATCGCCGACGACCGCCCGGGGCCGGCGAAGACCAGCTTGTGCTGGGCGAAGGCAGCCCTCGATCACGGCGCGGACCCCAACGCAGTGCGGCGCGGCGGCGACCCCGGCTTCGACTATCCCGTCCTCAATTGGGCGCATGATCATTTCAAGGTGAACCTCGATATCATCGACCTTTTGATAAAACGGGGCGCACGGGTCGACGAGCCGACGCCGCAAGGCACGCCCTTGATGCGCGCGGTCGTGGACGGCGACGCAAAGGCGATCGAATTCTTCCTGCAAAAAGGGGCCGATCCGACCTTTGTCTGCGACAAGCAGAAAAGTTTCCCTCTCAAGGCGCTGGAGGACAGCGAAAAATTTCACGCCGGGAAAAAGGCCAAACTGGTCTCGCTGATGATGGCGCATCTGCCGGCCACCGCAAGTGGCACGCCGCCCGCGCCCGCGGAAGGGAACGCGACGGTCGAAGCGATAGAGATATCAAAGCCGCTGGAACTCAAGCGGCCGGAGCCGCCGAAACAGCCTAAAAGTTTTTCGATCTAGGAAGGGAGACCAAAAATGTCCGGTAACTCGGCCTCCGGCGAACAGCGGCTCGACGCGGTGAACAAGGCGCTCGCCTTCGCCATCGAGCGGGGCAACATGGCCATGATCGGCCTCGCGATGGAACGCGGCGGCGACGCGAAGGCCCTGCTCGACGCAGGCATCAGCAGGGAGAATATGGAGATGATCGGCCTCGCCTTGAAAAAAGGGGCCGACCCGGAAACGCTCCTCTACGCGGGCCTTAGCCTGAGCACGCCGAAAGCCGATACGCCGGTGAACCAGTTCACCGCGGCGTCCCGTTCGCGCGCGGGCCTGTCCTGGGTGCAGGTCGCGCTGGATAATGGCGCCAACCCCAATGCGCGTCGGGCGGGCGCAAAAAACGCGGATTATTCGGTCCTTCATTTCGCGCAGGACAATTTCAGGGCGAATAGCGGCATCATCGACCTGCTGATCGTGCGCGGCGCCACGGTCGACGACCCGTCGCCGCTCGGCACGCCGCTCATGCGCGCCGTGGCTGGGGCGGATACGGCGGCCATCGAATATTATATCGGTAAGGGGGCCGATCCGACTTTCGTCTGCCCGGAGCTTGGCAGCTTCCCCATGAAGGCGCTGGAAGAGAATACGACCTTGCAGCCCGCGGACAAGGAGCGCCTGCTGATGCTGATGATGGAGCATATGCCCGCCGTTTCCGCCGCCGTCCCGCCGCCGCCGGACCTCGGAGCGAAGAACGATATCGTGGTTCACAAGCCGCTGGAACTGAAAGTCCAGCCGAAGCCGGGAAAGACGTTTAGCCTGTAAGTTACAGCGTTGAATCGTTCTTTCGCGCCTTCGTCTCCTCCCCCAAGGGGGAGGAGCACGACGCGACTCTTTGAGGCGGCTGCGGTCTTAAGGCGTCGAACTGCCTTCCATCACCTCTTTCACCTTCGTCGCGAGCTGCTTGAGGGTGAAGGGCTTGGGGAGGAAGTAGACGTCGGAACCGAGGTGTTCCTTGAAGCGGTCTTCGGCGTAGCCCGAGATGAAGATGATCTTGATCTTCGGGTATTTCTCTTTCACGATCTTGGCGAGCGTGGTGCCGTCCATTTCGGGCATCATCACGTCGGTGATGAGGATTTCGGGGTCGATCTTCTTTTCTTCGAGAAGCTTCAGCGCGGTCGCGCCGCCCGGCGCATCGACGACGTGATAGCCCTTGTTCGACAGGGCGCGGGCGCTGAAGGTGCGCACGGCGTCCTCGTCTTCCACCAGCAGGATTCGGGCCGAGCCGGTGAGATCGCTGGTCGCGGCCTTTTCCTCGACCGCCTCGACCTTCTTCTCGCCGCCCGCGTCGTTGTAGCGGGGCAGGTAGATCGTGAAGATCGTGCCCTTGCCGACCGTCGAATGGACGGAGATGAAACCGCCCGTCTGGTGGACGATGCCGTGCACCGTGGCAAGGCCGAGGCCCGTGCCGGCGCCCACTTCCTTGGTCGAGAAGAAGGGCTCGAAGATGCGCGGCATGATCTCGGGGCTGATGCCGGTGCCGGTATCCTCGACTTCCAGCGTCACCCAGTCGCCCACCGGCAGCGTTTCGTCGTTCGACAGCTTGACGCCCTTGGCGTTGTGCAGGTTCTGGGTGCGGATGATGAGCTTGCCGCCGCCCGGCATCGCGTCGCGCGCATTGACGGCCAGGTTGATGAGGACCTGCTCCATCTGGCCCTGGTCGGCCTTGATGAGAGAGAGGTCGGTGCCGTGGGAGAGGCGCAGCTCGATGTTCGCGCCGATCAGGCGGCGGATAAGGTGCGAGATTTCGGAGAGCACGTCGGTCAGGTCGAGGACGCGCGGTTGCAATGTCTGCTGGCGCGAGAAGGCAAGCAGCTGGCGCACCAGGTTCGCCGCGCGGTTCGCGTTCTGCTTGATCTGCATGATGTCGGCGAACGACGGGTCGCCCGGCTTGTGGCGCAGCAGCAGCAGGTCGCAGAAGCCGATCATCGCGGTAAGCAGGTTGTTGAAGTCGTGCGCGATGCCGCCCGCCAACTGGCCCACCGCCTGCATCTTCTGCGACTGGGTGAACTGCTTTTCCAGCTTCTTCTGCTCGGTCAGGTCGACGAAGTGCATGACGAAATTGTCGCTGGCCTTGAACTTGCGGGCATAGAGCTGGGCCACGACCTCGACCGACCCTTTGAGCGAAACCTCGATAAAGACTTCCGCCTTTTCCCCGCGCGAGAGCTGGCGCAGCCATTCCTCGGTGCGGTGCTGCTGGTCCTTGGCGATGAAGTTGAGCAGCGGCTTGCCATTGATCGCATTAACAGGTAATCGCAGCATGGCTGCCAGCGTCGTGTTGGCGTCGCTCACCACGCCGTCGACGTTCAGCATGCAGATGCCGACGGGCGCTTCCTCGAACAGGCGCTCGAAGCGGTCTTCGGATTCGCGCAGGGCCTGCTGCATCTTCTGCTCGGTCGTCAGGTCATAGACGACGGAGCGCGATATGACGCGGCCTTCCTCGTTCTGGGTGATGGAATGGGTGATCGCGGCCTTGAAGATGCGGCCGCCCGCGCCCTTCATCAGCAGTTCGCCGTGCTGGTGGAAGCCGCCTTCCTCGAACAGGTCATAAGGGCGTCCCTGGATCGGCGGCGCCACGAGGAAGTCGTGCAGCTTGATCTTGCCGATCAGCGTGCGGTTGTCGGTGCCGAGCAGGCGCAGCAGCGTGTCGTTCGCGAACTGGAACTTGCCTTCCTCGTCGACGGTGAAGAAGCCGACCGGCGCGTTGTCGGTGAAGTCGCGCAGCTTCTCGCGCTCCTCGCGGATGGCCGCTTCCATCTGATAGCGGTGCGTAATATCGTCGAAGCGCCAGTGCACATAGCCCGGCCAGCCGATGATGAACTGGCAGGTGACCTGGTACCAGACCGTCCGTCCGCGCAGGCGCGTCTGGATCTCGGTCGCGGCGGAACCGGCGGGCGAGGCCTTGTTCTGCAGATCCTCGAGGGTTTTTTCGATCTTTTTCGAATGCTCGAACAGCCGCGTGAAGGCGGAGAGCGAGGGTTCGCCTAAGCCTTCGACCATCTTGCTGAAGCGCACGTTGGAATAGATCGTGTCGCCCTTGGGGTCGGTGATGGCGCGGGCCTCGGTGCTCTTTTCCAGCACCTCGGTCAGGATCTTGCGGCTGCGGTCGGCCTCGGAATAGCTGCGATTGAGCAAAAAGAAGCCGATGCCGCCGATGATGCCGGTCGCATAGACGGCCACGAACGACAGGCCGACCGCGCCCTGGAAGTGCATATAGGCGGTCAGGACGGCGATGAAACCATACAGGGCCCCGATGCCGAACAGCAGCATGGCGCGCTGGTTGCGCCTGGAGGTCAGGCGGTTCGGGTTGTCGGGCTTCTTTTCGAGAAAAAAGCTGGAATTCTGGTGGTTTGGCGCGCTCACGATTAAAGGCTTTCCCCTGTGCTTCTAATTTAAGGGCTTTGGCGCCAAAAATCCACTGAATGCATTACCGCTGAAACAGGTCGAGGACCTTGCTGCGGACGCTGGCCGGCGCTTCCATTTTGTCGTCCCAGACCACGTGAGTGCCATCCTTGGACCACATCTCGATTTTGGAAATGTCCGCCATCATCAGGCTGTGCTTCTTGCCGTCCAGATCCATCGGTTTCGGGTCGATCTGGGTCGGGATCAGCGTCAGGACGAGGTTCGCGTTCTTCCCGTTGTCGCTTTCCTTCATGATATCGTCGACTTCTTCCGGCACGGCCTTCAGCCATTGGTAATTGGAGATGCCGTTCGGCACGAGCGCGTAGCGCTGTCCGGAATATGCATAATCGAAGTAGGTCAGTTTCTGGAAGTTCGAGACGAGAAAGCCTTTCGCGGTCGGGCTGTAACCCGAGATATGCGCCTTGATGGTGATGACGATCGGTTCGGTCGGCGTCAGGAGGTCATACGTCGCCTTGAGCTCCTTGCTTTCCTTCAGCACCAGCGCGGGGCGGTCGTAAAGCTGGGCGTTCACGTAGTCAGGCGTATTGCGCACCCATTCCTCGAAATCCGGCGTATTGTTGGGATGCTCGATCTTCTCGAAAAGCATCGCGACATAGACCGGCTTGGTGGCATCGGGCATCTTCGTGGGCGTGATTTCCTGCGCGCGGGAACCGGCGCAAAAGCCCGCGACCGCGAGGGCGATCAGCGCAAGACGGAAGGCCTTTTTCAAACTCTTTTCCCCTTAAGCTTGAAGACGTAAGAGATCACCTCGGCCACGGCCTTGTAATGCTCCTGGGGAATAGTCTGCTCGATTTCCATGGAATCGTAAAGGGCGCGGGCCAGCGGCGGGTTTTCCACAATCGGAACCTTGTTTTCCTCGGCCAGCGTGCGGATGCGCTGGGCGATCAGGTCGGCGCCCTTGGCGACCATCTGCGGCGCGTCCATGTTTTTTGCGTCGTATTTCAGCGCGACGGCATAGTGCGTGGGGTTGGTGATGACGACGTCGGCCTCGGGCACCGCCTGCATCATGCGCTGGCGCGCCTTTTTCTGGCGCAGGTCGCGCAGGCGCGCCTTGATGTGCGGATCGCCTTCCGTCTGCTTGAATTCCTCGCGCACCTCCTGCTTGCTCATGCGCATCTTGGCCAGGAAATCATGGCGCTGGTACAGGTAATCCAGCACCGCCACGAGGAAGAGGACGGAGAGAACGGCCACCATCATCTTCGTGAACAGCGCGCGCAGGTCGAACATCGCAGCGCTCAGGTCCTGGCCCACGAAGTGCTCGATGCCGCCGAAATAAGGCAGCAGCACGAACAGGGCGGCAGCCGACACAATGATGAGCTTGGCCAGGCCCTTAACCAGCTCCATGATCGAGCGCAGCGAAAACAGCCGCCCGAAGCCGCTGATCAGCGATATCTTCGATATATCCGGCTTGATCGGGTCGAGCGTGAAGATCGGGCCGGTCTGGATGATGCCGGAGAGAATGCCCACGGCGAATAGCACGAGGCAGGGCAGGGCGATGATGCCGATGACATGCCAGAACAGGTCGCTGAGCAGCGTGTGCAGTCCCGGGCCGTCGGCGGGCAGGGTACCCGCATTCTGCAGGAAGTGGGCAAGCGTGTCGCGCAGGTCGATCATGATGCCGGGCCCCGCCATGACGACGAGGACGGCCGTAGCGAAGAGCATCAGCCAGTTCGACACTTCCTTGCTGTAGATGACCTGGCCGCGTTTGCGCGCTTCCTCAAGCCTTCGGGCTGTCGGCTCTTCTGTTTTCTGGCTCTCGTCTGTGCCTTCTTCGTTTTCAGCCATGCGCCGCCTATGGGTTGATGGCGCCGCCGAGAGCGCCCTGGAAAGCGGTGAGCCAGTAAAGGACGCCCGCCGAAAGCACCATCGTCAGCATGACGAGGCTGAGCAGGATCTGCAGCGGCATGGCGAGGAAGTAAATCTGCACCTGCGGCATCAGGCGGCCAAGCAGGCCAAAGCCGATCTGCACCAGCGTGCCGACGATAAGGAAGGGCGTGGCCAGCTCGACGCCGATCTTGAACGCGGCGGTCACGGTGCGCTTGATAAGTTCAAGCGACGAGGATACGTCTGCGACCTGTCCCATCGCCGGAAACATCTGATAGCTGTCGACGACGGCGGCCAGCATGTAATGGTGCATGTCGGTCGCGAACAGCAGGACGACGCCCAGCAGCGAATAGAGCGTGCCGACGAGCGATCCTTGCGTCGCCGTGGCCGGGTTGAAGATAAGCGCGTTTGAATAGCCGGCCTGGATCGAGATCACCATGCCCGCCGTATCCAGCGCGCCCAGCATGATGCGCATGACCGAGCCGATGAGCAGGCCCACGAAAGCCTCGGTGCACAGAAGTGCCACCATCAGTCCCGCCTGCGCGGGCGGCGCGGGCAGATTGTGCTGGAGAAAAGGGGTGAGGACGAAACTCATCGCCAGCGCGAAAGACAGGCGCAGCTGCGGCGATACGAACGTATCGCCGATCCCGGGCATGATCATCAGCGCCGTTCCCAGCCGCATGAAGATCAGCAGGAAAGCGAAGACATGTCCGACGACGAGGTCCTGCAAAAGGGATTGCATGTTCAGATTTTATACAACTTTCTCAAACGTGGCTACCTGGCTCCTTCTCCCGCGATAGCGGGAGAAGGCGGGGGATGAGGGGCTTAGCGGTTCTTCAAAAATGTGAAATACGGTGAAGCCCCTCACCCTAACCCTCCCGCTATCGCGGGAGAGGGAATGGGCGTTACCCCATCCCCACGATCTTGTCCGCGATCTGCTGCGTAAAGGCGATCAGCGCCTGGGTGAATGCCGGGAAAAGCAGGAAGATGGCCAGGAAGATCGCCATGATCTTCGGCACGAAGGCCAGCGTCATTTCCTGGATCTGGGTCAGCGCCTGGATCAGCGCGATGATCACGCCCACGAACAGGCCGATCAGCATGACGGGCGCCGACAATTTCATGGTCAGAATGATGGCTTCGCGCGCGAAGTCGATGATTTCTGCCTCGTCCATGGGGCGTCCTTATATGGTGGTCCGCATGATCTCTTCGTAGGCGTTCACGACGCGGTCGCGGACGGCTATGACGGTATTGAGGGCGATTTCGGCATTGTTGACGGCCTGCAGGACTTCCGTCATGTCGGCTTTGCCGACGAGGGAAGCGGCGGCGGTCTTTTCGCTGGTGTGCTGGGAGTCGATCGCCGACTGCACCGATTGCTTCAGCACATCGCCGAAGGACGGACCGCCCGCGGCGGCATCGGCTGCCGGAGCGCCGGTCGCGGCGGAGGTCAGCTTCGAGAGGGCGCTTAACGCCGAGGCGCCGGAAATGTTTGTCATAGCTTTCCTCCTTAACTACGCAGCAGGTCGACGGTATGGAGCAGCATCGAACGGGCCATTTCGATGACGCCGAGGTTGGCCTCATACGAACGCTGCGCCTCGCGCATGTCCATCATCTCCAGCATCGGGTTGACATTGGGCATCTTCACATAGCCCTTGGCGTCGGCGGCCGGATGGCTGGGGTCGTATTTCATGATGAAGGGGGCCTTGTCCCTCACGATCTTGTCGACATCGACGTCCTGGTTGCCGGTCTGGCGGTTGAGAACATTTTTAAAGGTAACAATTTGCCGCTGGTACGGGTTGTCGGCCGCGGTCTTGCCGGTCGTCTCCGCGTTCGCCATGTTCTCCGAGATCACCTTCATGCGCGTGCCTTGGGCTTTCATTCCCTGGGCTGCCGCTTCCATTGCCTTGACCAAATCCATGATTAACCCCTGATTTTCAATCGCTGCTCAATTTATTTAAGAGCTTCTTTGATTATATCGATGTTTTTTTGGTACAAATTGGTCGTGAACTGATAGTCCATGTAGTTCTGGTTCATCTTGACGAGCTGTTCCTCGAGGATGACGGCATTGCCGTCGGGCGAAACCTCGTAGGGAGATTTTTCCGGCGCTGTCGGGTTCTTGCCGGCCATCGTTGAACTGGCGCCTGAGACAATATGCTTCGGATCCGTTGTCGCGAGCACGGGTGCGGGCGCGGAAGGAACGCCTGGGCCGCCCGCGCCCAGTGAAGCCTTGCTCGTAGAGCTTTGCAGCAAATTCTTGAAATCCAGCGGTTTTACGTCCATCGGCTGGTAATTCGGCGTGTCGGCATTGGCGATGTTCTGGGCGAGAACTTTCTGGCGCTCTTCCATCCAGTTCATCTTGGCCAGCATCGCTGACATGACTGTCAGGTCCTGCAACGGCATTGATTTTCTCCCTCAGTAATTACATATGCAACGAGTGTGCCATGTAACAACCCCAGAAACACTATACCACAGCTGCATTTTCGAGCGTAACATTATCAACGTTAATAATTTGTAAATCTTTGTTAGAATGTTACCTGAATGGTCGACTTCCGTGACAGCGACGGCGACAAGCAAACACCTGAGGAAGAGCGGCGTCGGGTGGCGGTCGCTCTCAAGCAATATGGAATTGATGACGTCGCCATCCCCAAGATCATCGCCGCCGGTTACGGCAAGCTCGCCGAGCAGATCCTCGACCTCGCCTTCCAGAACGGGGTGAAGGTCCGCGAGGACAAGGAGCTGGCGCAGATGCTGGCGGCCATCACGCTCGAGAGCGACATCCCGTCCGAGGCGCTGGTGGCGGTGGCCGAGATTTTGGCCTATGTTTACAAGGCGAACAGGAATTACAAAACGTAAAGGGGAAAGAGTAAGCCCATGACGCAACCGACGCCGTTTCTGCCCGACAGCCAGGAGGTGGCGAAAAGGCTGACCTCGATCATCGACTACGTGCGCGACTGCGAGCGGCGCGTCAACCAGGGCGAGCTCATGGAGCTCGAAAACCTCGACAAGAACGTGCTCGATCTCTGTAACAGCGTGGGCGCGCTCCCTCCCGAAGAAGGCAAGAAGCTCGAAAGCCAGATGGCGGGGCTGATCAAGGACCTCGAGGCGCTCGCCAACGCCATGCGCGCCATGGCCCGCAAGATGGACGCGGACGAACAGCGGCAGAAGGGCGGACGCTGATGGACATGGAGCTCGCCGTCAAGTCTATCGCGGCCTTCGTCTTCGTGATGGGCCTTATGTATCTCCTGTCCTATGCCTTGAAAAAAATCGGCATCGCGGGGCAGGGCATGCTCACCGGCGCGAAACGCCGCCTGAAAGTTGTCGAATTCCTGCCGCTCGACCAAAGGCGCAAACTCGTCCTGATCCGCCGCGATCAAAAGGAGTTTTTGCTGGTGCTGGGCCCGAACGGGGAGACGCTCGTCGAAAGCAATATCACCGCGCCCGCCGACAATGTCGTCGAACTGCCGCAGAAGGAAGCGAAGAATGGGTGAAGGTTCTATCGTCGAGTACCCTCATCCTAGCCTTCTCCCAGAGGGAGAAGGGACTAACGACTTTCGCTGCGCGAAAGAAAATATGATTAATAATTCTCGCGCGAAGCGCGCCACTAGTCCCCTCTCCCTTTGGGAGAGGGTTAGGGTGAGGGTACTTCGCGGAAGCGCGGTGTTCGCAAGTCTTATAGTGCTGGCTCTCCTCTTCCTTCCCTCCCACACTTTCGCGCAGAGCCTGACGCTGAACCTCGGCGGCGCGGATGGGGCGGCGGATGGCGGCACGTCAGTCGCATCGCGCGTCGTGCAGATGGTCGCGCTGCTCACCATCCTGTCGCTCGCGCCGTCCATTTTGATGATGATGACCTCGTTCACGCGCATTGTCGTCGTCCTGTCTTTCCTGCGCACGGCGCTGGGCACGCAGCAGACGCCGCCCAACACTGTCATGATCAGCCTTGCCATGTTCCTGACGCTCTTCATCATGATGCCGACGTTCCAGGCCTCTTACGACCAGGGCCTGAAACCCATGATGAACGACGAAGTCTCCGAGCTCGACGGGCTCCAGGCGGCGGCGCAGCCTTTCAAGCAGTTCATGCTCAAGCATACGCGCGAAAAGGACCTGACGCTGTTCATGAACCTGTCGAAGACGGAAAAAGTCAAAGACGCGATGGAAACGCCGATGCAGGTCGTCATCCCGTCCTTCATGATCTCCGAACTGCGCCGCGCCTTCGAGATCGGGTTCCTGTTGTTCCTGCCGTTCCTGATCATCGATATGGTCACGGCCTCCATCCTGATGTCGATGGGTATGATGATGCTGCCGCCGGTCATGATATCCTTACCCTTCAAGATCATCTTTTTCGTGCTTGTCGACGGCTGGTCGCTGATTGCGGGCAGCCTCGTGCAAAGTTACGGCGGTTCTTAAATCCCAGGAGCAAACCACATGAAAACCTTCATTGCGGCCGCAGCGGCTGTTTTGTTGTTTGTCAACGCCTCCGCACACGCCGCGACGGCCATCATCGGCCAGCCCGCGCCGGATTTCTCCGTCCCCGACGTGGCGGGAAAGACAGTTAAACTGTCGGATTACAAGGGCAAGACCGTCGTCCTCGAATGGACGAGCAACGAATGCCCCTTCGTCCATAAATGGTACGACAGCGGCAACATGCAGAAGCTGCAGCAGAAAGCCGCGGCCGACGGCATCGTCTGGCTGACAGTCAACTCTTCGGCGCCGGGGCATGCCGGCTATATGGATGCGAAAACGGCTGCGGACTGGATCAAGACGACGAAAACCGCGTCGGCGGATTTCCTGCTCGATGCCAAAGGCGATGTCGGACATATATTTGATGCCCGCACCACGCCTGCCATGTATATCGTCGACAAGGACGGCAAGCTCGTCTATGCAGGCGCGATCGACAGCATCGCCTCGACCAGCGCGGATGATATTCCCAAAGCGACCAACTACGTCATGCAGGCGCTGGCCGAACTTTCCGCCGGGAAGCCCGTCTCCGTCGCTTCGACCAAATCGTACGGTTGCGGCGTTAAATACTAGCTTTAGGTAAAAAAACCGCCGGCGGTCCTGCCTTTCTTCAGAACCGCCGGCGTTAGTCGGGCTACGTTACTTTTACAATCGTTTCAGCGTTCCGGCGGCGGAGGCCGAAGGCGGCGAGGCTCAAACCCGCCACGCACAGCCATGCGGCCAGCGCGACAAGCACGGCCTGCACGCCGTAACCATCCGACACCCTGCCCATCGCCCAGCTGACGGGGATGAACAGCACCGACACGCAGAGGCTCTGCGTCGACAGGATCGTCGCGCGGCGCTCCGAGCCCACGTGGCGGTTGATCGCCTCGCTCACGCGCGGCTGGGCGATGCCGTAGATGCAGGTGCCGCCCACCATCAGGAGGCCCACACCGTGCCAGCCGACACTCAAAGCCGCGCCGAGGCAGGCGAGAACCGCCATCGACCAGGCCAGCAACAAAGCCTTGTGCGTGCTCACCTTGCCGTCCAGCCTGTGCGCCATCTGGCTCGAGAAGCCGCCCAGGACGAAGCCCACGGCCATGAGCAGGCCATAGACGCCTTCCTTCAACCCCATCGCCATGTAGTAGGGCTGCTGGGTCCACATGATCAGCTTCGTCGAGCAGAACATGATGCCCGCGAAGATGATGATGAGGCCGACCTCCGGGTGGCGCAGCGCATAGCGCGTCGTCTCCACGATATCGGCGACCGGATGCTTCTCCGCCCGCTTCCGGTGCCGCTCCGGCTCGTCCAGCATGCAGGCCACGACGAGGGCTGCGTTCTGCATGATGACGGTCAGCACGACGGGGAGTTGGTGCATGTGCGGATACATCAATCCGCCCAGCAGGCTCGCCCCCGCTACGGCATAGAGGCCAAAGCCGGCCCGCCGTCCTTCGCGCTTGCGGTACTCGGCCTCGCGCCCCTGCGCCATCAGGCTTTCGTACAGGATCGCGGTGTTCGTGCCGTTCAGGAAGCAGATCCCGACGCCGATCACCGACTGCGCGAGCGCCGCCATAGGCAGACTGTGCGCCGCCAGCAGCAAGGCGTAGCCGCTCAGCATGATCAGGGTTCCCGCGGCCAATACGTGCTTGCGCTGCCACTGGTCGGAAACCCAGCCCATCGGCACGTCCAGTAATAGGACGGTCGCCGCGAAAGCGGATTCGCCGATGAGGAAGTCGCGAAAGCCCAAGCCCATCTGGTCCCGGTAAAAAGGCATGATGACCGGGATCACGAACGCCATGTTCATGAGCAGCGAATGGGCTTCCAGAAGCCGTATGTTTCTATCGACACGCATGTTGCGCCTCCTTCGCGCGGGTTGCGAAAGGCGGAGCAGAAAAGGGCCGGTATTTTGGGGTTTTCTGTCAGCCTTTCAAAGGGCTGACAGCTAAGAAGTTTAGGCTATCAGCCGGAGTCCGGTTGCCGTCTCTTGGACGAAAAGAGGGGCCTTAACGCTATTGCCGTTTTGCGGCAGCGCTTGGGTCCAGGTATTCGGAATGTGTTTCATGCAATAAGACATGAGTTTCCTCTTTTCACTCATTTCCAGTTGAACATGGTTCGCGATTCTTGTCACGCAGATTTTGCTGCACTGCACAATATTATCTGGAGATGATACTGACACCTGCGGCGGTGCCTGCACACGGCATCGATTATTCCATTTCCGGAATGCCTTGACATCCTTGCTGGGATGTCAGAATTTGAATACGTGTTCACTACGGAATCGGGGAAGAAGATGCGTAAATTCATGCTCGCGCTGACGATCGTCGGATCGATGACAGGCTGCAGCTCGAACGGCTATTACAGCGACACGGCGCCATCCGGTTATTATTATTCCGACCCCGACTTCTGCGCGCATGGCGCGGTCTGCCCGCTGCTGATCGCGGCCGCGATCGGCGGCGTTATCGCGGTAGCTTCGCACCACTAAAAATCCTTAGATGCCGATGAGGTAGCCGAGCCGGAAGATGCCGGGGCGGGGGGCGGGCTCGCTGTGGAAGAACTGGTCGGGCAGCTCCATGCCGAGATTGCTTTCGCCCTTGAAGATCGTGACCTCCCCGGTCGAGATTTGCTGCATGCCATATTTACGCTTGACGGCCTCGGTACTGGCCGCTTTTGCGAATTCGTTGCGGAGGGCGATGCGCTGTTCCGCGCTGACCGGATACCACTCGGTGCCCATTTTTTCATTCGCCGAGTAAATGGTATTGAGGCGCACCTTGAAGCCGTCGATGTGCGGCATGCGCGCGCCACCGGTGCAGGGCTGCTTCGGATCCGCCGGGTTCTGATAGCTGACATTCTCGCGCAGGAGGCCCTCGCCGCTATTCACCGCCCGGAGGAATATCTTTGACAGATACTCCATGTCTTCCTTGATCGCCGCAGGCACCTGCGCCACCAGTTCCGGGCTCTCGCGCCCGGGCATGACCTCGCTCCTGCCCGTGAAGTCGACGCTAAGGGAACGACATTCGTTGGGGAAGGGCGCGGTGTTCATGTTCGCGACCGCCTCTTTGACCTGCGGCGGCAGTTCGCGCTGCCAGATCACGGCGCTGACGCCGGCGCAATGGATCGCGATCAGGTCATCGGGATTGCTGGTGATGCGCACACGTGGATCTGCCGGATGCGGCCTGGTGTGGCGCAGCGCCTCCAAAGCTTTGTGTTTATCGATAAAATCGCCGGACATATGACCAAACCTGTTCAATGATCATCCGTTATATCACAATTCTTCGTATTATGTCAAATAGAAGACGGTATTAAACTTCGTCGCGAGTCACGCGGGCGATGGTCAGGACATGGACCGAGGCCGCGCCATGTTTCTTCAGCGTCCGGGCGCATTCATTCAGCGTCGCGCCGCTGGTGAAGACATCGTCGATCAGCAGCATGCTTTTTCCCCGGATATCGGCAAGATAGCGCCCGTTCACGGCAAAAGCGTTTTTCACGTTATCGGAACGGTGGCCGCGGCTGAGGCCTTTCTGGGGAACCGTATGCCGCAGGCGGATCAGCCCGTCGGGCAGACAGCCCTTGCCCGCGCGTTTGGCGATGACCTGGGCCAATAATGCCGACTGGTTGAAGCGGCGCATCCACAGGCGGCGCGGGTGCAGGGGAACCGGGATGAGGGCGTCGGTTTCCTCCAGCAGGCTTTCACCGGCACGCATCATCCAGGGCGCGAAGGTCTGTGCGAAATGGAGTTTGTCGCCATATTTGAAATCGATGACCAGCTTGCGGCTGGCGTCGTTATAGACGACCGCCGAGCGCGCGCGGTCGAAAACCGGCTCAAGATCGATGCAGCTGGCGCAGATGGAGCCGAGGGGCGCCGCGAAGGCAAAGGGCAGGCCGCAGGTGGTGCAGAGCGGGTTTTCGATGAAGGTCAGCGCCGACCAGGCCGAGGGACTCAACAGGCCCGGCGCCTCCACAATATCACCCGTCGCGATGCAGCGCGGGGGCAGCAGCACGTCGAGGGCATTATTCAGCAGCCGGGGCAGGCGCTGGGCGGCTCTTGCGGTTGAATTCATAATGCTGGGGAGAGTGCATAAATTATCGAAGGATTTCAATAGGAAGTTTATTTTCCCTAAAGTTCTTGTGTTTCCGTATACCTTATTATATTATTTCTCAATTTAGCAATAACTGGAGGCGGAACGGGCGTCTCCGTTATAATGGAGAGATATGTGACTCTTCAGGGCGTAGCCGTGTCGAAAGTCGACAAGACAGAGATCAGCGAGCAGGTCGCTGCGAGCATCCGTAATTTCTCGGAGCGCGCAAAAGGCCGCGGCGTGATCGAAATGCCCGAGTATATCCAAAAGAAAGCGGCGCTGATATCAGCGCACTTCCTGCTGCCCGCGGGCGCGCGCGTGGTCGACATGGGCTGCGAAAACGGCGCGGTGACTTATGCGCTGGCCGCGCTGAACCCCAGGGCCGAAATCATCGGCGTCGACCGCGACGAGCGGGCCATTGATTTCGCCCGCAAGAATTTCCGGCTGCCGAACCTGTCCTATCAGCTCGGCGACATCGCCATCCCGAACATGGAAGACGATTCCATCGACGGCATCATCAATTCCAATATCCTCCACCACGTCTATTCGATGCATGGCTATAATCCCGGCGACGTGACCGCGCTGCTCGAAAAGCAGATGCAGAAGCTCAAAACCGGCGGGACGATGCTGATCCGCGACTACATGATGCCGCCCGACGGCGAATTCGTGCTGCTGGAACTGCCGAACATGCCAAGCCAGGGCGCCCGGCCGGAAGATTTGTCGGACGCGGACCTGCTCGTGAATTTCTCCCAGACCGCGCGGCCCATGGTCAGCGGCTGCGAAGGCTTTTTCATCGAGGAAATGATGCCGCGGCGCGAAGGCACGCGGCTGTTCCGCCTGCCGCACAAGTGGGCGCTGGAATTCGTCCACCGCAAATCCTACCGCGGGGACTGGAACAACGAGCTGAAGGAAGAATACACCTTCTTCACCTACCAGGATTACCGCCGCGAATTCGCGCGTTTGGGCATGCGCATGGTTTTCTCCGCGCCCTATTCGAATCCCTGGGTCGTGAAGAACTGCTTCAAGGGTCGTTTCCAGCTGTATGAAGAGGATTATACGGCGCTGGGTACGCCCCCCACGAACTACTTCATCGTGGCGCAGAAAGTAGCCGACAAGCAGAGCCTGCTGCTCGAGGAGCGCCGTCCGTCGCAGAAACCCGTCGGCGACCTGCAGATCATGATCGTGCGCGACAAGAAGAGCGGCGCGTTGCATGAGCTCGTGAAGCGCCCCGGCGAATATTGCGATATCGTCCCATACCGCATCACGCCCGACAACCGCCTCGTCATTTACGTGCGCTCGGGCTATCCGCGGCCCATCGTCAACGCGGTGTCGCGCGGAAGCTTTAACCTCGACGGCAAGAAGTGGAGCGGCCACCTGATCGAGCCGATCACGATGGACACCGTCAACATGACCGACGACGTCGAGGAAAACCGCAAGATGATTTTCGGCTATGTCGACAGCTATGCATCCTTGCGCGCCAAGTCCGAGGAGAGCTGGTACGTCGGCGACACTTATTTCCCATCGCCCGACCGTATCGACGAAGCCATCGAGCCTGTCTTCATCGAGGTGGAAAACCCGCAGAAGGCGACCTGGCCCATCAAGGAAGACAAGGAAGTCAACTTCACCGAGGCCGGCACGATCACCGAGCTGGACGGCGCGGACATTATCCTCGCCTCCCAGGTGGGCCTGCTGCCCGAGCCGCGGCTCGAACTGCACGTGTTCGAGCTCATGTCGAAATACAATATCCCGCTACCGCGCTGGATCGGCGAAACCATGCCCAAACTGCCCGGCGAACCCGTCAAGCCGACCGATCCGGAAGACATACTGGCCGAGGTCGAGCATACCGAGTTCGAGGAAGAGAAACGCGGGCCCGTCACGCTCAAGCCAGTCAAATCTGTCTTCGTTGAGGAAGGCAAGGTCGGGCGCGCGACGCGCGGCCTGTCCGCCCAGGACGTCGAATTTATCATGACCGAAGACGGCATCGAGAATATCGCGGTCGTCGTGCCGGTGTCGCGCGACTGGGACAACAACCTGCTGGTCGCGCTGGACCCCAAGATACTGCCTGTGCCGAACCGGCTGGGTGGCGATGGGGCGATGCTGAACGCGCCCAGTTTCACGCTGCCGAAAAACGTCAAGACGGTCGAGGACGCCAAGGCCTTCATCGCCGAAAAATTCCGCGTGCCGACCGAGCAGGTGGGACAGCTGGGCGAAAGCTATTTCACGCATACGGGCGTCACGCCACAGCGCGTTTATCCGTTTATTGTGTCGTCTCCGCCGGATGCCGGGGACGCGCCCAAGCGGCGTTATGCGCCGATCTATAAACTCTGGCGCCTGTGGCGCTTCACGCGCTATTCCGGCGATATGCTCAAGGTGCTGGCGCGCGTGCAGATGGCGCTCGACTACAACAACGAATTCGCGCTGCACCGCGATCCCGTCAACCTGCGCAGCAAGGGTTTCAACATTTCGAGCGAAAAGACCGCCGTCGAAGCCAAGAACGTCGGCTATTCCTCGGCGCCGTCGCGCGTCCTGGGCCAGCGCGCCGGCGCCACGGGCGGTGGCGGGGGCGGTTCCGCGTCCAAACCGGACGAATACCAGCCGTACCAGCCGCCGAAGGATATCGACCCGAAGGTGCTGGAACAGAGCAAGGCCGCGCAGGCCCTCATTGAAAGCATCGTGGCGCCGCGCATCGGCCGCCGCCTGGTGGATTCTTACGCACAGGCGAAGAAGCTGTTCAAGGGCGGGGATGAAACGCCGATCCAGATGAAGGAAACGCCGACCGTCGCGCAGATCGACCGCGACATCGTGGCGGTCGCCGACCAGCTCAAGAAAATGAAGAACGACAAGCTGGTGCTCGAACTCACCCCGCCCGCGCCCACGCCGCCCAAGGATAAGGGCGGACGCTTGTAATCCATGTCGAAGTTTTGATGTGCCACCCCGGCGAAGGCCGGGATCCCCGAACTTGAACCCTTCAGCATAGCAGCCGTTAATTTGTTTGTTTCTTTTTGCTTGAAACTGACTAAGTTGTAGCCAGTTTCAAGTTTGTACTGTGGACCCGGCCTTCGCCGGGGTGGCAATGGTGAAATGAATAACCCCGCTCGAATCTTCGACCGCAATCTCCTGCGTCAGCGCCGCGACCGCGCGGCGGCCAGTATTGGCGATTTCGATTTCCTGCTGCAGGACGTCGCGGAGCGGTTGTGCGACCGGCTGGATGTCGTCAAGAAGCAGTTTCCGCTCATGCTCGACCTCGGCGGCGGGCACGGCGTCCTGTCGAAGCGGCTGCTGGCGCGGGAAGGGACGCAGAGCGTCATTTCCACCGACATCTCGCTGCGCATGGCGAAACAGTCGCCTGCGCTTTCCGTCGTCGCGGACGAAGAGATGCTGCCGTTTAGGTTCGGCAGCCTCGATGCGATCATCAGCAATCTCTCGCTCCAGTGGGTCAACGACCTGCCGGGCGCGCTGGTGCAGATCCGCCAGGCGCTGAAAGCCGACGGGCTGTTCATGGCGGCGGTGCTGGGCGGCGAAAGCCTGAAAGAGCTGCGCCAGTCGCTGATGCAGGCGGAACTCAACATGACCGGCGGCGTCAGTCCGCGCGTTTCGCCTTTCATCGACCTGCGCGACATGGGCGCGCTGTTGCAACGCGGAGGCTTCGCGCTCCCTGTCGTGGATGCCGATATCATCACGGTCGATTATTCGAGCCCGCTGAAGCTCATGCAGGACCTGCGCGGCATGGGCGCCTCCAACGCCACTGTCAGCCGCCTGATGAAGCCCACGCGCCGCAGCGTGCTGGCGGAGGCGGCGCGGCTCTACAGCGAAAAATTTGCCACGCCCGCGGGCCGTGTGCCGGCCACCTTCCAGATCATCTACGCCATCGGCTGGAGCCCGCACGACAGCCAGCAAAAGCCGCTGAAACCCGGTACCGCCCAAGTGCGCCTCGCCGACGCCCTCAAAACGGAAGAAAAATCCGCCGGCGACAAGGCGCAGCCCTAATCTTTATTTTCCTTGGTGATTTTTGCGCGCGCCGTGCTTTCCGTGCTTGCTCAGGAAAGAGCTCTTGGTGCGCTCGGCGGTGTTGTTGAAATGCGCGGCCACCGGCTTGCGTCCGGCGTGAAATACTTTCGTCTGTTCGCCATGATGGCGCCGCTTGGTCATCGAACCTTCCCTAAAGGCCTTGCCTTATTATTATACGCCAGAGCAAAAAAACGCGCTATGCGATCGATTTATTCCGCTGAAAATATTCGCCAATTCCGGGTGCCACTTCATGATGGCCGTACAACAGGCTAAGACACAAAAGAAGAAGCTGATCCCGGCCAGAATGCCGGCAAGGGGGCGTGTTTCCCCGCGACGAAACTACAAGCCGCTCAGCGAAGTTTTGCGGCATGTGACAGTATCCGCCGCGCGGCGTCGACGGCAGAAATTCCGGCGACGTCGAGCGTCAGCTCTTCCGGGAGTCCCGTTTTCAGGATTTCTTTCCCCGCATATCTCGCGGCGGCCGCGAGGTCTGTTTCCTTCATGCGCTGTTCGCGGCTCGGCGACGTGATGCGCCGCCGGTGTTCGTCCGCGTCGCTGATCAGCAGGCGGACGGGAACGTAAAGGCCTTTTCTTTGCTGAGCGACATTACGCATATTCCGCATGTGCCGCAGGTCATCGGCGTCGTTCTCGAACAGGGCATTGGTCAGCACGAAACTGAACTCCGGCGGGCAGATATGCACCATCGTATCGGCGACCGCCGACCAGATCATCCTGACGTTCTGCCAGACACGGGGCGGCAACTTCGTCATGCCGTCCTGGCGGATAAGGCTGAACAGCGGATTGTTGATGAGATGATTGTCGACGAGGCGGATGTCGGCCAGTCGCGTCATTTCGCTCGCGATCGTATACTTTCCCGTGCCGGGAGCGCCGATCAGGTGGATCACGGCGTTCTCGATTTTGAATTCGTGTTTCATCGGGTTACCTGGAAGCGGTCAGCAGGTAATTCACGTCGAGGTCGGATTTGCTTAACTGGAAATCCCGCGTGAACGGGTTGTAAATAAGCCCGCGTAGATCGGTAACCTCGAGCCCGTGCGTTTCCAGCCCGCGCGCGAGTTCCGATGGTTTTACGAATTTTTTCCAGTCATGCGTGCCGCGGGGCAGCCAGCGCAGCACATATTCGGTGGCAACAATGCCGAGCAGATATGATTTCGGCGTGCGGTTCAGCGTCGACATGATCAGCATCCCGCCCGGCGCGACGAGCTTGCAGCAGGCCTGCAGGAAGACATCCACATCGGCCACATGCTCGACGATCTCGAGCGCCGTGACGACGTCGAATTTCTTGCCGGACGCGGCGAGCTTCTCCGCCGTCACAACCTGGTAATCGATATCGAGTCCGTGCGCTTTCGCATGCGCCTTCGCCACGCGGATGTTTTCCTGGCCGGCGTCGACGCCGGTGACGGTCGCGCCCATGCGCGCGAGGGGCTCGGCCACCAGGCCGCCGCCGCAGCCGATGTCGGCGATTTTAAGACTTTGTAAACACTTTATGCGGTCGGGGAGTGAGAAGCGTTCGCGGATGATCCGGCGCAGGTATTCGAGGCGCACGGGGTTGAGGCGGTGGAGCGGGGCCATTGGGCCCGATTCATCCCACCATTTTTCGCCGAGTTCTTCGAATTGCCGAATGTCTTCGGCATCAATCGTCGCGCTGTCCGCAAATTTTTTTCGTTTTTTCGGCGCCATTAGATTGCATTTTATATATTTTTTCCCGATGAAACTGAAAGATTTTTTGAGTCATAAAATGACCGGTTAACAGCTGATTAATTCCATAACCAATTTACTTAACTAATTTTTCATAGCGCCGACCGTAGTCTTGCCTTGGGGAGACTACGGGAAATGCTTAGGGGTGTATTTAATTCCATAATATTAGTGTCGGACCTGTCGCGCCGCATCGCAGCGCATGCAGGCCGCCACTACGTCCGCATCCAGTTCAATCATGCGGCGAACGAAAACGCTCCGGCCGCCGTCGTCCGCTTCGACACGCTGCGCGGCCGCTTCAACAACTGCAACGACAACCTGTCCTTCTCCGGCGAAGAAGAGAAGAAGGACAGCGCCAAAGCCGCCCTGATCCGCGCCCTGATCGACATGCTGAAGGACATCTCGCGCCGCGTCGCCGAAGGCACGGCTTCCTTAACCGAGGCGCTAGGCCTGATCGGCCAGCTGGAATCGCTGGGCATCAAGGTCTCGGGCCTGCCGCTCTATGCGCCGGGCGCCGCCCTCGACCATACGAAAACGGCTTATGCCCGCCATGTGCACCAGCACCGCAGGGGTTTCGCCGCCTAAGACATAAAACAATCCTTACATTGCGCCGAAATGCCCGGCATGGCATGCTCGGTATCGGGGAAATTTCATATATTCCGATCCGGGTTTTCATGGAAGATTTCAATACCTCTCTGGTCCGGGAGAAGATCGTTTTTATCGACGACGCGGTCACGCCGGACATCGACGACCTCGAGGACGGGCCGAATGTCGTGCGAAGCAACCGCGTCTTCCTGAAGCTGGGCGACAAGCAGGGCGAAAAAGTCGTCGTGCGCGCGCAAAACATGCATACGACCCTGCGCATGGCCAGCCTGATCCTCGCCGAATATTTCAAGCACGGCCCCCTTCAGGGCCGCGACAAGCCCCCCGAATGGAACGAATACTGGGACACAATTCTTTCCAACTACGAGCGCGAATTCAACCCCTACAACTGGGCCGCCATCTACGCGAACGGCAGGCCCATCTTTCGCACCAAGACCTCGCCCTTCGTCGACGTTGTCGAGCAATGCGCGCTCCTGACCGTCGACAACTATGACGCCACGATGAAGGTCGCGCAGGGCGCGCTGAAAAAAGTCGGCAAGCAGATGCGCATCAAGCACATGACCAGCGTCGCGGCGGTGCTGACCGATAACGGCGAGCAGATGCGCTGCGGCTTCCTCTATCGCGCCGATGGCAATGATCTCGCGTTCAATTTCAGCGCCACGGGCGGGGAGCTTGCCTCGCGCGTCGTGCAGAGCACGGGCATCGCGGCCGCGCTGCTCGAAGCGCTCAACCTGCGCTACATCACACGGAAGCTCCAGGAAAAAATGGGGGAGACGAGCGGCATGAAATCGACCGCCGAAGCCAACCAGCTGCGCGGTGCCACCGGGCGCCTCGTCGCGCTGGACAAAAGAATATCCACCTTCGAGGAACAATTCGACGTCAGATACCGGCCCGAGAAGCCTGTCTTCTTCGGCCGTGAGCAGCAATAGAGGGATATGCGATGGACAATGAAGCCTATGTGAAGCTGATGAAGCTGGTCGTCTCGGACAACGATGTCGACGCGACGATGGGGCTGCGCGGGTTGCAGCGGCTGTTCGCGGAAGAGGGGGTCGATTTCGCGGGCGCGATGAAATATGTCCTGAGCCATATCGACGAGGTCAAGGCGGCGCATCCCAAGGTGGAAGCGCAGGAGAAAAAGGGCCCGGCGCCCATCACGCTTTCCGGCATGCCGCAGACACGCGTGCCGAAAAACGGCGTCGTCGAGCTCATCCCGCCCGGCAAGACCGAAGGCACGCATGTCCAGGTGCAGGGCGCCGCGGTCGAGGCCTGCGACGTGATTTCGCTGAGCATGAAGGACGCGCTGGTCGCGGCCGTCCTGAACAAGAGCCGCTTCAAGCTCAAGATCGTCGACATCAAGAACGGCCGGGGCGACATTATCGAATCCGTCCTCCAGGCCGAATACGAGCGCGAAGGCATGGCTCCCGTGCGCGTCTGGTCCAACGTCCGCGGCGAAGTGGCAGCACTCGCCACCGTCATGCGTCAGGGCGTGAAGACGGCGTTCCCGGAGTTGGTGGCTTGACGCTACTTGTAACCCCGGCGAATGCCGGGGTCTAAGGTGGCACCGTTGGAACAGTGGTTCCGTCGCAATAACTACCGGGACATCTGCGAGATTTCAGACCCCGGCTTTCGCCGGGGTTACGCTTTGGTTGTCAGGGCTCACAACTTCATCGCCACCGTCATGCCCTGCCCGGTATTGAGCAGCATGCTCTGATACTTCTTCGGGTCGCTCAAGCGCCGGTTGAAGTCGCGCATGGCGAAGAGGGCGGTCTGGCGCACGCGATCGTTGGGTTCTTCCTGCCAGACGGCGTCGAATAGGAACGTATTATCGCCGACGATGAGCCCGCCCTTGCGCACGTTATTTTCCGCCCAGTCGAGATATTTCGCGTAAGAGACTTTGTCCGCGTCGATAAAGATAAGGTCGAAGGGGCCTTTCTTTGACAAAAGGGGCAGCGTCTCATGCGCGTTGCCGCGCACGATGTTGATTTTTTTGTCCTTGGCGTATTTTTTGAAATTCTTTTCCGCGATCTTCGCGCGCCGCTCTTCGTATTCGCAGGTGTAAATGACGCCGCCCTTCGGCATCGCCTGCGCCATCCACAGCGACGAATAGCCGCCCAGCGTGCCGATCTCGACGATCTTTTTCGCGCCAGTGAGCCGGACCAGCAGCTGCAACAACCGCCCGTCCTCTGGCGGCACGCTGATCTGGTCCTCAGGGCCCGTCAGCCCGTTGCGGATCGCCTGCTGTTGCTTCGGCTCGTGCGCGAAAGTCCGGCGGATATAGTCGCGCCGGTCATGGAAAGGGGTGTTTTTCATGTTAGTTTATTCCTATGATAGTGGCGTCATTCCCGCTTTTGCGGGGATGACGGACAGGGTGGATAGTGCAGAAAGGAACAAGGTTTTTCAATCATGCGCGTGGTGGTTCTGACAGGGGCGGGGATTTCGGCGGAATCCGGCATCCGCACGTTCCGCGGCTCCGACGGGCTGTGGGAAGGCCACCATATCGAGGACGTCGCTTCGCCCGACGGTTTCCGCCGCGATCCCGACACGGTTTACCGCTTCTATAACGACCGGCGCCGCCAACTGTTGCAGCCGGAGATCCAGCCCAACGCGGCGCACCTGGCGCTTGCGCGGCTCGAAGAAAAGCTCGGCGACGACTTCCTGCTCGTGACCCAGAATATCGATGATTTGCATAAGCGTGCTGGGAGCCTGCGCCTGCTGCCGATGCACGGCGAGCTGCGCCGCGCGCGCTGCTCGGCCTGTCTTGGGCTGCCCGACTGGGACGGCGACTTCGACGAAAAAACCAAATGCCCAGCCTGCGGCAAATCCGGACATTTGCGCCCCCATGTCGTCTGGTTCGGGGAAATGCCCTTGTACATGGAGGATATTTACACCGCGCTCGCGCAATGCGAGGTTTTCGCGGCGATCGGCACTTCCGGCAACGTCTATCCCGCGGCTGGCTTCGTCGATGTAGCGCGGCGGCAGGCGGGGGCGCGGTCGTTCGAGCTTAATCTCGAGAAGTCCCTCGTCCATAATGCGTTCGAAGAGGGGCGCTATGGCAAAGCGACCGAGATTGTGCCAAAATGGGTCGATGACATTCTTTAGAATTATAGTCCCATGACAGCGCTTCCCGCGATCCGCATCGATGAGCATTCCGTCCGCCGCCTGAGGCAGGGCTATCCGTGGGTATTCCGGTCCGAAGTTCTGAACTCGAAAGAGGCGGAAGCTGTCGCTTCCGGTCAGGTCGTCGACTTCGTGCGCGACAAGGGCGATTTCGTGGGCCGCGGCTTCTACAACCCGAAACCGCAGCTGGTCGGGCGCGTCATGACGCTGAAGCCCGAGGAGAATATCGAGCGCTTCTTCATCTATCACAAGGTCGAAAGCGCGATCGTCTTCCGCGACCGTATTTTCGCCCAGCCCTTTTACCGCCTCATCCATGCCGAAAGCGACGGGTTGCCGGGCCTGATCGTCGACCGCTTCGGCGACGTGCTGGTGGCGCAGATCAACACGGCCGGCATGGAGAGTTTGTGGCCGCATGTGGAATCCGCACTGAAGTCGCTGATCCGCCCCAAGGAAATCATCCTGCGCAACGACACGCCGACGCGCGAACTCGAAGGGCTGGAGCAAAAGGTCACCGCGCTGATGGGCGCGCTGAAGGAGCCTCTCGTCACCATCACCGAGAATAACACCCAGTTCAACGTCAATGTGATGGAAGGGCAGAAGACCGGCTGGTTCTTCGATCAGCGCGACAACCGCGCCTGGGTGTCGCATCTTGCGAAAAACGGCACCGTCGCCGATATTTTCTGTCACACGGGCGGCTTCGGCGTGACCGCCGCGGTGAATGGCGCGACCGGCGTGACCTTCATCGACAGCTCATCCGATGCCTTGATGATGCTCGAAAAGAACACGGTTCTGAACAAGGTCGAGGGCAAATGCCAGATTATCGAAGGCCCGGCCTTCGACATGATGGAGAAGCTCGCGCGCATGGGCCGTCGCTACGACGTCGTCAGCGTCGATCCGCCCGCTTTCGTGAAAAGCCGCAAGGATATGGGACCGGGCATGAAAGGCTATCAGAAACTCGCGCGCATCGCGGCGGGACTGGCCGAGCGCAGCGGCTTTTTGTTCTTCGCCTCCTGCTCCAGCCATGTGAACGCCAAAGACCTGATCGACGTGGTTTCCGGCGGCATGGCCAAGTCGGGCCGCCCCTTCCAACTCATCAAAACCGCCGGCGCCGGACCCGACCACCCCGTCCACCCGATGCTGCCCGAGACGAGCTATCTCAAGGCGCTGACGTTCCGGTTTTTGGATTAATCCATATGTCATCCCGAGCGCCAGCGAGGGATCTTCTCTCTCGCCGCAATCGGGAAAGATTCCTCGGTCGCTGCGCTCCCTCGGAATGACAATAACTTACAGCTGAATGCTCCCCGTCTCCGGATCGATCTTTTGATTGTCCAGCCAGAATACGTCGGCGAAGGCCTTCACGGGCAGCTTCGACGCGATATACTGCGTCAGCGTTTCGACGACGGCGGGCGGCCAGGGCGGGTTGATGATGATGATGCCGGAGCCGTACATGCGAAATTGTTCTTTCGGCGGTTCGTGCAGGCGCAGCTCGCTCACCAGCACGTCTTTGACGTCCGTCCGGCGCAGGGCGGTCAGCAGCTGGCGATGGCCCTGCGCTTCCAGCATCGGGTACCAGATGAGGAAAGTGCCCTGCGGCCATTTCTTCCAGGCCTGCGCCAGGTATTTCGCGAGGTCGCGGTACTCACTCTTGATCTCGTAAGAGGGGTCGACGACGACAAGGCCGCGCCGGCCCGCGAAAGGCACCATATCGACCAGTGCCTTGAATCCGTCTTCCTGCAGCAGCTGGGTGTTCGCGGCCGTGCCCATCGCCTTCTGCAGCTCGATGAATTCGCCGGGGTGGCGTTCGATGCAGACCAGCTTGTCCGAGGGGCGCATCAGCTCGCGCGCCATCATGGCCGAGCCGGGGTAGACTTTCAGCTCGCCGTCCGGGTTGAACTTGCGCAGGATGGCCGAATAATCGCTTAAGACCTTGTCCTCGTCGTTCAGGAACAGCCCTGCGCCGAGGTCATATTCGCGGTTGCGCGACGCTTCCTCGGAGGACAGGTCGTAGAGGCCCCGGCCGGCGTGGGTATCGAGGACCTGGAAACCCGCCGGCTTCGCGCCCAGCGTCTTGAGCAGTTTCACCAGGATGGCGTGCTTCTGGACGTCGGCGAAATTGCCGGCGTGGTAGATGTGCTGATAGGAGAGCATCGGAGTTTTCCAGTCCAAAAGAAAAAGCCCTTAGATTGTATCTAAGGGCTTTCTCAAAAGTCAGTGAATTTCTTATGCGGCCTTGAGATTAACGGCAGTCATTCGGCCCTGGCGATCGGGAGCCAGCTCATAGCTCACTTTCTGCCCTTCATTGAGGCCTTTCAGACCCGACTTTTCCACCGCCGAGATGTGAACGAACACGTCCGTTCCACCGCCGTCGGGGACGATAAAGCCGAAGCCTTTTTTGTTGTTGAACCACTTTACGGTACCACTGGGCATGCGAGTATTCTCCTTGAGTCTCAGTTTTATAAAGTCAGGCCGGCAACCTCAAAGCCGCGTGGATCACGAGTAAATCGAGGATATCCAGCCTTCTCATAGGAGTAACCGATTTCCCGGACCTCCGCAACTGCAAAACCGGAGCAGAGAAACCCCAAATATATTCGATCGTTAGAGCGGAATTTTCGTGCACCGCTGCAGCGCAAAACGTGCAATTTTATGTTATCTGTCGATGATTCCCAGGATCAAACAAGACAGATGAGCCAGACGATCGCGACGTTGACGAGTGCCACGAACACGGCCGCACTGCCGCCGTCTTTCGCCGCCTTGGAATAAAGATTCCATTCCGGTCCGAAACGGTTCACGACCGCCTCGATCGCGGAATTGAGAATCTCGACGATCAGGACGAGCATGATGCTGCCGATCATCGCGGCCAGCGACGGGCGGTTGGGCGCGAGGTAGAAGGCGACCGGAATGAGGACGATCGCGAGCCCGAGTTCCTGCCGGAAGGCCGCTTCGCTTTTGAAGGTCGAGACCAGACCGTCGCGGGTATAAAGGCAGGCGCGCAGGATGCGCTGGAGCCCTGTCTTCCTGTCCGGCACTTTCTCTTCCATGGTTTGGCGGTCCTTAATTTATGAAAATCACTTCTTGCGAATTTTGCAGGTCGACAACCCCAAAAGGGAGTAGATCGCGCAGCGCCCGGCGATGCCGTTCACCAGCAGCGCGCCGCCCAGGAGCAGCGCAAGCCATGACGCCCCGCCCGGAATAAAGCCCTTGGCGCAGGCGACGACGATGACGACCGCCACGGCGATCCGGACGGCGCGGTCCCACCAGGCGAGGTTCGGCTCGATAACCATGGCTGAACTCCTTCCGCCATACTATATAACGCCCCTTGGGGTGACAAGCTGCCGGAGACGTGGCAGATTGCGCCGAAAAGGCAGTAAATGGCATCGACATTAATCTTGAGCGTCCAGGACGGCAGCGTTTCATTCGGCGAGAAAACGATTTTCGACGGGCTGGCCTTCAACATTCACGATGGCGACAAGATCAGCCTGGTCGGCAAGAACGGTTCGGGCAAGACCACCCTTATGAACATCATCACGGGCGAGCGCGATCTCGACAGCGGCGAGCGCTGGGTGCTGCAGGGCACGACCATCGGCTACCTCCAGCAGGAAATCACGCCGCTGCCGGGCCAGACGGTTTACGATTTTGTTTTCGAGCAGCTCAAGAAAGCCGGCGTGGAGGAGGAGAACCGCTACAAGGTCGACATGGTCATCCAGCCGCTCGAACTGAAGCCCGAGGACAAGATGGACATGCTTTCGGGCGGGCAACTGCGCCGCGCGGCCCTGGCCCGGGCTCTTGTGGAAGAACCCGACATCCTGATGCTGGACGAGCCCACCAACCATCTCGACCTCGACATCATCGAATGGCTCGAGCAGTTCCTGCAGCGCTACGCGGGCGCCGTCCTATGCGTCAGCCACGACAAGACCTTCCTTGCCAATATCTCGAACAAGATCTTCTGGCTTGATCGCGCGAAGATGCGCGTCGCGCCCAAGGGCTTTGCGCATTTCGACGAATGGTCGACCATGCTGCTGGAGCAGGAGGAGCGCGAGCTGCAAAACCGCCAGAAGGCTCTCGACATCGAAGTCGAATGGGGCAGCCGCGGCGTAAAGGCGCGGCGCAAGCGCAACCAGCGGCGTTTGGCGCAGATGCACGAGGAACGCGCGCGGCTCAAGAAAGACAAAAGCTCCTTCCGCCAGATGATGCGGCGCGTGCACCTCGGCGAAATGGAGACGGACGAGCTGGGCTCGCGCCTCGTCGCCGAATATTTCAAGGTGGACAAGAGATTCACCTCTGATGCGGGACACGAGAAGCTTATCCTGAATAAATTCTCGATGCGCATCCAGAAGGGCGACCGTATCGGCATCCTCGGCAAGAACGGCTCGGGCAAGACGACCTTCCTGCGCATGCTCATCGGCGAAATGAAGCCCGACATGGGCAAGGTCAAGCTCGCCAAGGACCTGCAATTCTCCTACTTCGACCAGAAGCGCCGCGACCTGGTGCCCGAGGACACGGTCAAGCATGTGCTCTGTCCGCAGGGCGGCGAATACCTGAAAGTCATGGACAAGACCCGCCATGTCGTTGGGTACCTGCGCGACTTCCTGTTCGACGCCGCGATGGTCGACCAGAAGGTCGGCACGCTCTCGGGCGGGCAGAAGAACCGCCTGCTGCTGGCCAAGGTGCTGGCAAACCCCAAGAGCCTGTTGATCCTCGACGAGCCGACCAACGACCTCGACATGGACACGCTCGACATGCTGGAAGAGATATTGTCGCAATATCCCGGCACGCTCATCGTCGTGAGCCACGACCGCGACTTCCTTGACCAGACCGTCAGCAAGATCCTCGCCTTCGAAGGCGACGGCAAGGTCCACGGCTACATGGGCGGCTATACCGATTACCTCGAGGCCAAGCGCCGCCGTCTGACGGAAGGCGTCGACGAAGACGATTTCCTCGCCTTCAATGAACCACGTGCGCGCCCGAGACCGGCGGTCGCGCCGGCGGCGCCGAAATCGGAGACGCCGAAGACGTATAAGAAGCTGACGTACAAGCTGCAATACGAGCTTGATAATTTGCCCGGAAAAATTGAAGGTCTCCAAAAAGAAATCGAAGATCTCGAGCGCAGGCTCGACGATGCGGAGCTGTTCACGCGCGACCGCGGCGCTTTCGACACTGCTTCGCGCCGCCTCGCCGAAGCGCGCGGCGAGCTTGAAAACGCGGAGACGCGCTGGCTCGAACTCGAGGACATGCGCGCGCAGGCAGAAGGCTAGTGACGCGGGTTTCTGCGGCGCGGCGCAAAAAAAATCAAGCGAAAAATGCGTCGCCGCGCGCAATGTGGATAACTGGTTCAGGTGCTGAAAACCCTTATCCCGCAAGGCTTTTTGAACACTCAACCGCCTTATTACCGCAAAAAAGACGCTAAAAACCCTTAAAAACCGCCTAAAATCGCATTCCGGGCGTATTTTTGTATTGGCGAAGCATTAGTTATCTGTCATGAATCGTACTTATCGGCGAGCGAATGTGATTCTGGGGATGCCGCTTTAAAGCGCCTTTTCCATGCATTTTTGAGCGCCGTTGTGCAAACAAACGAAGTGAGTGTCATACCATGGCGAAAGCAACCCAACCGACCGTTACGCTGAAAAACATCGCAGCGGAAATCGCTGAGAAGCATGAAATGCCGAAAAAGCAAATCAACCTGATCATGGAAGATCTGGTCGCTTCCCTCGTCAAAAACCTGAAAAAAGGCAACCGCGTCCGCATGGCCGGCCTCGGCATCCTGCAGGTCCGCAAGCGCGCTGCGCGCATGGGCCGCAACCCTGCAACGGGCGAAACCATCAAAATCCCCGCGAAAAAGAAAATCGCTTTCCGCGCTGCAAAAGAACTGAAAGAAGCAGTCGGCAAGTAATTTAATCGCGCCGCTGCATTTTAGCCGGCGCGACCGAATTCAAAAAAACCCGCTCCCTTAACCGGAGCGGGTTTTTCTTTTCCTCACCTGTGTCATTCCCGCGAAAGCGGGAATCCCGGCGTTATCATGAATTCAAAACATCCACGGGATCCCCGCCTTCGCGGGGGATGACGGCACTTGTTTCAAATCGTCCTGAACACCCACATCAGCGCCGCGGCGAGGGCGAAGGTGAGCGGCAGGGTCAAGACCCAGGCCCAGACGATGTTGCCGACGATGCCCCAGCGCACGGCGGAGACGCGCTTGGTTGTGCCCACGCCCATGATGGCGCTGGAAATGACGTGCGTCGTGCTGACCGGGATGCCGAAGTGCGAGGCCCCGCCGATGATGAGCGAGGCGGTCGTTTCCGCCGCGAAGCCGTTGATGGGCTGCAGCTTGATCATCTTGGTGCCCAGCGTGCGAATGATGCGCCAGCCGCCCGACAGGGTGCCGAGCGCCATCGCGAGCGCGCAGCTGGCCTTGACCCACAAGGGGATCACGAAGTCGCTTTGCGGATGGCTGAGCAGCAGGGCAAGGCCGATCATGCCCATCGACTTCTGCGCGTCGTTCTGCCCGTGGTTAAGGGCCATGAAGCCGGCCGAGATGATCTGCAGCCGCCCGAACAGGCGGTTGATGCGTCCCAGCTTGACCTTGTGAAAGCCCCAGGTCAGCGCGAGCATGAGGGTGAAGCCGATGACGATGCCCAGGACCGGCGAGAAAACCATCGGCGCCACGACTTTCGTGCCGACGGCGTTCCACATGATGTTACTGTTTCCCGCCGACACGAAGGTGGCGCCCAGCAATGAGCCAATCAGCGCGTGCGAGGAGCTGGTCGGCAATCCCTGCCACCAGGTGATCAGGTTCCAGATGATGGCGGCCGCGATTGCGCAAAGGACCGTGTGAAGGTTCAGCGTCGACGCATTCACGAGGCCCTTGCCCACGGTCGCCGCGACCTCGGTGCCCATCAGCGCGCCGCCGAAATTCAGCAGGGCGCCGAAGACGACGGCTGCGATCGGGCGCAATACGCGCGTGGAGACGACGGTGGCGATGGCGTTCGCCGTGTCGTGAAAACCGTTGATGAAGTCGAAGACGAGGGCCAGCCCCACGACCGTGCAGAGGAGGGGAAAGGATGCTTCCATGCCGCTTCCCGCCCTTAGCTGTGCTTCAGGGCGATCTGCAGCGCGACGCCGGCGGCGCTGCGGTAGCCGTCGATCACGCGTTCGAGCAGGTCGTAGATATCCTTACGCAGGATCAGCCGCCGCACGTCGCGGGTGTCCTTCATGAGGTTAACCTGCAGTTCGCTTAGCAGCAGGTCGCCCTTGTTCTCCAGCTCGTCCAGCACAGCCGCCTGCGAGACCACCTGTTCGGGCTTGCCGCCGCGGATGAGCGCCTTGATGATGCCGTCCATCGCCTCGGCTTCCTGCACAATCAGCCCGACCTGCCGCGGCAGGTCCTCGACATCATGCATGTCGTGGATGTCGAGATGCTCGCGCACCTTCTCGATGGTCTTGGTGATGCGGTAGAGGTAGGAGGAAAAGAGCTGGATGTCCTCGCGGTCGAAGGGGGTGACGAAGGTCAGGCACAGCTCCTGCGTGACTTCGTTGGACAGTTTCTTCGCCATCTGGCGGCAGCTCGAGATCGCGTTGCCGGCTTCGGCCTTCGCAGCCGTGTCGGTGCTGGTGACGAAGGTTTGCAGGTGCGTCGCGCTGGTATGCGCTTCGGCCGAAAGCTGCTCGATGTAGCGGTAGAATTTACCTTCGCTGGGCAGCAGCCGGGCGATGTTCAGCATGTCCTGTGGACCCCTCTTTGTTGTTGCTACGCAGCAAACTACCGGGGAGTTTGGCAATTGTCAAATTTTTTCCATAATCCTTCTCTGCGCTTGTGCGGCGGCGCGGGCATGTTATTCTGCTCCGGCACATCATCATCCTGGGGAAGCCATGAACGCCTACGAACAAAAGGTCCGCGAATTTCACGTCGCGACGAATGCCGCCGTCGACAGAAGCTTCGACATCGCGCTGCTGGAATTGCGCAAGGCGCTGATCGCCGAGGAAGTGAAGGAGCTTTTCGCCGAACTCGACCGCGCGATCGCCGAAATCAAAAGCGGCAGCACCGTCACGAAACCGACGCGCCTCAACATGATGAAAGAAATCGCGGACGTGCAGTATGTGCTCAGCGGCACTTCGATCAGCTTCGGATTGCCCGCGAGCGAAGTCTTCAGCCGCGTTCATGTCAGCAACATGTCCAAGCTCGGCCCCGATGGCAAGCCGCTCCTGCGCGACGACGGCAAGGTGCTCAAGGGCCCGCATTATCATCCTCCGGTGCTGGAGGATTTGGGTTAGGTGGAGACGATCAGCGGCCTCTGTGACGGAAGATAAACGGGCTTAAATTGCATCACCTCATCGTCCATACCTGCTTCGACCTTCTCGCCGTGACGCTCGCGGTTCTGGGCGGATTTCTCGTGTACAAATGGCGCTTTCAGGACCAGCTGGTGCGGACTGCCGCCAGCGTCGGCAGCGGGTATTTCCTGTTCCTGAGTCTGGGCAGCATCACGGGGGCGTTTTTCTTCGGCACGCTGAACCTGTACCTGATCGACCTGCACGAGGCGGGGCGCAGCGTGCTGGGCGCGCTGTTCGGCGCGATCCTGATGGTGGAACTGTACAAGCTGAAACGCGGCACGAAAGGGTCCACCGGTTATATATATGTCGTCCCGTTCAGCATCTGCATCGCGGTGGGGCGGTTGGGCTGTTTCTTTTCGGGCATCGAGGACCAGACGGCGGGCGTGTCCACCGGACTCCCCTGGGGCCACGATTTCGGCGACGGGATTCTGCGGCATCCCGTCCAGCTTTACGAAAGCTTGTCGATGCTGGCTTTCCTGCTGTTCACGCTGGGGATGCTAAGGAACCATCCGGGCTTCATCATCCGCTATGGCTTTTATCTTTGCGCGGGCTTTTACGCGGCCCAGCGCTTCGTGTGGGAGTTCCTGAAACCCTATGCGCCGATCGGCCCGCTCGACATGTTTCAATACCTTTGCCTTGCCATCGTTCTTTACAGTTCTGTCATGATTTACGGATCCCGCCATGCCCTTCGAGCAGCGTAAGCAAACGCCCTATGTTTTTTACGGCCAGACGACCTCCCTGTGCGAAGAATGCCTCGCGCTGGTTCCCGCAAAAATCCTGATCGAGGAGGGGGAAGTTTACTATCAGAAACGCTGCCCGGCGCACGGCGTGCAGAAGACCAGGGTTTCCAGCGACGCCGGCTATTTCAAATGGTGCAAGGACTTCCAGAAGCCGGGCGACCGCCCGCTCGACTACCAGACGCGCACGGAATACGGCTGCCCGCTCGACTGCGGCCTGTGCCCCGACCACGAGCAGCACAGCTGCCTCGCCCTGATCGAGATCAACGAGGAATGCAATCTCGAATGTCCGGTCTGCTTCGCGGAATCGTCGCCGATGCGCAAGAAGCATTTAAGTCTCGACAAGGTCGGGTTCATGATGGATGCGCTCGTCAAAAGCGAGGGCGAGCCCGACATCCTCCAGATCAGCGGCGGCGAGCCGACGATCCATCCGCAGATCGTGGATATCCTGAAACTTGCGAAGACAAAACCTATCCGCCATCTGATGATCAACACTAACGGCGTGCGCATCGCGTCGGACAAGGAATTCGTCAAGCAGCTCGCGGCCCTGCGACCCGGCTTCGAGGTCTACCTCCAGTTCGATTCGATGAAGAAGGAAGCGCTGGAGAATCTGCGCGGCGTCGATCTTCGCAATGTGCGCAAGAAGGCGCTCGACAATCTCGAGGAAGCCGGCATTTCGACGACGCCGGTGGTGACGGTCAAGAAAGGCGTTAACGAGGATGAGGTCGGGGCCATCATCGACCATGCATTGAGCTATCGCTGCGTGCGCGGCGTCACTTTCCAGCCCGTGCAGGACGCGGGCCGCAACGAGGGTTTCGACAAGAACCGCGACCGCGTGCTGCTCAGCGATATCCGCCGCGGCATTTACGAACAATCCAGCGTCTTCAAGGCGCCCGACATCATCCCGCTGCCCTGCAACCCGGAAACGATTTCCATCGCTTATGGCATCCGCGATGGCCGCAAAGTGACGCCCATTACATCGCTGATCCCGCAGCACGACCTCGTCGCCGCCGTACCGAACGCCGTCTCGTTCGAAAAAAACCGGGAGCTCAAGCAGCGCGTGATCGACCTGTTCTCGCTCTCCTCCGGCGACCTGAACACGGCCGAACGCATGCAGTCTCTGCTCTGCTGCCTGCCCGAAATCCCGGTGCTGAAAAACATGAGCTACGAGAACGTTTTCCGCGTGACCATCGTGCAGTTCATGGACCGTTTCAACTTCTGCCTTGCCAACATCAAGCGCTCCTGCATCCATTTCGTGACACCGCACGGACAGATCATCCCGTTCGAGAACTACAACATGTTCTACCGCAACGGGCTGGTGGAAGAGATGCGGCGGAGGAAAGCAGGATGAATGGGAGACGTTTTGCAGGATGGACTTTGGTTGTGATTGGCGGGTTGCTTGCGTTGCTGACGGGCGGGTGCACGCTTTACCAGGCTATCCAGGACTTTATGGGGTACTACCGCTCAGAAATCGGGCCGATTTATATTTTTGGGTGCGTACCATTTGTTATTGGCGTCGCGATCGTATGGATCGGATTTGTTTTGCTTAAGCCTACCCATAGCGCGCGTAGGGAAGACATGAACTCATGGGAAATTGAGAAGCAGGAGGAGACGCGGGTTTCATTTAAAAAGTCAGGCGAAGGGGACGATAGTTGAAAAAAGCTTTCCATCCCGGCGCCATTAGAGGTGCGAGGACAAATTAAACATGGACACCTTTTTGGGCGCATTATTGAAGCTTATCGGCAACGTGATCATGGTTGGCTCCGCGATCGTGGGGCTCTTTGTCATCGTGATCATGCTGAACCCGCTGGAGCGGCATAATTCGCTGGGCCTGAATATTTTGGTCTTCTTCATCATGGTAGGGCTGCCGTACCTATTCGGACATGGGTTGCACAGCATCGGCAAGCGCTTGCAGGAAAACAAGCCGGTGGGCGTCGTTTGGGAGCCTGTTGAGAATGCGCCCTCATCTGCGATGGCCAACTCCATCACGCCCACGGCATTCGAGCCGCCGCGCTTTCGGCAGCGCCGCCCCGCGCGCGAGGTCGATGTGGACGTCGAACCGGAACAGGCGACTGCCTCCCCACCCGCAACGCCTGAGGTGACGGCTGCGCCCCGGCGCTCAGTGGACAATAAGCCTGACCCGACGTCGATGGGTGTCGATACGTTTATTGATCCGGACAAGAGGTGATGCAGTGATAGCAGCGGAACAGGTCGCATGAACCCGGGAAGATTTCTCGGCGGATTACTTTTGTCCCTCGGCCTGATGATTGTTTGGATTTCGGGTCCTTGCACAGTTTTTGTTTTCGCCGGCACGCTGTTGGGCGGGAAAGGGATCGGTCATCAAAAGCTGGCGGATGTCGCGGGTGCGGAATTGTTGCCCCTCATTGTCGGCGGCGTTCCTTTCGTCATCGGGGCTGTTCTTGTTAAAATCGGGAGGCGGCTCACGGGCGGACACCCGCCTGACGTCTATATGCCGCCACCGAAGGATACGGAAACTCCCTCGTCGCAGGACGATATCGAAAGAATGAACAAGGACATCGAGTGAAGTAAATGTTCGATTTTTGTGACGCACATTTGACGAGGATTCCAGGGGCGGTTCTCTTTCCGGGCAGATCCACATGAATATCAGGGCGTTCTTCGGCTATATATGGATCGCGCTCGGCGCGATGATCATGTTCTCTTCCGGCGGCTGCGCCATCAGCATGATTTTCGATCCGCTCGTCCACGGACGACTGCGCGGCCTGTCGGACTTCGTCGTGGGTACCGCCTTCACCCTGTTCTTCAGCGCTATTCCGTTTCTCATCGGCCTGGGACTGTTTCGGCTGGGGATCAGGATGGCCGCGCCTTCCATCTCCGGTTTGAATAAGCTGAATATGCAACGCGTTGCGCCGGCGGCACTGGCCGATGACGCCAATTCGCTCTGGCTCTCTTTGAAGGAAGGGTGGAAAGCGGTCGCCGGACCGGATTCGCTGGTGCTGCAACTGCTGAAGAAGTTCGGCATTCCGCCCATCATGCTGATCGCCGTCGGCAACTTTATAGGACGCATCGGCGCCTACGCGCTCATTTTCATCATGCTCTTTGCCTGGGCGGATTCCTATGAAGGGCACAAAATATCGGTGAGCAAAATCCTCAGCCAGATATTGACATGGTCGGTCCTTCCCTTCTGCCTGGGATGGGGTATTGTAGCCTGGGGGCGGCAATTGCGGTCTTCGCAGCCGGCGGCTGAAGAGGGTGCGGAGCCAATCAGTGAACGAAGGGCCTTTTACAGCGCCCTCATGATGATTGCGGGCGCGCTTATCATCATCTCAGCGACATTGCATACGCTACGCGTCTTCTTCCACGGCGTCTGGGCTTGGGGATGGATGGCGGATACGCTGATCTTGCCGTTGATCGTCTACGTCCTGATGGTCGTTCCGGGCGCGCTTCTGGTTTGGGGCGGATGGCGGCTGGCAAAACCAAAAGCGAAAAAGGATGACGTCAAGTAAAGTCGAAACTGCTGTCTTTACATTCCCAGCATAAACAGCACCAGCGATCCAAATCCGGCATTCGACTTGAAGATGCGCAGGCAGCTGTCAGGGTCCCGCATATCCCAGTTCAGCAGTTGCCAGATGGCCTGCGCGATCACCGGCATCGTCAGGAGCACGGTGAACTCGCTGTAGGCGGTGAAGAACTTCGTCAGGGCCAGGAAGAAGATCGACAGCATCAGGCAGATGCCGACGAACCAGCCGCTCCTGTCGCCCCACAGCAAAGCGGTGGATTTGATGCCGACGGTCGCATCGTCTTCCTTGTCCTGGTGCGCGTAGATCGTGTCATAGGCGAGCGTCCACAAAATCCCCGCGAGATATAAAACGAACGGCGGCGCATTCAGTGTGCCGCGCACGGCGGCCCAGCCCATCAGCGCGCCCCAGTTGAAGGTGAAGCCCAGGAACAGCTGCGGCCACCAGGTGATGCGCTTCATCGCCGGATAAGTCCCGACCAGCACCAGCGACAGTACGCCCAGGATTTGCGCGGCGCGGTTGAGACTCAGGAGAATAAGCAGGCTCAGAAACAACAGGATGCCCAGGAAAATCACTGCCTGGCGGACGGTCAGCTCGCCCGAGGGCAGGGGGCGCACGCGGGTGCGTTCGACCTGCGCGTCAAGCTTGCGGTCCCAGATATCGTTGACGGTGCAGCCCGCGCCGCGCATGAGGACCGCGCCGAGCGCAAAGCGCAGCATCAGGTTCCATTCATGCGCGGTCATAGAGGGCAGGCCGCCGCTCGCGAGCGCGATGCTCCACCAGCACGGGAAAAGGAGGAGCCATGTGCCGATGGGCCGGTCGAGCCGCGCCAGCTTCACATAAGGATGGAAGCGGGCCGGCGTGACGCGGAAAACGAATTTGTCAGTCTGGATATCGGTCGCCATGCCGGGACAGGATAATTTATCCGGCCCGCCCGGAAAAGCTTATTACCGCCGCGCTGACGTTCCTAAATATGTCCGCTGAACATCAGCAGGACCAGGACGATGAGCAGGAGGCCAACGCCGCCGCTCGGCCCGTAACCCCAGTTGCTGCTGTAGGGCCAGGCTGGCAAGGCACCCAATAGCGCGAGGACCAGGATCACCATCAGGATTGTTGAAACTGTCATGTTGCACCCGTTCTTGTTGTTTTCTGGCAATGGTCTGTAAGACCAATGCATTTTCCGTAGGGACGTTCCGGTTTCCCGTGGCTATAGAAAATGTTATGCTTTCAGCAAGATGACCGTTGCCGACCACCGAAGCCTGCTGCGCCTCTATGTTTCCCGCGACAATATCTCCCGCGGCGAAAACCATGCGTTATCAGAGGGGCAGCTTCATTACCTCAGGAATGTGATGAGGGCGAAGCCGGGCGACCGGCTGCGCACCTTCAACGGGCGCAACGGCGAGTGGCTGGCGGAGGTCACTGAACTCAGTAAAAAGAAAGCGATCGTGTCTTTTCTTGAGAAGATACGCGAGCAATCGCCAGCGACAGACACTTGGGTGCTTGCTTCACCTGTCAAGAAAGAAGCCTTCGATATGATGGTTGAAAAATCGGTGGAATTGGGCGCGGCCCGGTTCCAGCCGGTGATCTGCGACCATACTGTCGTTCACCGCGTGAACGAAGATCGCTTAAGCGCGCTGGCCACCGAAGCGGCGGAGCAGTGCGAGCGGCTCGACCTGATGCAGGTCATGCCCGCAGAAAATCTGAAACAGGTTTTGAATACATGGCCTTCGGGCCGCAAGCTCATCTTTTGCGTTGAGAGGGAATCGGCGCCGCCGCTGGCATCCGCGCTGCGTCCGCTGGCCGGCCAGAGCCTCGCCCTGCTCGTCGGGCCGGAGGGGGGCTTTTCGGCGGCCGAGGTGGATTTCATATCGAAGCTTCCATTCGTTCAGCCGGTCTCGCTCGGACCCCGTATCCTCAAATCCGAGACCGCTCTGATCGCCGCTTTGGCCTGTGTGCAGATGATTGGAATTGCATAATTTAATTTGCATAATCTACTGTAAAGCCTAATTTTATTGACATAAAAATTCGCAGCCGCTATGAATCTATAACCCCGTCATGCCGCCTGCATGAACCAAAAACGCCTGACTGCCGAAGGCGAGGGACCGGCGACGGGTGGGATTATAAAAACGAGAAGATTAGACGCGGCACAGGTGTTTTACAGATGTCGAGCGCAAGCCAGGTCGACAAGAAGGTCATTGAATCCAAGCAGGAGCTCGTGGACTGGTTCGCGGCTGGCTGCACGCCGCCCGAAAAGCGCCTGATCGGCGTCGAGCACGAAAAGCCGCCTTTTTATCTCGATAACGGTGAGCCGGTGCCCTATCTGGGCGTTGCGGGCCGCGCCGGCATGGAAGACTTCATCGCCAAGATGGCGAGCGATAAGGGCTGGACTCCGGGCCAGCCCGAAGACGGGCTCTTTGTCGACCTGCATAAAAATAACATGAACTGGACCTTCGAGCCCGGTCTCCAGATGGAGCTGGGTGGCGCGCCCCTGAAGAACGTCCACCAGAACGCCCGGGAAACGGACGAAACGATCAAGGAAGCGGTCGAGGTCACCAAGGAACTCGGCTTCGGCATGCTGGCCACAGGTTATCACCCGACCAAGGAGGGCAAGGATATGCCCTTCATGCCCAAGTCGCGCTACCAGGCGCTGTTCGACTGGTTCGACGACAAGAAATTCCCCAACGCCTACGACGTGGCCTCCTGCACCGCGACCGTGCAGGTCAACATGGGCTACCAGTCCGAAGAAGACATGGTCAAGATGATACGGGTCTCGCTATCGCTCCAGCCGATCGCCGTGGCTCTCTTCGCCAACTCCCCATTCTCGGAAGGCAAGCTGAACGGCTACCAGAGCTTCCGCTCGCACAAGCTGTACAAGAACCTCGGTGGCCGTTACGGCTTCATGCTGCCCGTCGCCTTCGAGGACGGTTTCGGCTTCGAAAAATTCGCCGACTATGCGCTCAAGACCATGCCGATGCTCGGCATCTACAAGGGCAATGTCTTCATGGACGCCAAGGGCGCGCCGTTCCAGGATTTCATCGACGGCAAGCTCGACATCTGCCCGGGCCAGAAGGCGACGCTGTCGGACTGGCAGAACCATCTGAATACGATCTGGCCCGAGGTGCGCGTGCGCCGCTTCCTCGAGATGCGCGGCACCGACAACGGCCCGCAGGAAATGATCAAGGCGCTGCCTGCCTTCTGGGTCGGTCTCCTTTACGACAAGCAGTCGCTCGATGCCGCTTACGACATGGTCAAGGACTGGTCGAACGAAGACCGCGATTACCTGCGCATCATGACGCCCCAACATGGATTACAAACGCCCTTCATGAACGGCACGACGACGGTGCAGGAGATCGCCAAGAACTGCCTGGCGCTCGCCGAAGCGGGCCTCAAGCGCCGCGCGGTGCTGAATGATAAAGGCCAGGACGAGACCATCTATCTCGAGCCCCTCAAGGAAATCGCCGACAGCGGCCTCAACTGGGCGCAGCGCCTGACCGACCGCTATAACACGGTCTGGAAAGGCGACATCACGCAGCTGTTCAAGGAAATGAATTACGAGAACGATCCTTCGGTGCTGAAAACCGCCCTTCCTGCGGCCACCGCCGCGCCCGCGCAGAAGCGCATCATTATGCCGGGTGACAAGGATTTCAAAATTCCCTGACATAAGCGCGCATCATCATTGAGATGAGATCACCCCGACGAAAGTCGGGGTCCAGTTATTTAACTTCTATCGCGAAATTGATGAGGTAGAACTTGTGTAAACTGGACCCCGACTTTCGCCGGGGTGGTTGCATTTATGTTAATCCCCGCTTCGCCTTTATTAATCATTCCCGGTTAAACTTGTTCCGGGAAAACAAGGGGAGGGCAGCATGGCAATCGCTGAACCGGTCGCGGCGCTTCAGGATCATCGCAAGGTCACAGGATTTTCGGGCAACGAGATTTATTGCCTCAGGCAGCTCGGCCTCTCGCCGGGGCAGCTGTGCATCGGCAACAACGTCCTGTCATTGGGCGTATTGCGCGGCATCGGCGCGGGCTTGTCGAACCTGGCGGGCGGCGAGGTGACGGAAATCACGCAGCTCATCCACGATGGACGCAAGGTCGCCTATGACCGAATGGTGGAAGAGGGTAAGCAGCACGGCGGCGTCGGCATGGCGGGGATTTCTTTCGACATCGTCAACCACGGCGCGAACCTCGAATTCCTTGCGATGGGCTCGACGGTGCTGAAGTCGGATTCGAACGCCGCGGCGCGCGATATTCCGAACTTCACCTCATTCGCCAACGCGCAGCAGCTCTATTGCCAGGTCGATTCCGGCTTCGTGCCGCACGGTTTCGTCTTCGGCAACGTCGCCTATTCGATCGGCGTCGGCGGCAATATTGGCGGCGCGCTGCGCGGCCTCGTGCGCGGTGAAGTCCCGCAGTTCACCGAGATTTTCACGCGCACGCGGCATCTCGCGCTGACGCGCATCAAGGAAGACGCCAGGAAATCCGGCGCCAACGCCGTCATCGGTATCCAGACTTCCATCGTGCCGCTGCTGGGCGCGCAGGAGATGCTGATGCTGGGCACGGCTTCCACGCATCCGCGCCTGACGCAATATTCCGGCGATCCCGTCACCTCCGACATGACGAACGAAGAAATGTGGAACATGGTCAATATCGGCTATCTGCCGGTGGGCCTCGTCATGGGCGTGTCGGTTTATTCGCTCGGCCTCGCGTCGGGCATCGCCTCTTGGGCGAAGAGCATCGCGGGCGGTGAGGTCGATACGCTCACCAAGCTCCTGTACGAGGCGCGCGAAAAAGCCTTCGACCGCATCCAGCAGGACGCGCAGCGCTACGATGCCGACGAAGTCGTCGGAGTCAAAACGAGGGTCTATGATCTTGGCGGCGGACTCGTCGAGATCATGGCCATCGGCACGGCGGTCAAGAAAGTGGACGCGCTGACGACGCGCAGTCCCGCGCTGCCGCCGCAGGCGATCATCCAGGACCAGGACACTTTCGTCGAGGCGGCGATGCCCGACAACAGCGTGCAGATGAGAAAAATGGCGTCGGCCAGCCGCACGCAGAAGGGACCGATACGCGTTATCTTCGCGATCATTATCTTCATCTTTTACGTTCTCGCGATGCTGAACGACCACCACCACTGATGGAAGAAGAGCAGCACGACAAGGCCTCCAAGCTCAAGGGCCTGCTCTGGCTGATCGGCGGGGCGGGTCTCGCCGGCATTTTTGCGCTCGGCATCGGGCCCTTCGCGCGCGCCATTCCGTGGTCGTGGGAGGAAAGGGCGGCGCGGGAAATCCCGGCGAATACAGTAGGCGAATGCAAGGCCAATCCGAAGGCCGAGGCGCTGCTGCAAAAGCTGGTGACGCGTATCTATCCGCTGATGCCCGACGACAAAAACTTCTCTGTCAGCGTGCAGGCGGTGCATGACGAGCAGGTCAATGCCTTCGCCACGCTGGGCGGAAAGATATACCTGAATTCGGGACTGCTGGCGCAGGCGCATTCCGCGGAGGAGGTAGCGGGCGTCCTGGCGCATGAGATCGAGCATGTCCACCGCCGCCATATTATTCAGGGCGTCGCCACGCGAATGCTGACAGCGCAGGGCCTCAGCATGGTATTCTCGGGCGGCGCCGATACTTCGGCCGCCGACTGGGCGCAATATTTCCTGACCATGAACTTCACGCGCCAACAGGAAGACGAGGCCGACCGGGGTGGCCTCGCGCGGCTTCAGCAGGCGCATGTCGACAACAAGGGCTTCCGCGAGTTTTTCGAACGCATGGAAGAAGAGGACGGAACGGCGAGCAAATTCCTTTCCGACCATCCGTCCAGCCAGTCGCGGGCCGAACTCGTGAAGGAGTTTCCCAACAGCGACGTGAAAACGGTGCTGGCGCCGGAAGAATGGGCGGTCCTGAAGACTTATTGCCGGTAAGTGTGTTCTGGCAAATGGCTTCGCCGCATCTCGCCTTTGCGCGCCGGATGGAATAAGATTTTTCTGGTTTCGGAGAGGCAGAAATTTGACCGCTGTTCCGCACATCACCTCGTTTTACGCCGGCATCCTCGGCCTCATGCTGGTCGTTCTGTCGTGGCGCATCATGCAAATGCGCCGGAGGCTCGAGGCCATGAACGGAGACGGGGGCGAACGCGATCTCAGCGTCGCGGTGCGCATTCAGGGCAATTTCATCGAATATGTGCCGATGGCGCTGCTGCTGATGGCTTTCGACGAAATGGCGGGCTGGAACCCCCTCATCATCCATGCGCTGGGCATTGCGCTCGTGGCGGCGCGGCTGGCGCACGTCCATGGCATGACTCGCAAGAACGCGCTGGGGCGCGGGCGCCGCATGGGGGCGGTCTGCACTTTCGCCGTCATCGTCGCGGCCTCCCTTCTGAGCATCGCGGCGCTGCTGGGCCATGGCACATGAACGCTTTCTCGAGATTCGCTTCCGGTCCTTCCGGCGACGGCAAGCTGTCGGCGGACAAGCTGACGAAAATGCTGGTGGCGGCCATCATCAAGAATGACGCGGGCGCGATCGCGAGCCTTGTGCCGATGGGCGCCGATGTGAACCGCAGCGACGAGAAGGGCAACAGCCCACTCGTCATCGCGGCGACCGACCCGCGCGAATATGGCGCGCTCAAGGCGCTGCTCGCGGCGAAGGCCGACCCGAACCTGCCCGGCGCCAATGGCCGACTGCCGCTCCACTCCCTGTTGCGCATGAAGGACGAGCGCATCATGCAAGAAGGCGTTGGCCTGCTGCTGGAGGCGAAGGCCGATCCGAACAAGCTCGAAAGCCAGGCTGGTGCCTGGCCTGCCGCGGCGCTGCACGTGGCGATCATCGCCGGCCGGTCGGACAAGATCATCGACATGCTGCTGTTCGCGGGCGCCGACCCTTGCGCGGGCGAGGATTCGGGCGCGGGCATTCTCGCGCCGCTGCATCTGCTCGCCCGGTCCGGGCGCTATCCGCTGCTCGAGACAGCCTTTGCGAGCGGCGCGGACGTCGACCGGCGCGACGCGTCGGGCAAGACCTGCCTGATCTGGGCCGCGCAGGAAGGCATGGTCAAAACCGTCGAGGCGTTGCTCGAGCGCGGCGCGGACCCCACGCTCAAGGACAGGGACGGCAAGGACGCCGCCGCCCGCGCGCTGGCCGTGCCCGTCGAGGAAGGACGCGGCGAGATATTGCGGATGCTGGTCCGGTTTTCGCGCGACTTCACGGTGCGCGCCGAAATCCGGGAATTGCGCGCAGGGCTCGACACGCTGCGCCGCGCGCTCGACCAGCTCGCCGGTGCGAACGACGCGCTGAAGACGGTCAAGAACGGCGGGAAGACGTAAATCGCATTCTTTAGTGTGCAGAATGATGCGCATCCGCCAGCGGATGATTGCGCGCATAATGAATTTCGGCGACGAAAACGCCGAAGATGATCAGCATATAGAGCAGGATCAGCGCGAGACGCCGGTGCATCGCATACACTCGCTACAGGCCGGCCGGCGCCGTATAGGGTGCCACTTCCCCAGACGGCGTCAGCTGCGTAAAGGGCAGGGCGCCCGACCGGTCCACCTGGACCGAGGCGCTGATGCCGATGACCTTGTTGTTCGCGTCGAATTTCACGAAGACGAACCACAGCCTGTCGGCTTCGGCACTGCCCATCATCCACGCGAGAACATCCGTCAGGAAGCCGCGCGAGGCGCCGTTGGCATAGCCGTAGGAGAATGTTTTCCAGCCCGCGCCCTGGTCGTAGAGCTTCACGGTCCCGTGCGCCGTCGTGAAAAGCAGCCTGTCGACGGCGGCTTTCGGCGTGCCGACAGGGAGGAGCTTACGTGCCGCGTTTTCAAGCTCCGCCGTAGAGCGGTAATCCGTGAAGCTGAACTGCGCGACATTGAACTGCGCTCGCGCCGGGTCGGTGATCTTCCACGGCGGAGGGTATCCGAGGATGCCGTAGCGCTGGAAGCTGGCGGCCCCCAGGAATGCGAGCATCAGGCAGGTGAAAAAGCGGATGGCGGTACGCCGCCGCATCGCGCGGCGCTCGGGGCCCAGCGCGTCGCGTCCCTTTACCTTGGTCGACTGTTCGTAACCGGCGGCGATGCCCGAGGTCATGAAGTAGACGATGAAGGCCAGCACCTGCACGGCGACTGCTGTCATGGCCGCCGACTTGGTCAGGATGTCGAATTTCAGCACGATCATGCCGATGAGCATGGTCAGGGCGCAGCCAATGACGAGCTTGAGCGTGGCGTTTCCCTTTTCGGGCTGGGGCGCTTTGCTGGCCGATGGCGCGCGGCTCGCGCCGGAGCGGGGAGGGGGAGAGGTTTCCTCCTCGAACTCCGTGACGTCTTCCTGTTCTTCAGCCTCGTTCATGGCGGGCGTCCAAGACATTTGTCCTTATTCTAGGATAGCAGACAGCCACTGTTTAGACGGTAAATATCGTTGTTTAACGCTTCGTTAAGCTTTGGGTAAGGCGTCATTAACATATAAGCCCTATGCTGTAATGGCGCCGATTTTTTTTCAGGAGAGATGCCGCATGCTGCCGGAAATGTCCTTTCCCTCACAGTTCAAGAAAGATATGTCGAGGCTTCAGCAATCCTACGTGGAACGCCTGAAGCAAAACCTGGTCGAGTTGCGGCGAATGCGCGAAATCCTGGCGACGGCCGAGCCGCGCAAGCGCGATGTGCAGGGTCTCTACACGCTCGCCTTGTTGCTGGCCGATTCAGGCGTCACCTTCGGCTTTCCCGCCATCAGCGACACTTGCCGGCCGCTGTATCTCGCTATCCGCAAATTGCTGGCGCCCGAGGCCGATGCGGCCGTGCAGGCGGCCAACCGCAGCGACGTCGTGGCAAAATTGCAGGCGGCCGAGGCGGCCTGCCGCATCGCCATCGAGAGCCCGGCCCGCGAAGCGGAAGGCATGGTGCTGACGGATCCCGCGCCGCTGAAGATCGCGCAAGGAGAGGACGACATCTATATCATCGCAGCACCCGTCGATCGCGGTGCGTCGGAAAGCCTGGCCGAACAGGTCGCGCAGTTCGGATATATGGTTTACGCGGGCGAGGACGAGCCCTCATTCCGCGATATTTTCGCGAAGGGCCATATGAAGGCGGCCATTTTCTATTCGGATCTGTCCGACCATGAGCTGAACCGGATCAGCGCCATCCGCGCGCTGAACCCGCGCGTGCCAGTCGTCGTCATGTCGCCCTTCGACGATTTCGAGGCACGCCTCCGCGCGGCGCGCATCGGCGCCCAAGGATATTTCTCAGGCCCCACGGAAACCATCCGCATCGTGGAAAAGATCGAGCGCCTGGCCGGCCAGTACATGATGGTGCCGGATTACCACGTGCTGATCGTTGACGACGACGAGGTGCTGCTGGAATTCTACCGCCACGCGCTGCAGCGCACGGGCCTGAAGGTTTCCGTCATTACCGACCAGAAAGAGACGATAGCTTTCCTCGGCCAGAACGAAGTGGACCTGCTGCTCATCGACAACGCGATGCCGCGCTGCTCAGGGCAGGAGCTGGCTTCCATCGTCCGGCAGTATGATGAGTTCCTGAGCATTCCCATCATCTTCATGTCGCACCAGGACGAAATCGACCAGATCCAGGCGGCGGGCACGGGCCCCGGCATCGACGACTTCCTCGTCAAGCCTTTCGTCCCCGACCAGCTGCTGGGCGTCGTGCGCTCGCGCGCGCGCCGCGCGAAGGAACTCAAGTCCGTAACCGTTCATGATACTTTCACGGGTCTGTACAACCATGAGCATTTCACCGACATGCTGGCGACCGAAATCGCGCGCAGCAAGCGCAACAAGGAAGAGACCGCCTACGCCATCCTCGATATCGACGGGTTCAAGCAGATCAACAGCGCCTATGGGCACCATGTGGGCGACCAGATCATCAAGATGTTTGCGCACATGCTGCGCCATCACCTGCGCCGCACCGACGTCATCGGCCGCTGCGGCGGCGAGGCCTTCGGCGTCATCCTGCCGGGTTGCGGCCTGAAGAACGCGCATGAGAGCCTCGAAAAATTCCGCGCGAAAGTAACGGCCTCGTTCTTTTCGGTCGGGCCGCAGCGCGTGCGCGTGACCTTCTCGGGCGGCGTCGTGCTGGTCGATGGCAGCCGCGGCGACGATGATGTCATCAAGGGCGCGGAAGAAGCGCTCTACCAGGCCAAGAAACGCGGCCGCAATCAGGTCGTTGCCGGCCCGGCTGGACTAACGGATTGATTATTTGGAATAAAAAGTAAAGTTGCGCCGTATTATCAAAAATGGTACGGTCGCCCGGACATTACATAACTCTGATTCCTTCCGGGAGATTTCATGAGCAAGCCCTCAGCCAAGCCGATCCTGCTGATTATCACCGAAGCCGCGCTGGAGCACCCCGAGGCCGTGCCGCTGTCGCCCAAGGACAAGGAACGCGTGAACGGCGTGGTGCGCACCTACCAGGGCCTGCATGCGCCGCTCGAGAAATATTACGACGTGCGCTACCTGACGCCGTTCGATTACCCGGGGAAGGAAAGCAAGCGCCGCGCCGTCTTCCACAAAAACCAGCCCTTCAACATCCCGCAGCAGAAAAGCGTGCGGCTCGTCGTTCCCTCGCAGAAAAATCTCGAGGAGAAGATCGGCAAGCTGAAGCCCCTGCATGTGCATATCGCGACCGAAGGCCCCTTGGGCTTCAGGGCGATGAAATATTGCAAGAAGCACGGGCTGTCCGTGTCGACCGCTTTCCATACCAACTGGCAGCAGTATGTGAAGGAAGACGGTTTCAATGTGCCCGGCGTCCCGCGCAAGATCAGCGCGGCCGCGACGCTCGCCTTCCTGAAGGATTTCCACAAGAAGGCCGATGCCGTCATGGCCGCCACGCCCGAGCTGAAACAGGGCCTCGTCGACTGGGGCCTGAGGAAAGACAAGATCCATCTCGTCAACCGCGGCGTGGACACGGCGGTGTTCCGCCCCTATCAGCCGGAAGAAAGCCCCTCGCAGGAGGAATATGTTGTCTGCGTCGGACGCGTGGCGCCCGGCAAAGGCGTCGAGGATTTCTGCAATCTCGACACCAAGGGCCTCAAGAAAATTGTGGTCGGCACCGGCCCCATCTTTGACGAGTTGAAGGCGGCGCATCCCGATGTCGAATTCGCGGGGTACAAGCAGGGCGCGGACCTCGCGAAATACTATGCCGGCGCGAAGCTGTTCGTGCTGCCCTCGGAAACCGAAACGCTCGGCATGACGGTCATGGAAGCGCTGGCCTGCGGCACGAAAGTCGCGGCGCTGACGCGCGGCGGCCATCAGCCGATTCTGAACGCGGCCAAGGGCCTCGGCGTCATGAAGGACAGGCTGCAGGACGCCGTTGACGCGGCGCTGGACCATCCGGAAAATTTCATGTCGCGGAAAGACATCTCGGCTTTCGCCCACAAGACCATGAGCTGGGCGCATGAGGCGGATAATTTCAAGACCATGGCCGATGCTGCGCAGCCGATTCTGCCGAAGAAGCACATGGACCTCTTGAAACAGCATCTCAGGCACCGCCGCCCGCGGTAGCACCGCACGCCGGAAAGCCTATTTCGGAGCGGCCAGCTTTGCATTCGGGCCGCCGCCCCAGTCTTCGAACCAGAGCTCGGGCTTTTCCTTGCGGAATTTCGCACAGAGGGCGATGCAGTCCCTGGCCGCCGCGCTTTTGACGGGGTCGAGCAGAACGATCTCCACGCCGCGCGAGCGCATAAAGTCAATCGTATCGGCGGATGAGGCGTTGGAAACATCTGCGATGACGGTGCGCGGAATGCCGAATTGCACAATAGTGCCCGCGCACATGAAGCAGGGCTGGAGCGTCGTGTACATCGTCGTATCGTGCCGGTTCTTCAGCCGCCCCGCCGCGCGCATTGCCGCCATTTCGCCGTGGATGATCGGATTGCGTTCCTGTACCAAACCGTTGTGGCCAAGGCCCAGCACGCGGCCCGTCGCATTGTCGACCAGCGCGCCGCCGATGGGGCAGCCGCCTTCCTTATAGCCTTTCAGCGCCTGTTCATAGGCGAGGCGCATATATTTTTCGTGATCGAGGGTTTGCGGCATGGCGGGCTCCTGTTCCCAATTTCTAGCATGAAATATGGGGCAAGGGGAACCGCGGCGCGCCGCAGGGCGTAAGGCCCTTATGGCTTCCCATCGCGCCCATGCCTTGCCATTCCAGTCCGCGGAACGCGGCGCGTCGCCCTATTTTTCCTGGAAAGCCTTCGGCTGGTGGATGACGGGCTTGCTGGCGGTGGGCGCGGCTGTCGTGGTCGCGCTGCACTTCACCGAGCTGTCACGCATCGCCGAAGGGCTGAAGCACATGAATCCGGTCTGGCTTCTGCCGGCCCTGGCGTTCCAGGCGTTAAGCTATGTCTGCGCGGCCGGAGTGTGGTTCCTCGTCGCCCGGAAATGCCGGGCGCGCGTGAATTTCCCCTCGCTGGTGGTCCTGAGCATCGGACAGGTTTTCGCACGCCAGGCGGTGCCGAGCGGCGGCGTCAGTGGCAGCCTGCTGGTGGCCAAGGGCTTCCGGAACCGCGGCGTGCCGGAGGATGTGGCGGCCGCTTGCCTCATGATCAACATGATTTCGTTCTATGCGGGTTATGCCGCCGCGATGATCGTGGCCATGTCCTCGTTCATGGCAAAACATGCCTTGTCGCACCGGATTGAGGCCGTCGGCTTCGGCGTGTTGGCGCTCGCCGTCGCGGCGCCTGGCGCGATCTGGTTCCTGTGGCGCGCGGAAGCGAAGCATCGGCCGCGCATCGTCGACCGGTGGAAGTGGCTGAGCGATGTCTACGAGGCGCTGCAACAGGCGCGCGGACGCATGCCGCGCAGCCTGACACTGGTTCTGGCGGCAGCGGCCTGCCAGTTCGGCGTCTTCGTGGTCGACTCCGCAACATTATTCGTGGTGCTCAAGGCCTTCGGTCCTGCGCCGCCACCCACGCTCGTCTTCGCGGCGCAGGTGCTGGCGAACGCGGTGGGGACGGTCGCGCCCGTGCCGCTCGGCCTCGGCGCTTACGAAGGCGCCTGCATCTACCTGCTGCACCGCATCGGCGCGCCGGTCGAAACCGCGCTGACGGCGACGCTCATCTTCCGCGGCCTCACCTTCTGGCTGCCCATGCTGCCGGGGTTTTTCATCACGCGGCGCGAACTCAGCCGTTAAAAGGCTGATTCGGGACATGGCCGTTATCACGCGATCCCTGTCTGTAACCAACGTTTTCAATGGGTTGATTAAGCTCTTCTGCGCGAAATTTGACGTTCACGAAAAGGCTTGGGATAATTCCTATGAATTAAGTATGTTTTTAAAACGATTGGGGGTACTGGTACCGATGCCATTCTTCAGCAGCCGCAGAAGTTTCTTCGAAGCCGCCATGACGGGTGATGTCGCCGAGCTGCAGCATTGTCTTGGCGAAAAGAACTTTGACGTCGACATGAAAGACGATAAGGGCGACACGGCCCTTCATACCGCGGTGAATTTCCGCCAGGTCGATGCCGTGAAGCTGATCGTCCGCTACCATCCCGATTTCGACGCGGCCGGAAAGGACGGTCTTTCTCCGCTCATGCTGGCGATGGAAAAGGGCAACCGGCAAATCATCCTCGCCATTATTCGCGCAGAAGGCTCCACGCCCAACACGCACGATGAAAAATACGTCTATCCGCTCCACAAGGCCGCCGCGGAAGGAGAAATGGACGTCGTTCGCGCGCTCGTTGAAAAGGGCGCCGACGTGAACGTCCGCACGCGCGACACGGAGGACACGCCGCTCCATCTCGCGATCGCGAACGGCCGGCGCGGCGTGGCGGAATACCTGGTCTCCAGGGGCGCGCGTATCGATATCGCGGGCAAGGACGGCAAGACCGCGGCGCAGCTGGCGAAGGACACAGGCCCTTCGATGCTCAAGGTCGTCGACCCGCAATCCGCCGCGAACGAAAATATGCGCCAGCCGCCGATGGAAGTATGGGAACTCGCGGCGCCCACCGTCGTCGCGAAAATCTCGACGCTGCCCGCCTTGCAGCGCAAGATTACCGAGATATTCAACTTCGAGACGCGCGAGCGCCAGACGGTCACCCGCAACCTGAAAACCGGCACGGAATCGCCCAGCGAAACCGCGCCCTTCACCAGCCTGTCGGATGACGCCGTCGCGATCGCGCGGGCGCAGCTGAAGACGCTGGGCGGCAAGCTGCCCGGCGAGAAGCCGGAGGGGCCTGTCGGCAATTCGGTGGTCGGGAAGTTCAAAATCTAGGCGGCGGGCTGCTGGCGGAGATAGAGGAAATATCCGCTGATGATGATGAGCGCGCTGCCTGCGAGGCCGACAAGCGTCGGCGGCTCATGGAAGATGAAGTAGCCGATGATCAGCGCCCAGATGATCTGGCTGTACTGCGCGGCGGCGATGAGCGGGGCTTTGGTTTTGCCGAAGGCCTTCAGGTAAGCGAACAGGCCGATATTGCCGATCACGCAGCCCGAGGCGAGCGGCAATAGCACAAGCGGCGAAAAATGCCATGTCATCGAGCGCCATTCCGCCGTCGAGAGGAGCAGCAGCGCCACGAAGAACAGCAGCGTGAGCGCAAACAGATTCTCGTCCTGCGCGTATTTGCGCACATAGCAAATGCGCGTCGCGCCGAACAAGACGTTGAGGCAGGCGCAGACCCACCCGATCCACGCCGCATGGGGCGCGACGGCGACGGCTCCCGCGTCCGCGCCGGACGGGAACAGCAAAGGCGAAGCAGCGACGATCAGCGCGCCCAGGAATCCCGCCGTCATGGCGATGACCTGGTTGCGGTGGAGATGCTCCTTCAGAAAAATGGCCGAGATGACAAGCACCGCCATCGGCGTCGCGAGGATGACGACGAAGAGTTCCGCGAAGGGCAGGAACTTCAGCCCGGTCAGGAAGCATAATTGTTCGAGCACGTTGATCGTGACGATCGTGAAAACATGCCGCGCTTTCTTGGGCCGGAACGATTTTTTCTGCACGACACCCGTCCCACCCGTGATGACAATGTTCATCGCATAGCAGATGAAGATGACCTGCGAAAAGCCCATCACGTGCATCGTGTGCTTGATGGTGGCGTCGAAGATGCTGAAGGTGAGCATGCCGAAGAGGGCGAAGGCGGTCCCCTGCATTTCAGGATTCAAACGGTCCAGAAATTTCTGCATCCGCGATACTCCCAATCTTCCCTCCGCCAGAGCGGAGCCCGGGCATCTTTGTATCAGCATAGAAGATATTTCGCGGTTAGGCTGCATGCGAAACCCATCCGCGGTCTGACGCTTATTATTATGTTTACTTGAAGGCGATTACGCCCCGAAGCCGCGCTGGAACGGCTTCGTCGCGGGTGCCGGCAGCAGGCCCGCTTCTTCTTTCAGGCGGAAGTATTCGGAGGCCGCGATGGGCGTTGAATCAGGCGGAATAAGATATTCCGCCTTGCCGGACGATATAGGGTTCTGCGGACAGGTCACGACGACCTTGTCGCCGATGGTCTCGAAGCCAAATTCGTAAGGACCACGGCAGCTGCCGCAGCTGTGCGCACAGGCTTCGTTGAAGAGATGGCTGAGGTTCATGGCGCCCGTCAGACGGCTGACATCGCGCGCGACCTGTTCGCCTTCGGGCGTGTCGCGGTCGAATTCATAGCGTTTATGGCCGGCGGTGATGCGGCCGAAGGTGCTCTCTTTCCAGCCGGCGGGCACACTGCCTTCCTTGAACTGGAAGCTGGGGCGGCCGTATTCGAAGCTCACATTGGCATTCCAGGCTTTCGCCATCTCGCGCAGCTTTTCCTCCGCCTCGGCCTTGCCGGCTTTCAGGGCATTGATGAAGTCGAGCGTCTGGCCTCCGGCGATCGCATATGCGGACATTTCGGGAGGAGGGGTGGTCATGATGCGTACCTTTAAAAATGAAGTGCTGAAAACTGGCTGCGATCATAGACAGGCTTTGTGGTTATGTCAAAGCTAAATATGCAGGGGGCTGGTTTTGCGGGGAAATTTCAAATCAGCGCGTTATGGGCCCATTGCAGCAGCGCCTGCCGCTGGCGCGGGCGGCACCAGATATCGCCCGCGTCGCAATTCTCCTTTACCTGCGCCGCATGCCGCGCGAAGGCGCGCCAGCGCTTGATCTGTTTCGCATCCACATCGGGAATGCGGCGGCCCATGTAATAGCGGCAATACCACTGGAACCAGCCGCGCGGGTCTGGCCCGATGATCCAGCCTTTGTCGCGCCACACTTTCAGCGGCTGACGGCTCTTGATCTTGAAGTAATTCAGCGACGGGTCGGGCGTCGCGGAGATTTTCGCCTTTTTGAACCAGTCGGCGGGAAATTCCTTTTTGCAGTCGTTCATATACTTGCCCTCGAACACGCCCATCTCGAGCATTTCTTTCGGACTGTAATAAGGCCTGAAGCCGGGATCGAATTTCTTCCCCACCGGGGCGGTAAGTTCATACGCATAGCCGCGCTGCATTTTGTCGCTGACTTTAATCGTCTTGGCGTTCATTCTCATCTCTTAAACGTCATCCCCGCGCAGGCGGGGATCCAGTACCATAATAAAAGCAGCTGGCGCGCAGCCGAACAGGCGACTGTTTTATAATCCACGGTACTGGATTCTCGTGTGCGCGGGAATGACAGGAAGTATGGGCAGCAGGCCTGATAACTTGCGTCAGGCGGCAGCAATAGGCAATCTGCTCATTCACGTTAATTATTTGACATAACGTTTGAAATCGGCTAACTTGTCAGCAAGCAGTGGGCATACTGCGGCGGGACGTGTTTAAAGAGTTTCCCGGCCTGCCGATCCTAAAGCCAACCTGCAAAACAACCGTTGAATCGCGTTTTTTCAGAGGTTGTTCCTGGCAGGCTTGCCAAATTTTCATCAAATGATCTCACGAAGCGCGAGCGGCGGACGCGGCCCTTTATGCATGCTTCCTTTGAAATGAGGTTCAGATGAATATCAAGGATGGTCTCGCAAAAATCTTCAACTCCACGACGTTCGGCTGGCTTGCCGATATACCTGAAAATCAGGGAACGCTCGGCGCTTGGATCACGAAATGCGCGCAGAAAGGGGGGGACCCGATTGCAATCAGCGAGGGCGATTTTATGAGCCTTCCCCTTTGCCGCGCTGGCCGCATCACGGAGAGGACGATGACCCTGACGTCCGCATTTCTCGTCGCCGCTGCCGTCGGCACTTCGGTAAGTCCCGTCGCGGCCATCCCGGTGGGTCTGGCGATGCTCATGATGGGCAAATATGCCGGGCTGCTGTCGGGCTTCGGCGTGAATGCAGGCGTCCAGAAAGCGGAAGAATGGGCTTGGCGGCGGATGTAATCACCGGAACGGCCCCGCATTGCCGCCGAAATAGAACCAGGCCTCGGACAGGGCGGCATCCGGCGTGGGGAAGATGATGCAGCCATCCGACGGCGCCGTGATGGCCTCGCCATCGTCATAAACGGCGACGGTGGCGCCTTTCGGGACGGCCTCAAAATTTCGCCAGTCCTGGACAAGCCGGCCCGGGCGCTCTTTCAAGATGCGCTTCGTCATGACGATTTCTTCAGGCGCGGGCGGCGTCGCGGCCGGCGGAGGCAACATGCCCAGGTGCGACAGGCAGTTTCGCAGGCACTGCCGCGCGGCCGCAATGGCAGCGGGTTCGTCGTGCCAGCCGCATTCGGCGAAGGCGCTGGTCTTGCCTTTCGAGAAAGCGTAATCGGCGGGGCCGGGCGCGAAGGCATTGTCGGCGGCATAAACCTGGTTCCACCCCGTGCAGACATAGCCAAGGCCCAGCGCGGCGGTGAGACGCCGGTTTGCAGGCGTGTCATTGTCCATGAAGGCGAAGGGCCGGTCGATGACATGGCAGGAATGGATGTCGAGCAACACGTCGCAGGCGTCGATGAGCGGCATGATTTCGGTGGCGGCGCGCTCCTCGTCGTTTGCGGGGCTGAGGTTCGGCGCGAACAGGCGGTTCATATTGGCATTCACGAGGCGCTTTTTCTGCGCGTAGGCAGCCGGGTTTGCGACGGGAACGCCGACCAGCCGCCCCCGCAACAGCGTCGCGCGCCCCTTGTCGATGTCATTCATCAGCTCATTCAACGCAATCGTGCCTGCCGTCCCGTCGCCATGCACCGCGCAGAGGACGAGCAGCGAAGGGCCTGATGTTCGGGCGTCGAAAACGCGGGTCTGGACAAGGCCGGGCATCGTTATGACTGCGCCAGTTTCTTTGTATCGAAGATGATCCAGACTTCCCGGATCTTCCCCTGCGCGTCGAAGGCAAAGATATCGACGCAATCGAACGGCGGCGCGTCCGGCTTGCAGTAATCGAACAACACCGCCGCCGTTCCCGGCGGCTCGCCGTGGAAGAAGGATTTGGCGCGAAACGCCGTGCCCTTCGTCTTCTCCAGCAGCGCGGGATAAAATTCCTGCGGCTTCTTTGGCTCGGCTTGCGTCGGCGAATGCACGACCGCATCGCGCGCGAACAGCCCCAGAACGCGCGCCAGTTCGCCCGAGGTCACGGCCTCGAGGTAGCGGGTCATGGTTTCTTTGTGTTTGGAGAAGGCGGTCATGATGACGATTATATAACATCGTCATTCCGACGAAAGCGGGAATCTCGCAGGCCGAAGGACTGCTTTATAAATGCGCGCTTCGCGCGAGAGATCCCGGCTTTCGCCGGGATGACAAATTGTTGAGGGCGTCATCCCGAGCGCCAGCGAGGGATCTTCGCGGGTTCCGCCAAAGATTCCTCAGTCGCTTCGCGCCTTCGGAATGACAAAATATTTAGGTTTTGGTGCCGCCCACCGTCAGCCCGTCGATGCGCAAGCTCGGCTGCCCCACGCCGACCGGCACGCTTTGGCCGTCTTTGCCGCAAGTGCCGACGCCGTCGTCGAGCTTCATGTCGTTGCCGATCATTTTGACCTTGGTGAGCGCGTCGGGGCCGTTGCCGATCAGGGTCGCGCCTTTCACGGCGGGGCCGATCTTGCCGTTTTCGATCAGATAGGCTTCGGAGGCCGAGAACACGAATTTGCCCGAGGTGATATCCACCTGCCCGCCGCCGAAGTTGACAGCATACAAACCCTTTGGCACGGATTTAATGATTTCTTCCTGGCTCATGTTGCCGTTCAGCATGATGGTGTTCGTCATACGCGGCATGACGTGATCCGCGTAAGACTCGCGGCGTCCGTTGCCGGTCGGCTTCACGCCCATCAGGCGCGCGTTCATGCGGTCCTGCAGATAGCCCACGAGGATGCCGTCCTCAATCAGCGTCGTGCGTTGCGAAGGCGTACCTTCGTCGTCGATGGTGATGGAGCCGCGGCGGTCCGGCATGGTGCCGTCGTCGACGACGGTGACGCCCTTGGCCGCGACCTGCTTGCCGATCAGGCCCGAGAAGGCCGACGTTTTCTTGCGGTTGAAGTCGCCTTCGAGGCCGTGGCCGATCGCTTCATGCAGCAAAATGCCCGGCCAGCCGGGGCCGAGCACGACGGTCATTTCGCCCGCGGGGGCGGGGACGGAGGTCAGGTTCACGCTCGCCTGGCGATAGGCCTCGTCGACCGCGCCTTTCCAGGCGCCTTCCTCGAACAGGCGGTCGTAGGAATAGCGCCCGCCGAAACCGTAGTAGCCGTCTTCCATGCGGCCCTTGCCGTCGTCGAGATAGACCGAGACGTTCATGCGCACGAGCGGACGGATATCCGACGCCTTGTGGCCGCCGGCGCGCAAAATCTGCACCGCCTTCCAGGTCGCGGCGATCTGGATCGAGACCTGCTTCACGCGCATGTCCTTGGAGCGCGCATAAGCATCGATGTCCTGCAGCAGCTTCACCTTCTTCTCGAAGGGCACCTGGAGCAGCGGATTGTCGTCACTGTAAAGCTGGCGGTTGGTGCCATGCGGGTTCAGGTCCATCTTGCCGCCGTGGCCCTGCTGGACGCTCTTCACCGTCTCGGCCGCGCGGGCGATGGATTTTTCGCTGAGCTCCGACGAATGCGCGAAGCCGAAAGTCTCGCCCGCGACCGAGCGCAGGCCGAAGCCCATGTCCGTGTCATAGGTGCAGGTTTTCAGCCGCCCGTCGTCCCAGCCGAAGAATTCGCTCTGCACATATTCCATGAACAGCTCGCCGTCGTCGGCGCCATTCAGGCTGCCATCGACCAGCTTGCGCGTGGCATCGGGGTCCAGCTTGTTCTTCTCATAGAAAATCTTGTCGGTCGTCTGGGTGTGAGAGGGCATGGGCCTGAAACCTTTGAATATTTGAACTCCTAATCTAACACCTGAGAGGGCAAAGGCGAGCAGCAAAAGACCCATCTGTGCCAACTCTTGACATATTTTCATAATGTATATAGACTATTGCAGTTTATGCTGCTTGGAAAATATCTATGGGACTGAAAAAGAACGATATTTTTAACGAACCGCTGGTGCAGGACGTCATGCGCGCCCTGGACGGCGAGCATGGCATGCAGGTTCCCGTGCCTGACGAGTTTGCCGAAACGCCGTTGATGCGTTTTCTGCTGAAAACCGACTACCTCGATGGCGCCTCCGCCGCGGCATTGCTGGCCGTCGAAATGACCGCGGGCCATCCCGATGTGGGATCCGTCATGACGCTGGTGCCCGAAGCCGTGCGCCCCGAAGTGTGGAGCTTTCGCCGCCATCCGCCCCAGGAGACGGGGCTGATTTTCAAAAGCCTCTGCGATCTCGACACGCCGGCCTCGACGCGCATCGCCCTCGCCGCCATCACCCTTTGGGGCGAGGAGCTGCACAATGCCCTGATTGAAGGGCGCATCGAGCGCAAGCATGCGCAATTCATCGGCGATGTTGCCCTGAACGCCTGCAAGCTGCTCGATAAACTGCAGACCAACGATTACTGGCAGCAGTTGCCGCCGCCTGCGGTGGATGCCTTCATCGACGCCGTGCAATATATCGCCGGCGCCGACCCGCGCACCGACCGCCAGCGCTGGGTCTGGGACACCGTCGAAACCCTCCAGAAAAAACGCGGCGTCATTCCGACGGAGCCGGAAGAAAAACTGGAAGAAGACGCGCCGGAAGAAGAAACGACTCTCCCAAAGCCGCCAGGAAAATCCGGAAAACTTGATAACGGAGATTTTTCGTTCTGAAGAAAAAGCCCGTTCCGGCGTCGGCCTGAATCCTGTACCCTGAATGCATGAAGTTCAGGGAATTCCTTTTCAACAAGGCAGCGCTATGGCGCATCACGCGGATTTATCTTCCGCTCGCCGCCGTAATTTATTTCGTTTTGCTGGCGGCCGCCTTTTCGTTGGACGACACGAACCCACCGCGCCTCGATCTTGCGCAAAGCTTTCAGGGCAAGCTGCCGATTGTTTACAACGAAAGATACAATATCGAATTTTTCGGGTTGGAGCGGCTGCATCCCTTCGATAGCGTCAAGTATCGAGAAATCCTGAATATCCTTCTCAGTCACCATGCGCTGGAAAGAAAGCAGCTCATTGAAGGGGCACCCCCTGACGCCACGCTTATGCATCTCGCGGAAAGCGACGATTACCTCCAGAGCCTGCAATCATCATGGACGCTGGCGAGGATTTCGGAGCTGACTTTCCTGCGCTTCTTTCCATCGCACCTCAGCCGCAACGTCCTGCTGGTGCCGATGGAATACCAGATGGGCGGCAGTCTGCTCGCGGCCATGGCCGCGCTGAAATTCGGATGGGGCATCAATCTGGGCGGCGGTTTTCACCACGCGTCGTACAATGACGGCGGCGGTTTCTGCCCGTTGGCGGATATCAGCCTGATCGTCAAATACTTGCGGCAGCAGAAGCTGGCGCAGAAATTCATGATCATCGATCTTGATGCGCACCAGGGCAATGGCTACCAGCGCGACTTCGTGCATGATCCCGATGTTTACATCATGGACGCCTACAACAAGGACATTTATCCGCACGACACCTATGCCAAGCAGGGCATCCGGCTGAAGGTCGAGCTGGATGCCTTCGCCATCGATTCAGAATATTTTCCCAAGGTCGAGAAAGCGCTCGATGAATCCTTCGCGCAGTTCAAGCCCGACTTCATCATCTACAACGCCGGCACCGACCTGATGACCGGCGATCCTTTGGGCGCGCTCGACATATCGCCCGCCGGCATCGTCAAACGTGATCAGATGGTTTTTGAACGGGCGCACGCGAAGAAAATTCCCATCGTGATGCTCCTTTCGGGTGGTTATCAGCGCACGAATGCCCAGGTGATCGCCGACAGCATCTTAAATTTGAAACAAAAGTTCAAATTATTTTAAGGGCTTATACGTAAATCCTCACATATATCGGTTGACATGAATCACTTGGCCCCTTATCCATTACGGCCATGCGAATTCAGAACACAGAAACTTGGAATGATCCCCTCGTGCAGGAAACGCTGGCCGGCGTGGCCGAGCTGAATGAACTGGCCGATCGCGGCGATATCAACGATCACCCCATCATGAAGGTGCTGCTGCAGACTGACTGCCTCGACCCGCTCGCGGTCGCGATGGTGATCGGCATGAATCCCTATGCGCGCGACGCCGTGCCGCCGGAGGTGCGCGACGCCCTCGATCTCGCGGAAGCTGAGCGCGTGCGCGAGAACGGTCCCGGCCACCTGTTCATGGCGGGCAATGCCTCGGCCATCCGTTTCGTGCTGGCGGAATTCGCTTCCGAAGCGACGGGCGAGGGGTATAAGGAGCTGCTCGCGCGTCCCGATCTCGACGTGATCAGGCCGCATATCGAAGCCGCCGCCGAGAACGTCGTGGCGCTGGCCGATGGACTGATGGACAGCGGCCTGTGGCGCGAGATGCCGCCCAAGCTGCTCGACAAATTCATCGAGAGCATGGAGAACGTGAAATCCATGACCGGCAGCAGCATCCTCAAGCGCGGCATCGCCTCGACCGTCTCTGCCTTCAAGACCGTGATCGCCGAAGGCAATGCGCAGGAAATGACGGAAGTCCGCGCGCCCTGCATCGATCCCTCCAGCCAGTATATGGCGATGAAGCAGATCGCGCGCACAAAGTTCAGGCTGCATTGAGTTTTCATAAAACTATCCTCCCCTTTGGGGGAGGCTGAAGAATTTCATTAGGAAATTCTTCAGGGCCCATGCCGAAGGCATGGGAAGGTGAGGGTACTCCGTGCAGCAAGAGCTTAAATAAGCTCACTTTGCGAATTCTGCACCAAGTACCCTCACCTTCCCATCGCCGCATGCTTCGCATGCGCATATAAAGCAATGGGCCCCTTCCTCTCCCAGGGGGAGAGGAGATTTAAGGCAGCGCCTTGACCCTTTGTTCCTCCGGGTCTAAGAATATGCAAATCCTAAAAGGAGAGGCGCCATGGGCCTGCAGCTGGCCGACATCGAAAACGATCCGCTCGTGAAGAGCACGATGCAGGCATACCGCGAGGCGTTCGCCGAGGAATATACCGACCCGGATTTCCAGCCGCAGGACCGGCACATGATGCCTCAGCTGGATAATCCCGCCTTCAAGACGCTGGCCGGGATCGACGAGCTGGATTCCATTTCCGCCGCCGTGCTGTCCGCCAGCCATTTTAACGGACTCATTCCCTTCGAGCGCGTGCGCGACCGGCTCGACAAGGATGTGGCCGCGGCCCTGGAAATTCTCAACGCCGACGTGTCGGATGATCCGGAAGCCGTGTTCAAGACCAAGAACCCGCATGTCCTCAAGGTGCTCGTCGCAACGCTGGCGGGCGTCTCCGCGACCGATGAGCTCAAAGAGATCGTCGGGCAGATGTATCCGGGCGAGCTGCAGATGGAGGCGGTTGCCAGCTGTCACACGTTGTGCGAACTGACCGACCGTTTGCTCGAGGATGGCCGCTGGAAAGATTTGCCGCCCAAGCTGGTCGACAAATATGTCGAAGGCCTCGAGAATGTCGCCGACATCATGCCGAGCCGTATGTTCAAGCGCGTCCTGAAGCTTTATGCGCAGGACATGAAAACCGAAATCGCGAAAGCCGCGGCGGAAGAAATGCTGTCCCAATCCCTGCCGCCGCAGGTCGACCCCGAGAGCCGCTTCGAGCAGCTCAAGGTCAATGCGCGTAAATTCAAGCCGTTCAATCCGGGGACTTAAACGATGGCGGATGAAAACGGGCTTCTTCTCATCACCGCCGCCGCGACGAACGATGTCGCGAGCGCTGAATCCCTGCTCGCGCAGGGGATCGACGTCCATACCGACAACGACATGCCGCTGCGCGCCGCCGCGATGATGGGCAACGCCGAGATGGTGAAATTCCTCGTCGACAAGGGCGCGAATGTCCAGGCTTCCAACAACGAGGCGCTGCTCTATGCGGCCAAGCGCCAGGACGATGCGACCGTCGCCTTGTTGTTGTCCAAAGGCGCTGATATCGCCGACATGTTGCGCACGCACAAGAAGGAAGTCGACCAGTACTGTCTTGAGACGCTCGACCGTCACCAGTCGAAAAAGCTGCATGACGCTTTCGAGAAAAACTTCGCGAAGCTGAAGCGTCCGCCCAAAAAGCTGAAGCCCGGCAAGCGCCTCCGTCCGCCGCGGCCATAATCTGTTGCCAGAATAACCTGTATCTTCGCCGGTTTGCCGCCGCGGGCGTCTTCGGCTATCCTCTTTCCAGGCAGGATCAATCGCAGAGGGATACCATGGGCAATCCGCAAAAAATCACCATCACCAGCACGGACACGCCGCACATTCGCGTCGGCCTGAAATGGGAACCGCGCGAGATCGACCATATCAAGTTCATCACCGCGTCAAGCAGCGATGCCACGGCGTATCTGAAGTTCGGCACCGAGACCGGCTTCTCTGCGCTCTACAGCATGTTCGGGACTCTCGCGCGCAACCTTTCGAAATCGCCCGACGCCGCGAAAAACTTCGATGCCAGCGCCGATGTCATGAAACATGTGAACGAGATGAAAAAGGCCATGCGCGAGGAGATGAAAGGCCCCGCCTATAACCTCGACCTGCTGTGCTTCAAATACGACAGCAACAAAAAGCTGGTCGGCATGATTTCGCCCTACAGCATCGTGCCCAGGAACGCGGACAAGGCCCAGCTCGCCATCCTTCATTCCGGGGACGACCCGGACGGCGTCGGGGTCGGCTTCGATGAGGAAATCATGATCAATCTCGGCGACGTGGAAAAGAACGTATCGACCGTTTTCTTCGTCGTTTCGTCGGAGAACTACGGCTTCAGCAAGATCAAGGGCGGGCTGTGCAGCCTGATCCGTACGCAGGACGAGCAGGAACTGATCGGCAGCGATTTCACCGCCGGCGGCGACCAGCAAACCTTTGTCTTCGCCGGCATGCGCCGGACGGGCGATGGCTGGACACTGGAAAAGATCGCGGACTTCATCACCGTCGACGCCGACAAGCAGTCGCCGCTCGACGACACGATCGACGACATCCTGCGCAACAAATATTGTTGAAATCCCGTCATCCCGGCGCGGCACTTCCTCCTTCGCACTCATTGGTCGGGGATCGCAATATTATCAAATACTTAGCTTCCTTGACAAAAACTACAGGTTGCCATAAGCTCCAGCCAGTCCTAACAATTTTGAAGTGAGACCATGTTCTGGAAGCTTTTCGGTTCCGAACGTCGCGTGCAGGAAGCGCTCGACCAGTCGGTCGGCTACGATATCTCGCCCAACATCATCAAGGCGGAGCCCGTGCGCGCGGAACGCCATCCTGATCCGGTCATGCCTGGTTTCTGGAAGGATTACGCCTTCGTCATGCCCGCGAATTCTTCCGATGCGCCTGCCCGCTTCGAGGAAAAGCGCGAGCGCAAAAAAGCCTGAAGATCATCGTTCGTCCATTATCGAACTGAAGGAGAACCACAGATGACCCAAGCCCTTTCCCTCTCCGCCGACAGCCAGCGCCGCGTCGCCGAACAAGCCGATGCCGACGCACAGCGCGCTCACGCAAAAGCCAGGAAGAGTTTCAAATGGTCGCTGGGAGGTTTTGCCGCGGCCGTCGCGGTCGCCGCCGTTTTCCCGCCCGCCGCGCTGGTGGGCGTCGCGATGCTGATCGCGGGCACGGTAGGGATCGTCGCCGGCGCCTATGCCGCCGGCCATAAAATCGACGAAGCGATGCTGAAGAGCGTCAAGAAAGAAAGCGCCAAAAAAGGCTTCGCCGAAAAAATGCAGAAGCGCGCCGGACGCCTGAGCAAACTTTTCAGCCGCTCCGACAAGCTTTCCGATTACAGCCTCTTTTCCGCGCTGGGGTTGGCCGGGGTGGCGCTGCTGGCGCCCCCGGTCGCGCCCATAGCCTGGGCTGCCTATTCGGTTGCGATCTACACGATGGCGGGTGCGACCCTCGTCCGGGCGGTCACGCGCGATTCAAACAGCAGCGCGACCAGGATCAGCGTCCTGACGCAGGAGCTGGCGGCGCAGGACGGGCTGAAGTCCGCTGTAAAGCCCTCGAACGAAAACAACCCGCCCGCCGCGCCCGCCCTGTCGAACGCGCCGTCGCCCGCGAAGGAATTCGACAAGGCCGTCAACGGTCCGGCGCCGGACGCGAAAGCCGAGCCGGTCAAGGCGCTGCCGCCACCCAAGCCTTAAAGCGCGTTTTACATACAAAAGGCGGCTCATATCATTTGAGCCGCCTTTTTTGTTGTTCTATAGTCTGCAAAATCCGTCATTCCCGCGAAAGCGGGAATCCCGGGAGGGAAGGGAGCCGTGTCCCGTTCACGGCGCAAGATCCCCGCTTGCGCGGGGATGACGCCAAGGGTGATGATCATATGCCGCAACTCGCATCGCAGCTGTCGCCGCAGAGTCAGGAATTCCACGCCAACACCGCGGCGATGGAAAAACTGGTCGCGGATTTCCGAGACAAGCTGACCGAAATCCAGAAGGGCGGTGATGAAAACGCGCGCGCCAAGCATCTCGCCCGCGGCAAGATGCTGCCGCGCGACCGCGTGAAGCACCTGATCGATCCGGGCTCGCCGTTCCTCGAATTCTCGGCCTTCGCCGCCTACAAGACCTATGCGGACAATGTTCCCGCCGCCGCAATGATCACCGGCATCGGCCGGGTTTCAGGAACGGAATGCGTCATCGTCGCGAACGACGCGACGGTGAAGGGCGGCACCTATTATCCGCTGACCGTGAAGAAGCACCTGCGTGCGCAGGAAATCGCGGCGCAGAATAATTTGCCGTGCATCTATCTCGTCGACAGCGGCGGCGCGTTCCTGCCCTTGCAGGACGAAGTCTTCCCGGACAAGGAACATTTCGGGCGCATCTTCTACAACCAGGCGAATATGTCGGCGCGCGGCATTCCGCAGATCGCGGCGGTGATGGGCTCCTGCACCGCGGGCGGCGCCTATGTGCCCGCGATGTCCGATGAATCCATCATCGTGAAGAACCAGGGCACGATCTTCCTGGGCGGCCCGCCGCTCGTGAAAGCGGCCACGGGCGAAGAGGTGAGCGCCGAAGACCTCGGCGGCGCGGACGTGCATTGCCGCCAGTCGGGCGTGACGGACCATTACGCGCAGAACGATGGCCATGCGCTGTCCATCGCGCGGCAGATCGTGGGCAAGCTCAACCGCACCAAGAAAATCGACATGGCCGTGCGCGATGCCGCGGCGCCCAAATACGACCCCAAGGAAATCTACGGCCTGATCCCGCAGGACAGCCGCAAGCCCTATGACATCCGTGAGGTCATCGCGCGCATCGTCGACAACAGCGAGTTCGACGAGTTCAAAAAGCTCTACGGCGAGACGCTTGTGTGCGGCTTCGCGCATCTCTACGGCTATCCCATCGGCATCATCGCCAACAACGGCATCCTGTTCTCGGAATCGGCGCTGAAGGGCGCGCATTTCGTGGAGCTGTGCTGCCAGCGCAAGATACCGCTCATCTTCCTGCAGAACATCACCGGCTTCATGGTCGGGCGCAAGTACGAGGCGGGCGGTATCGCCAAGGACGGCGCGAAGCTGGTCCACGCGGTATCCTGCGCGCAGGTGCCGAAATTCACCATCCTCATCGGCGGCTCGTTCGGCGCGGGCAACTACGGCATGTGCGGACGCGCGTTCAATCCGCGTCTGCTCTGGACCTGGCCGAACTCGCGCATCTCGGTCATGGGTGGCGAACAGGCGGCCTCCGTGCTGGCGCAGGTGAAGAAGGACGCGATGGCGGCGAAGAAAGAGACCTGGGCCGCGAACGACGAAGAGGCTTTCAAAAAGCCGATCCGCGACCAGTATGAAACGCAAGGGCATCCCTACTATGCCAGCGCGCGCCTGTGGGACGACGGCATCATCGATCCCGCCGATACGCGCATGGTGCTGGGCCTCTCTATCTCAGCGGCGCTGAATGCGCCGATCGCCGACACCAAGTTCGGCGTCTTCCGGATGTAAGAAAGAAATAGAAAAAATGTCAGAACAGCAGATCCTTTATAAAACCGAAAGTGGCATCGCGACCATCACACTGAACCGCCCGGAAGTTCATAACGCTTTCAACGAGAATGTGATGGATGAGCTGACCGCGCTGGTCCGCAAGGCGGGCGGCGACAAGGGCGTGCGCGCGGTCGTCCTGCGCGGCAACGGCAAAAGCTTCTGCGCCGGCGGCGATCTCAACTGGATGCGCAAGTCGGCCGGCTACAGCTATGACGAGAACGTCAAGGACGCGATGCGCCTGGGCATTCTGCTGAAGGAACTGAATTTCCTGGCCAAGCCCACGATTGCCCTTGTGCACGGGAATATTTTCGGCGGCGGCGTGGGGCTCGCCTCCTGCTGCGACATTTTGATCGCGGAGACGGGCGCGCAATTCTGCCTGTCGGAAGTGCGCATCGGGCTGATTCCCTCCATCATCGCGCCCTACGTTATCAACGCGATGGGCGAACGCATGGCGCGCCGGTATTTCATGACGGCCGAGCGTTTCGACGCGGAAACCGCCTACCGCATCGGCTTCGCCCATGAAGTGGCGCCGCAAGGCCAGCTGGATGAGGTCGCGAACAAGATCATCGCGGCGCTCATGGACGGCGCGCCCTCCGCCCAAGGACGCGGCAAAAAGCTCATGCTCGATATCGTTGGCCATCCGATCGATGACAAAATCATCGAGCTCACCGTGCGCCAGATCGCCGAAGCGCGCGCATCAGACGAAGGCAAAGAAGGCCTCTCCGCCTTCCTCAGCAAGACCGAGCCGAGCTGGCGGAAGAAGAAGGCGTAACTGGGAAATTAATTTAAGCGGCTTTTGGCGTCGCCGGTGCCGGCGTCGGCTGCCTGGCGATGTCGATGCCAGCGGCGGCGAGCACCTTTCCGCCGAGCTTCGCCGCGAGCGGGTCTTTTGTGGCTTGGGTGATCTGCAGGAGCTGCTTCAGGCCCGCGTCATCGAGCACTTTACCTTTCAGCGGTGCGAATTCCCTGACGAGGGCCTCGCTTTGCTCCCGGCTTGGCGTGTAACCCTTCGTATAGATGCCGACCATGTCGATGAGGTCGGCGACTTTCATCTTTGAAAAATCGCGGTCGGCGATGATCTTGTCGAGGACCGGGCTCGACAGGTGTTCAGGATTACCGGTCTTTAGGAAATCGGTCGCGCGTTGCAAGCTCAGGCGGCGCAAGTATCCCGGATCGGCGCCGGGTTCCCGCAAATAGCGGATCGCCGCGTAAGCATCGGCGGCCGCCATTTCGGCGGCATAGGGCGTTCCGAACAGCGCCTGGAAATAGCGGATGTTCTCCCCGCCGCGCGGGACCATCAGCCGTCCGGCCTGGCGATGCAGGTCGAACAGCGCCGCCGCCGCATCTTCGCGGCCGGTAGCCAGAAAAATGCCGCTGATCGACCGCAGGCGGGCCATATCCGCGACAGGACCTTTGACCTCCGCCGCCCGCGCGAAGGTCTGCTTCAGACGTTCGCGGAATGGCTGGCAGACAGCGGCGCGCAGGCGCGCGCGCAGGCCGCCGTGTTTTTCTTGCGTGTCGGGGTCGACGAACAGCAGATGACCCTTCCATTCGGGATGATCGTGCAAAATCTCGCGCGCAGCCTGTTTGAAATCCAGGCGCGGGGTTTGCGGCTTTTCAGCATTGGTTTCCGGTTGGGGCATTCCTGCGTATCATAGCGGGGCGCTATAGTTACGTCAAAAGATTTCTTTTATTCAACCCTTTGATTTTACGTTGAAATTTGAGATAATGGCCATGCAATAGACGGGGGCACCATGGAACTCATCGACGCCGAAGGCAGGCTGACGCCGGTTCTCAAAATCCTCACTGATTATCCGCGCGACGACCTCGCGCATGACGAGGTGCACCAGTCGCTCGTCACCGCCTGCGTCAAACGCGGCGTATGGCCCGCCAACATCGACGTGGGCTCGATACCCTCGCTGGATACCATCGTGGCCGGTTTCAAAACTGCCCAGCTCGTCTTTAACTCGCAGCTCGGCTACGGCCATATCTTCCACACCAACTGCGCGCCGCGCAAAAACATCGTCAGCGTGCAGAGCAAGGGCGAAAAGATCGTCCTCGGCATGACGCGCACGGGCGTGGTGCTGCTCGTCGTTAATTCCGGCTACACGCTGGCGCCGTTTTACGAAGCGGTGCATGCAGGCGAGATCACTTTCTACCAGACCTCTGTGCCCGATGCGGGCTCGCAGTTCCGCTCGCGCGATTATTTCCCGGACGCGATGGCGGACCTCACGCTGCATATGTCCGAACGGCTCAAGATCCTCGGCAAGGACCAGATCCGCAAGCTATTGCAGGCGCATGCCTTCCATGAAATCCTCAAAGGGCTGGAATACCTGGGCGACCCGCTCAACCTCAGCAGTTTTCCGCACCTGCCCGACGGCTGCGTCTATTACATCGACAACTTCGGCAACATCAAGCTCAACAGCAAGCACCAGAAGCTGGTCAATTTTTATCCGCCCGGCACGCCGCTCGTCGTGGCGCTCGGCAATACCGTCAACGACGTCGTCGTCGGTGACACGGGTTTCAGCATGGGCGAGGGCGTGATGGCGATCACTTCGGGCTCCTCCGGCTGGTCGGTCGGACGCGAGGGCAAATCGATGTTCTCGGAAATTTTCCTGCGCGGCGACCGCGCGGAAACGCATTTCCCCGGCGTCAAGTCTGGCGACCAGATCGTCGCCATGCCGCGCGCGGACCTGCAGCGCGTGCTCGACACGCTGCGCACGGCCAATCGCGACGTTTCCGACAAGCTCGACCTTTACAATACGTCTGAGCCCCGCATCATGCAGGCGCTCGCGCGTGCCAAGCTCGTCCGCGACGGCTTCGACACGACCGAATTGCAGAATTCGCTCAAGCGCGGAGATCTGTTGAAGCGGCTGATGGCCTGACCTGGGCATAGGCTTGTGCATTAGCCTTTGAAAGTCCTGGTTTTTTTATGCTGGACAGGTGCAGAAATTTGTCATAATATACGGGCGATTTTAACGTACCGTAATGAACCGAGGCGGTTTGTCAGCGGTGTCACGCGATTTTTGCCGGGAATGTCGACGATGGGACTTCGCGATTTTTTCAATTTCGGGCGTAAGGACGAGACGGTGCCGCCGGAACCGCCGGTGCCGCAGATGACGTCGCGGCAGGCGAATGAAATGCTCGTGCAGGCGGTCGAGGCGAACGATATTAAAAAGGCCACGATCGCGCTGAAAGCGACAGGCAGCGCCAACCTGACGTGCAAGTACCGGCATATGGTGACCATACGTTACGATTACGGTCCGAGACAATACGAGCAGGCCGACGAAGTCGCGCTGCTCTGGCATGCCGTCCTGAAGGATAACGAGCCTCTGGTGCGCCTTCTCATGAGCTACGGTGCAAAGGTGGATCCGAAGTACAGCGGCCGGACCCCGTTGATGCATGCGGTGCTTGAGGGCGCGACGCAGATGGTGCGGACGCTGCTCGACGGCGGTGCTGCGCTGCGCGAGGACGATTATCCCCATTACACCGCGCTCGACCATGCGACAAAAAAACAATATGCCGACATCATTCAGATGCTGAGAGAAGAGCCCGCGCGCCGCGAGCGGGTGAAGCAGGAGGCCGCGCGGGCCGCGCAGGAAGCGAAGGCCGCCGCCGAACGGGCCGCACGGGAGGCCGAAGAAAAGGCCCGGCATCGCGCGGAAAATCCCACCGAGCCCGTGACGGACAATGAGGTGGTTGTCATGAAGCGGCTGTCGCTGAAGCCGCAAAGATAAATTACCCGAGCAACTGTAAAAACGAGGAGTGTGCACATGGCGAAGAGCAAAGACAGCGTCACCGAAGACCTGAAAACGATCCTGAGCGCGGAACTGGGCGGCGATGCATCCGACTGGAAGCGTACGTCAAAAAAACGCGTTTACGGCGGCGATACCGCGCGCGATTTCGAAAACAAAACGGCCGGCCAGAAAATCACGACCTATGAACGCCGGGACGGCCTCATTTATGCCGAGCAGGGCGAAAGCGGCAAGGAAATCACGGCACGCGTGCCGTTCAATGCCGCGGCGAAGGCGTCGGTCGTTGACGTGGTGATGAACAAGATCCTTGAGGAGAAGGAAGTCCCCGACGCGCTCTACGCGCAGGCTGTCAAGGAAGGGCTGATCAGGCGCTTCAGCTTCTGCGTCACGAAATATGACGAGGGCATCGTGGAAGAAGGGGAGTCGCCGATGTATACGACAATCTACCCGGCGGTGCGCGATGAAACCTTCAAATGTCCCGAGTTCATCCGTCCCCTGGTTCCCAAGGGCGATGACACCGACGAATGCATGGTGACCGAGTGGCGCTTCCCCGCAGCAATGGATACGCCCGCGAAAGTCGTCCGGTACCTGGAAAGCCTCGGCATGACCTGGGACGTCGAATCTCAAAAACGGGATAAGACCGTTTACAACGAAATCACCGGCGAGCTCAATGCGGCGAAACCCGCGAAGGGGCCGAGGCGATAATTTCGCTACTCATTCTATCTGACGATGATCGAACCCCTCTTCTCGTCGCGATGGGAGAGGGGTTCTGCTTTTTTTTGAAAAACCTTTGCGAATCAAAAGCTTTTTCTATTTCCATATCCGGTAGGGCCGCCTGATGTTATAATGGGTAGGCGGTTTCAACGGGTTTTTAAGGAAGTCATCATGTCCTTGCCAGCTTCTATAGGCAAAGCGGGCGTATCAGCGGACCAGCTGATGGCGGAGAGCATGGCGCTCAGAGATCCTTTGGGCGTTTCCGTTTTGTCCTTACGGCCTGAAGAGTTCGAGGGCGACCTGCCGGGGCTGCCGCGGAAAGTGCGCGCGGTCACGCGCGGTTTTCTGACCGATATGGCGGGCGGCGACCCGCAGCGTCAGCGCGAGATGTTCGAGGCCTACAAGCGCAGCTGCAAGCATATCCAGATCTGCGTCAAAAAATCCGCCAGCCGGACAAACTACACCGACGCGCATACCGGCTGGCTGGAAGGCCCGCAGGGCGAAGCTTTAGGCGGCGTCATCGTCGAGCCGCGCGAAAAGAATTATTCCTTTGCACAAAATATGAAGAACCTGACCGACGTGAAGAAGGAACAGTTTCTCGCCACCGATGTCAGCGACGCGCAGGGGCGCTTCATGTGCCACTGGCACGAAGTCGCCCATTGCGCCGGTGCGCATGAAGAACCGAATGCCGACAAGATCGCCGCGATCATGGTGCGCAAGGCCTTCCCGGATTCAAGCCTGCCGCAGGTGAACGCCGACCTGCGTGCGCTCGACACACTGTTCAGCGCCAACCTCGGCAACGCGCGCAGCCGCATTCGCCGCTATGGCTGGCAGATGGTGGAGGCCGCGGATTCCGTCCTCGCCATGCCGCCGGAGCAGGTGAAGGACATGAGCGAAACTGACCTGTTGTCATTGCGAAACGAGCCGTTTCGCGACTATTCGGGTTCCGTGGAAAAAATCTGGGAAGCGATGAGTGCGCGCCGGCCCGGGCTGCTGGCGGAGCGGAACCTGAAAGAGACGGGCGCCGAGCTGAAATCGGTCCTCGCCGACGGCGCGCTGGCCGCCGACCCCATGGCGCAAAAAATCGCTGCCCGCATGGTCCTTGCCATCGACCGCCTCGCCGATCCGGCCTGGTCACCGGCGTTGACGGACCAATTCAATGCTTCCGCCGAAGCCCGCACGAACGAGCAGCAAGAGGTTCCGCAAAACGCGCTTACGCCTTCAAAGCCAGGGGCCTTGAAGGCGTAACGGAAAAAGCAATTCGGCGTCGCGCTTACTGATTGGTTGTCTGATCGCCGTGGCGTTTCGCCTGTCTTTCGGCATGGCGTTCCTTGTGCGCCTCCTTGCGGTCGACCTGGAGCTGATGCTCGGCCTTCCCGCGCTGCAGCTTTTCGCTCTTCAGGGCGGCCCTGTCCTGCTGGATCTGGGTCTTGTCCGCCGCGACCGCTGCCTTGTTGGTGCGGTCGGCGCGGCGTTTTGCCTTGTCGTTATGGACGGTGACCTTGTCCTGCTTGATCTGGGCGTTGTCGGCCGCGATGGCGGCTTTGTCCTGCTGGACGGCCGACGTGGTGTTGGTGGTCTGGGCGAAGGCGATGCCCGGCACGAGCACTGCGGTTGCGAGCAGAATGCGAATGGTGTTTTTCATGGCTGTTTCTCCTGAAATTCTTGCATATACCTTTATCGTACCCTGTGGCGCGTCATGAAACGATGACGGTAAGATTAATTAATCGCAATTAAGGCGGTATTAATTGTTCTGAAAAACAGGATTAAAAGCAGATCCCAAGGATCCAGCCCGCCGCCACGAAGAAAGCAAACAGCGAAACGGCCAGCGTTTTGGATACGCTGCGCCAGATATAAATCGAGGGTACGATGCTGTAGGTTCCGAGGGTGGTCAGGAACAGCATCACATAGCCTGGCGCCACGCCCTGGTGCTGAAGCTGCGCGGCGAACATGACGTCGAGGGCGATAGGCACCGGCATGACGACGGCCAGCAGGCTGGCCGCACCCATGCGCAAGGGGGTGACCTGGGACAGCAGGCTGTTCCACGGCACGAACACGAGCAGCAGCGCACAGGCAAAGCTTGCGAGCAGCATGAAGGTTGCCGTCGGCTTGAGCAGCGCCCAAAAGTTCCGCGCATAGACACGGGCCAGTTCCGACAGGACATTCCAGAAACTTTCATTGTCGGCGGTCGAGGGCGCGAGCGCGGCGGCATATGCAGCGTCACCCGCAACTAGTTCTACCGGCGCGCGCCTGACGCGCTTGATCAGCGTGGGAACCACCATCGCAATGACCAGAAGCAAGAGCGCGTATTTGGCCGCCGCCATTCCCAGCGGAAGTGCTGCGAACGTCATGGCGATGACGACCGGGTTGAAACTCGGCGAGCTGAACAGGAATCCCAAGGCCACTTCGACGCGGCCGTTTCCGCGCATCATGCCGCTGGCCACGGGAACGCAGCAGTTGGCGCAGATGCCCGCAGGTACGCCCGCCAGCGCGCCCTTCATCGAATTCAGGAAGATATTATTGCCGATGCGTAAGGGATAATACCGCAGCGCGGTGAGGAAAAAGGCGCCGGCCAATATGCTGAATCCCACGCCGACTTTCATGCTGTCGAGCCAATTGACCATGACGATCAGGATGCGCTGTCCGACCGGAGCGCCGGCGGGCACGGGCATCAGTTCCTTGGCATAGGCCATCGTCGGAATATCCTGCCCGACATGCGCGGCCTTCGCGAACAGCGACGGATACCTTGAGGACAGCCAGAAAACCGCGAACGACCCGATACCCCAAGCGATGAGAATAACCAGGCGCCAGTGGCGTCGAATGTCGATCCGTCCCCGGCCAGTATCCATTCCTTCAGCGATTTCCTGTGAGGGATTCATTCCCACTCCTTAATTTTTTGTGGAAAATACCACAGTTCGCGGCCGGAGGCGAGAGGGCTGAATGAAAAAAGCCGGGATCACCCCGGCTTTTCCTTTGTTTCCGAATGTTAAAGCTTTATGCGGCCTTGAACCAGTGTTTCCAGCCCTGGTGGTCCTGGGTTTGCGGACGGCGTGGCAGGGGCGCGATCTTGACGGCCTCGGGCTGCTCCGCCTTCGGCGCCGCGCCCTTGATGGGCATGCCGAAGAGCAGGCCTTCCTTGTCCATCTGGTCGAGTTTCGTATTCAGTTCGTCGCGCACGCTGTTCCAATAGGCGCCCTTGAGTCCATAGGGGGTGCCGTCGGCGTTGCGCACTTCGCCTTTCAGGAAGGGCAGAAGTGCGCGGCCGCCGATCTTGATCGCGTAGTAATCGGCCTTGTCGTCGAGGATGATGTCGGCCAGCGTCTTCATCGCCATCTCGATATTGCGCGTGCGGCGCATGGTCTGGCGCACGGCCTCGAACTCATAGGCGATGGAGTTGGTGACATCAGCGTGCGGCGTATGCTCGAGCGCGAGACGCGAGGCAAGATCCGCCGTCTGCTGCGGCGACATGTTTTTAATGTCGAGCTTGTCCTTGATCTTCGTCACCTCGTCGAGCGTCAGCATGGTGAAATGCCCCGCGTCGCCTGAAATGACGAAGTCGAAAGCCCGGCGCCAGCCGGCCTTTTCGATGGCCTTGCTTTCCTCGCCGTAGCGCTGGATGTGGCGCAGCACGGCAAAGGTATCGGCCGCGGTTTCGCGCAAGGTCGGATCCTGCGAGAAATAGCCGCCGGGCACGACAAGGTGGCCCAGTTCGTGATCGAACACGGCCATGGCTTCCATTTCCGGCGTCTGATCCTTGCCGGTGAACATCTTGAAGGGCAGCGGCGTATAGACGAGGACATCGAGGGAGTCGCGTCCCAGCTTCGTCGCCATGGAAGAGCCCGCTTTTTCAGCCTCGTACTTCACCTTATCGACGATATCGTCGAGCTGGTAATCGCTGACGCCGAGCATGCGCTTGTCGACGTCGGTAACCGTCGTGTTCTCGGGGGCGTTAATAAAGACGAAGCGGCCCTGGAGTTGCGGGAAGTCGGTCAGCGCCTTGTTGACTTCGCGGTTGAAAACTTCAGTCAGCGATTTTCCGCCGGTATTCTGCGGCAGCGGTGCAAATGTCTTGAGCGTCATGATTATGTGCCTCCTGACACATTTGAATCATTTCACACCCAAAACATACCCGCAGCATCTTTTTTGTATTTTATGGTATGCAAAAATCATGCGGCAGAATCGGGATTTTGTCAAATATAATCATTATGAGTATAAGCAAGAAAATTGCGGTGGATGGATAGAAAGTTGCACGTTGGCGTTTGCGAGAGTGGAGTGAGTCTAAAATTACATTTTACGGATACGAAAGGATAAGATTATGGAATTCAGAGAAGTTACGCCGCCAGAATTCATCTGCCAGAGCTGCAGTGCCTGTCCCGCGGTGTTCGAAACTGCGAACGACTCTTACCTCGTCATCGGCAAAAAGCTGCCGGCTTCCGTGCTGGCGCAGCTGAAAAACCGCATCGCCGACGACGAATTCATCGTCGAAGTGCCGCGCGGGATGATCGATAAGCTGAAGTGATGGAATGCGGAAGCTAAGGGTGCTTTTGACTTTGCGCGAAGCGCATTTTCCTGCATCTGCAGCATTTCGCACGAAGTAACGAAGTTACGAAGGCTTGTGCTGAGCCGACTCTTCGTAACTTCGTTACTTCGTGCGGTTGTGCAAAATTGAAGTCATTTGCGCTTCGCACGAAGTCAAAGCACCTCGGTCCTCAGGTCTCCGCGTTAATTGTTCTTGTATATGAAAAATATTCAAAACGGGATTACTTTAAAAGCAGCGCGGTTCCCCCTATAGTCGGGCTTCAAAAAAGCCAAGGGAAGTTCCGTGACGACGATCAAGAAAATTCTCATCGCCAACCGTGGTGAAATCGCCTGCCGGGTCATGCGGACCTGCCAGCGGCTGGGCATTTCGACCGTCGCGGTTTATTCGGAGGCGGATGCGAAGGCGCTGCATGCCGAGGTGGCGGACGAGGCTTACCTGATCGGCCCGCCCGCCGCGCGCGAAAGCTATCTCGTCATGGACAAGATCCTCGACGTCGCGAAGAAGACCGGTGCGGACGCCATCCACCCCGGCTACGGATTTTTGTCCGAGAACGAAGAATTCGCCGAGGCCTGCGAGAAGGCGGGCATCATCTTTATCGGCCCGCCGGCCTCCGCCATTCTCGCCATGGGCGGCAAGTCCGAGGCCAAGGCCCTGATGGAAAAAGCCAGGGTGCCGCTGGTGCCCGGCTATCACGGCGACAAGCAGGATGAAAGATTCCTCAGCGCTGAGGCCGAGAAGATCGGCTACCCGGTTCTTATCAAGGCCTCCGCGGGCGGCGGCGGCAAGGGCATGCGCGTCGTCGAGACAGCGAAAGATTTCTCCGAGCAGCTGGCCGGTGCAAAGCGCGAGGCGAAAGCCGCTTTCGGCGACGACCATGTGCTGATCGAAAAATACCTCGCTAATCCGCGTCACGTCGAAATCCAGGTCTTTGCCGACAGACAAGGCAATACCGTCTACCTGTTCGAGCGCGACTGTTCCATCCAGCGCCGCCACCAGAAGGTGCTGGAGGAAGCGCCGGCGCCGGGATTGTCGGAAGCCACGCGCGAAAAGATGGGCGCGGCGGCTGTTGCGGCGGCGAAAGCCATCGGCTATGTCGGTGCGGGCACCGTCGAATTCCTGCTCGACGCGAAAGAGAATTTCTATTTCATGGAAATGAACACGCGCCTGCAGGTGGAGCATCCGGTCACCGAATATATCACTGGGCTCGACCTCGTCGAGCTTCAGATCCGCGTCGCGGAAGGCCAAAAACTGCCCTTTACGCAGAATGATCTTAAAATCGACGGCCATGCGATGGAAGTGCGCCTCTATGCCGAAGATCCGGCGAACAACTTCCTGCCCGGCGCTGGCCAGATCAAGTTCCTGCGCTTCCCGCTCGAAAGTGACAAGGTGCGCGTCGATGCGGGCGTGCGCGAAGCGCCCTTCGGCCAGGGCGATACAATCTCCATCCATTACGACCCGATGATCGCCAAGGTCATCGCCCATGGCAAGGATCGTAAAACCTGTATCGAAACCTTGAAACGCGCGCTCGATGAAACGATGGTGGCGGGGCCGAAGACGAACCTCGTTTTCCTGCGTACGCTTTTGTCGAACAAGGCTTTCATCGAGGGCAAGGTCAGCACCCATTTCATCAAGGAGCATGAAAAAGAGCTGCTGCCCGCCAAACATGCACTGTCGAAGGAAACGCTCGGCCTGGCCGTGCTGGGGCTGATGAAAGAGCGCGAACGCATGCCGTCAGCTCCCGACGCGGCTTCGCCTTGGAACGACCTGTCGGCCTGGCGCATCGGCGGCGCGGATGTCGAGACGTTCAAATTCACCGACGGCGGCAAGGAACATATCGTCACCGCGACCAGCCGCAGGGGCTTTTCCCATCCCGAGCTTTCGGTGGAGGGCAAAAAGATTGCGGCCGCTTTCGAAGGTTCTTCCTACGATCTGAGCTATGACGCAAAGCTCGATGGGCAGCACTTTAACGCGGTGCTGCTCCACGAAGGCCGCCACCTGACGCTGATGTACGGCAGCCATCACGAGGAGCTGCACTATCTCGACCCGCTGTCTTACGAGGCCGAGGATGACGAAGGCGATGGCCGCCTGCACGCGCCGATGCCGGGCAAGGTCGTGGCCGTGCGCGTCGAACTGGGGTCGAAGGTCAAGAAAGGCCAGCCGCTCATCATCGTTGAGGCGATGAAGATGGAGCACACCATCACCGCGCCCTCGGACGGCGAAGTCCTTTCCATCCACGCGCGCGTCGGCGACCAGGTGGACGAAAAGCTCGAGCTGATCGCGTTCAAATAACGCACAGCGAAGGATCTAGACCTTCGCCGCCTCGCGCTGGTCGGTGATCTTTTTGAACGTCGGACAATTCCGGAAGATGCGCAGGATTTTTCCGCTTTCGGGCGGCTTTTTGAGCACGCCGGAGGCGCCGCGCTTTAGAGATTGCAGGATATTATAGCGCGAGGTGTCGGACGTCAGCATGATGATGCAGGCGTCGAAATCGAAATTGGACATCTCTTCCAGAATGGCGAGGCCGGGCGAGGAGGGCAGGTGGATATCGAGGAAGACGATATCCGGATTGATCTCCTGGTACAGCTTCAGCGCGTCCTTGCCGTCCTCAGCCTGGTGGACTTTTGCGTAAAGCTCGCATTCCTTTTGCAACAGCGCGCGATAGAAGAAATCATCGTCGATGACGAGGACACGGTTGTCGGGACGCCGAAGCCGCTGATGGAACAGGTCGTCCTTCGTCTCGTCGCGGTCGATGAAGGAGGCTTCGACCTGCTTTAGCACTTTCGCATCCATCTGCCGCAGCGTAAAAGTATATCCCCTGCCGGGCAGCTTCTGCTCGAGTTCGGCCTTGAAGGTCGCGGTGTCGCCGGTGCTCAATATGCGCTGCAGCATGACCACCTTTTCGGGAAAGGCGAACAGGATGCCTTCGTTGTCGGGATAAAGGCTCTGCAGCCGCTGGGCCAGCGCCATCATGTCGTCGGGCGTGCCGTTGGGCAGCCGGGCGAAGACGAGCTGCCACTCGGCCGTGTTTTGGCTGAGGGAGGGCAGGATCGACTGGAATTCGGCCTTCTTGTTTTGCGTGGCGAGCAGCATCTTCATCATTCCTTCTCAAGGTAGCGATGGTTCATGTTCCGGAGGCTTCGAGGACGGTTTTGACCGCCGCGAAGGCCGACTGGATGTCTTTGAGCGTGTCCTGCCTGTCCTTCGCGGAAGCAGTCTTCATATGCTGGGCTTTTTCGCAGAGGCGCGTCAGCGTTTCCGCCTTCAGCAGCGCCGCGCCCCCTTTGAGCTTGTGCGCGGTTTCCGACCAGGGCATGTTTTCGCCGTCCTTGCAGTTGTCCTGCAGGATCCGCAGGTTGTCTTCAGATTCGGTGATGAAGCGGACGATAAGCTGGCGCAGCTTTTCCGGGTTGTCGCCGATTTTCTTGAGCAGCGACAGGTCGACAAGGGCGCCGTGTGACGCTACTTCTCCGCGCGTCTTCAGCCCCGCGCTCTCGTCGTCAAAAGTGACCCAGCGCCCCATCATGACCTTGAGGTCCATCGGGTCGAAAGGCTTGGTGATCAGATCGTCCATGCCGGACTGAAGCGCGCGCTCGCGCGTCGTCGACATGGCGTCGGCGGTGAGGGCGATGATCGGGATATGGTGGCCGTCCTCGCCCTCGATGGACCGCACGGCCTGGGCGGCCTCATAGCCGCTCGCCTTGGGCATGTGGCAGTCCATCAGGATCATGTCATAGGGCTTGTTGGCATACATATATATCGCCTTTTCGCCATCTTCGGCGAAGTCGACGTCGGTAATGCCGAGCTGCGGCAGCAGTTCCTTCATGAAGTCGCGGTTGAGCGGATGGTCCTCGGCGACCAGCACTTTCAGTTCGCGCACATGCTTTCGCTGCGCGGCCGGCAGGCGATCGACCGCGCTCTTGCGCTTCTGCCGCTCGCCCTGCGCCTTGGCCTGCACAGTTTCGAAGGGGATGGTGAACCAGAAGCGCGAGCCGCCCGTATCGGGACTTTCGACGCCGATCGTGCCGCCCATCATCTCGACGAGTTCCTTGGAGATGTGGAGGCCGAGGCCGGTGCCTCCGAACCTGCGGGTGATCGACGAGTCGGCCTGGCTAAACTTGTGGAACAGGAATTCGATCTTGTCCGCCGGGATGCCGATGCCCGTGTCGCGCACCGAAAAGGTGAAATCGGCCTTCGACGGGCTGATGCGCGCGATGTCGACGGTGATTGCGACCGATCCTTCCGTCGTATACTTGATGGCGTTGCCGACGAGGTTGATCATGACGCGCTGCAGGCGCAGAGGGTCGCCGGTGAAATAGGGCATGGTGTCCGACACGTCGAGCGTCAGCGACAGGCCCTTTTCGCTGGCCAGCGGCAGCATGACGTTCATGACGTCGTCGAGGACTTCCTCGGCCGAGAAGACGATGCGCTCCAGCAGCATTTCCTTCGCCTCGATCTTGGAAATGTCGAGGATGTCATTCACGATCGTCAGCAGGTTCTCCGAAGAACGGAACGCGACGGACAGCATGGATTGCTGCTTGTCCGGAATGTTGCGGTCCTGCAGCAGCATGCGCAGCATGCCCAGGATGCTGTTCAGGGGCGTGCGGATCTCGTGGCTCATGTTCGCCAGGAAGTCGGACTTCGCCTTGTTCGCGACTTCGGCGCGCTCCTTCGCGGCCGCCAGTTCGTCGGCATAAAGCGCGCGTTCCTTGGCCACGATCAACTCGTCCGCATATTTGCGCAGCGCGGACTCCTGCGCCTTCTTGTCGGTCACGTCCTCCAGGATCTCGAGCAGGATCTGCGGCTTGCCCTTGTCGTCGTAGATAGGGATCTTGACCGTGTGCGCGGTAATCGAGCCCCGGGGCGTCATGACGGTTTCCTCGGGCGTGTCGATCATGACGCCGCCCGCCATGACCTTGTTGTCTTCATCGGCGCGCGAAACCTTGTCGTCGTTCGCGGCATCGAGGATTTCCCGGGCGCTGATGCCGAAGATCTCCTCGGCTTTGCGGCTCCACAGAACCATGCGCGAACCGTTGCGCACGTCTTTGGCGAAGACGGCCAGCGGGATATTGTTGATGATCGTGTCGAGAAACTGCGTCTTCTCGCGCGTTTCCCGCTCCGCCATGCGCAGGTCGATGTCGCGCCGGTTGATTTCGAGCAGCATGTCGTTGAACTGGTCGACGAGCGCGCCGATCTCGTCGTCGTATTCCTTGACGGCGCGCAGCGTATAGTCCTTGTCTTTCGCGACCGCCTTCGTCACCTCCAGCAGGTGGTTGATTGAACGCGTGATGATCTGCTGGAGCCAGAAGGACAGGAAATAGGCCGCGATGAGGGACAGGGCCATCCCCGCGGCCGCGAGAAGCAAGTTGCGCTCGACGCGCGTGGCGAGGTCGGCCGTACTGGTGCGGATGAACAGGATGCCGGCTTCCTTGTCCGCGGAGCGGATGGTGCGGAAGGAATAAAGGTTGCCCCTGCCGCCCGTGAAGTCCGAGGGCGCCATGCTGCATTGCGGCTGGCCGCGCGCGATATCGTCGATCAGCGCACGGTTGTAGGCCGGGTTCTTGTATTGCGCCAGCAGCTTGCCGTCGGCGGTGTAGATGCAGGCGTTGACGGTGCGGGATTCCTTGTTCAGCGTGCTCAAAATATCGCCCGCCGCCTTCGCGTCGTCGAACATAACGGCAGCGTCGACCTGGTGGCTGATGTTGTCGGCCAGCACGGCCGTGTCGTTGTGGATGCGCGCGCGGAATGCCGCGTAATCATAGCCGATGAAAATGATGATGAAGGTCAACAACGCAAGGCCGCTTGAGACCGTGATGATCAGCCGCAGCTTTTGCCGGAGGTTGAGTTTCCTGATGTATTGGTTCATCCGGACCTACCCCTTCACGCTGGCGAGGGACAGCAATTTCGAGCTGATGGATATGCCCGCCGCCTTCACTGCCGGCAGGCCGATGACGATGCCGATGCGGCCGTCTTCGGGCCGGAATTCGACCATGCCGCCCTCGTCGGAAAAGCCGTCGATTTCGCTCATCGTCAATACCGGCGCATTCTTCAGCCGGGCGAGGATCTCCCTGGCGTCGCCGGCGGCGGACTTCGCGATGAACAGCACGTTGCAGCCCGCGACATCGGCGCCGGCGTCGCCATAGCGGTGTATCGCGATTTTCTTCCCCAGCACGGTCCTGCTTTTCATCGGATCCAGCGCCGTTCCGAAAGGGTCGTGGCCGAGTACGCAGACGCTGAAAAGCTCGTGCGACGCGGAGGAAGGCCAGGTGGTGAACTGGGTGAAGTTGTAGATATAGGCGGAGAGGAGAGGATATTTGCGGCTCGCGGCGTCGTCTTCGGCGCGCGCCGAAAGGCACGCGCAAAATACAGCCATCATCACGGCCCCCAACAGGATGCGGCAATTCCTGAATCTCATCCTTTCATTAGAACTTCCAAATGAGAATGCGTCAATTGCATTCGGTCTTTCCGCTATTTTTGCGCTCCATACGCGAAAGGCGATTATCGGGAAAACGCAGTTAACCATTTACAAACCATTACCGCGCCAGATTATACTGGATGTTGGGGGGATGAGGCTCGGAGATCCGGGCCGCAAGAATGTCACGGGCACGCTTCATACCGCTCTGTTTCATCGCCGCGCTGCTGGCAAACCCGCCAGCGGCGAAAGCCGGGACTTTGTCCGCCGATGATCTGATGAACATGCCGATGGAAAAGCTCGTTAACATGAACGTCGAAGTGACGAGCGCGTCGAAATATGCGCAGAAGGCCAGCGAAGCGCCCTCGGCCGTCGAAGTCATCACGGCGGAAGATATCCACACCTTCGGCTACCGCACCCTGGGCGAGGCGCTCGACGGCCTGCGCGGCCTTTATGCCGCGAACGACCGGAGTTATAACTATCTCGGCGTGCGGGGTTTCCTGCACGCCGGAGATTATGATTCGCGCATCCTGATCATGGTCGATGGCCGCCGGATGAACGAAAACATTTTTGACAGCGCGAACCCGGGCCAGGAATTCATGCTCGACATGGACCTGGTCGACCGCATTGAATTCATTCCCGGCCCGGGATCGTCGCTATACGGCGCCAACGCCATGCTGGGCGTCATCAACGTTATCACGAAAAAGGGGGCCGACTTCAACGGTCTTCAGACCGCCGCCGGCCTTGGCAGTTTCGGCACAAATACCGAGCGCGTGACCTACGGAAAGACCCTGCGGAACGGGACGGACGTGCTGCTTTCGGCGTCGCGCTATGCCAGCGATGGTCCGCCTAATCTCTTTTATCCCGAGTTCAATTCGCCCGCCACCAACAACGGCATCGCGCATGACGAGGACCTGGAACAATCGCGCCGCGCTTTCGCGAAAGTCAGGTACCAGGATTTCACCTTCGAGGGCGGCGTCGTTGACCGCTACAAGCAGGAACCGACGGCGACTTTCGGCGCGCTGTTCAACGATCCGGACAATACGACTGACGACGAGTGGGCCTATAGCGAGGTCAAGTACGACAAGAGCCTGACGGCGGCGACGAACGTTCACCTCGAGGCCTTTTATCAAAGCTACTATTATCACGCGTTGTTCCCCTATGACGCGAACAACGGCACGCCGCCGGTGGACCGCGTGCTCAACTGGGATGCCGTGGATGGGCGCTGGGCGGGCGGCGAGGCGAACCTGGTGACAAGCGCTTTCAAGCGCCAAAAACTGATCGTCGGCCTCGAATACCAGTATGACATCCGCCAGCACGTCTATAACTACGACATCTCGCCCTACGTCCTGTACCAGAACCATAACCGGATGGGCAGCCGCGTCGGCGCCTATGCGCAGGACGATTACAAGCTGCGCGATAATCTCACATTGAGCGCAGGTTTCCGCGTCGACGAGAACCATATGATCCCCGACCTGCAGTTCAATCCGCGCTTCGCGCTGATCTGGGATCCGCGGCAGGACACCACGTTCAAGCTGATTTACGGCTCGGCCTTCCGCGCGCCGAACGTCTATGAGCGCGACCGGGGCACGCCCAACCCGTACAACAAGGAAGAGCATATCCGCACCTACGAAGGCGACGCCGAGTGGCGTCCCTGGGAAGGCGTCAAGCTGAGCGGAGATATTTTCGAAAACGACTTCACGCGGATTCTCGAGCCGGATCCGGTGTCGGGCGAATTCGTCAACGTCGGCAAATTCACCGCCCGCGGCTTTGATCTGGGCGCCGAGAAAAAATGGACGGGCGAGCGCAGCCTCAAATGGTCGTTCAACCACACTATTCTATACGATCAGTCGGGCGATCCCGACGTCTGGGCGGTGGATTCGCCCAAGAATGTATCCAAACTATCGTACGCCGAGCCTTTGTTCGGTGGCCGGGCGAAGCTGGGCATCGAGAATGTCTTCGTCGACGCGCGTAAAACGTTGCAGGACAGCAATGCTAAATATTACGACCTCGTCAACGCCAACCTGACGTCGACGAAAATCCTGCCGGGGGCCGACATATCCTTTGGCGTCTATAACATCTTCAATGCCCATCCGGAAATGGTCGGCGGCACCGGCGCTCCCGGCGACACGCTGCAAAATGTCATTCCGCAGAACGGCCGCAACGTGCTGGCCACGGTGCGCTACACCTTTTAACCGGCCGCAAGAATACTCCGGAAAATACCCTCTCCGCAGGAAATTTTAGGCCGATCAGCCGACATGGATTATACTTGAACAGGCAGTCACGTTTGGATTGTGTCAGGGCGGGGTATGTCAGGGAAAGGTCACGCATTCTTTTTATTTGCTGCTACGCTGCTGGCCATTCCGGCAAGCGCGAAGGCACAGGCGCTTTCCGCCGATGCCCTCATGAATATGCCGCTCGAAAAGCTGATGAACGTGAACGTAGAGGTCACGAGCGCATCGAAATACGCGCAGAAGTCCAGTGAAGCGCCTTCCGCGGTCGAGGTCGTCACCGCCCAGGACATCCGCACGTACGGTTATCGCACGCTGGGGGAAGCGCTCAATGGGTTGCACGGGCTCTATGCCAGCAGCGACCGGAACTACAATTATCTCGGCGTGCGCGGCTTCCTGCGTCCCGGCGATTACAATTCGCGCATCCTCGTCATGATTGACGGACGCCGCATGAACGATAACATTTACGACGGCGCGAATACGGGCCAGGAATTCCTGCTCGACATGGATCTGGTCGATCATATCGAATTCATTCCGGGCCCCGGTTCCTCCATCTACGGCGCGAACGCGATGGAAGGCGTCATCAACGTCATCAGCAAGAAGGGCAGCGACATCAACGGCACGCAGCTCGAAGGCGGCGTCGGCAGTTTTGCGACAAATCAGGCGCGCGCGACCTACGGCAAGGAACTCGCCAACGGTGCGGATGTCCTGCTGTCGGCCTCGCAATACCAGAGCGACGGACCGCCGAACCTGTTTTACCCGGCATTCGGCGGGACCGCGCATGACGAGGACCAGGAGATCTCGCGTCGTCTGTTCGGCAAGGGGCAATATGGCGACTGGACCTTCGAAAGCGGTTATGTCGATCGCTTCAAACAGGTGCCCATCGCCTCGTTTGGCTCCATCTTCGGCGATCCAGGCGAGCATACGGTCGACCAAATGGGCTATGTCGAGACGCGGTATGACAAGCGTCTGAACGACAAGACCGAAGTGCAGGCGAATGTTTTCTGGCAGCAGTATTATTACGACGCCAACTTCCCCTATGACGCGAATAACGGCATTCCGCCGGTTGACCGCATCGTGAATTTCGACGCGGTCGATGGGCGGTGGGGCGGCTTCGAGACGAACCTCGTCACCAGCGCTTTCGACCGGCAAAAGGTCGTGATGGGCTTCGAGTACCAATACGACGCCCGCCAGCGCGTCTATAACTACGACCTTCCTCCGAATTTCACGCTGTACCAGGACCATGACCGCATGGGCAGCCGCGCCGGTCTCTATGCGCAGGACGACTACAAGCTGCGTGACAATGTGACTTTGAGCGCCGGCGGCCGCCTCGACGAAAATCACATGATCGACGGCATCCAGTTCAACCCGCGTCTTGCGGTCATCTGGGACCCGACGCAGGATACGACCCTCAAGGCGCTCTATGGATCCGCTTTCCGCGCGCCGAACGTTTACGAGCGCGACCTCGCGACCGACGGCAATGCGGCGAACCCGGACAACCAGGAAGAACATTTGCGGACAGTCGAGACCGAGGCCGAATGGCGGCCTTCATCCGGAACGAAACTGACGGGGTCGCTATTCTACAATGACTTTTCGCAGGTCCTCAGCCAGGATCCGGTGACGCTGAAGTTCGTCAATACCGGCAATTACCGTGCCTACGGCTACGATCTCGGTGCGGAAAAGCACTGGCCCGGCGGCCGCAGCGTAAAGGCTTCCTTCGAACACACGATCTTAAGCGACCTCAGCAGCGGCGCGGCGGTCTGGGCCCCCGACTCGCCCAAAAATGTCGGCAAGCTGCAGTTCGCGCAACCGTTGTTCGGCGACAAGGTGAAGCTGGGTGTCGAGGATGTTTTCGTCGACGCGCGCAGGACGCTGCAGTCCGGCACGGCCGCCTATTACGATCTTCTCAATGCGACATTGACCTCGCGCAACATATGGCACGGGGCCGAGGCATCGTTCAGCGTGTATAATCTGCTCAATTCCCATCCCCAGATGGTGGGCGGCGCGGGAGCGGCCCCCAGTGCCGACCAGATCCAGCAAAACGTGATCCCCATGAACGGCCGGAATGTGCTGTTGAAGCTGCAATATACATTCTGATACTCTAAGCCCCATGAGCGCCGCATCCCTTGACGATCTGATCAAAGGTCTGAAGCCCTCAGCCGAGGTGCTGGACTACGGCTGTTTCGGCTGGTATTTGCACGCCCACGCCAACAGCCTCGGCCGCGCCGACCTCAAGCACAGCGGCGCCGATATCCGCCGGCCGCCGAGCCTGCCGCCGGGCGCGACCTTCTACGAAACGCATGACAATGTCATCGTCTGCGACAGCGACAAATACGATCTCGTCGTCGCGTCTCACGTATTGGAGCATGTTCACGAACCCGTCTCCCTGTTCGGCGAGCTCGTCCGTGTCTGCAAGCCGGGCGGAAAGATTTTCATCGAAACGCCTTCCGATCGTTCCGTAAATGTGCCGTCGTCGTCCGATCCCGAAGATCATGCGGTGCTGAATTTCTGGGACGATCCGACTCATGTCCGGCCCTGGACGCCGGCGGCGCTGTACCGTCTCGCGATTTCTTATGGTTGCCGTCCCGTGCGTTGCGGCTATGTGACGCCGCGCTGCGGCGTACTCCTCGCGCGGCTGCGCCTCGCCTTGTGCAAAGCCCTCTTCAAGGGTAACGGCGATCTTCTGACGGGCGACACCTGGTGGGCGAATGAATGGGTCTGCCGCGCCGTCGTCGAAAAGCCGGTTGACGTGGCAGGGAAGCCGGAATACCGCTATATATCGTTAAAGGGAGTTCCGCGCGGCGTGGACAATGCGCTCGAGCTTTACCGCCAACTCAAGGGAATGGCATGACGGCTTATCCGAAAAAAGTGCGCCTCGTCGAAGTCGGCCCGCGCGACGGGCTGCAGAACGAAAAGTCGACCGTTTCCGTCGACACCAAGGTGGCGCTGATCGACAAGCTTTCCGCAGCCGGGCTACAGAGCATTGAAGCCGGCGCTTTCGTCTCGCCCAAGTGGGTCCCGCAGATGGCGGATACCGACAAGGTCTATGCGGCGATCCAGAAGAAGCCGGGCGTCAGCTATCCGGTGCTCGTGCCGAACGCCAAGGGCATGGAGGCCGCGGTCGCCGCCGGCGTAAAAGAAATCGCGGTCTTCGCCGCCGCCTCGGAAAGTTTCAGCCAGAAGAACATCAATTGCTCGATCGCCGAAAGCATCGAGCGTTTCCGTCCCGTGATGGATGAGGCGAAAAAACATGGCATCAAGGTGCGCGGCTATGTTTCCTGCGTTCTCGGCTGCCCTTATGAAGGTGACATCAAGCACGAAGCCGTCGTGAAAGTCGCCAAGGCGCTTCATAGCATGGGCTGCTACGAAATTTCGCTGGGCGATACCATCGGCACCGGCACGCCGGAGAAAACGCGTGCGCTGCTGCAGGCCGTGAAGAAAGAAGTTCCGGTAACGGCCCTCGCCGTGCATTTCCACGACACCTACGGGCAGGCGCTGGCCAATATCCTCATTGCGCTCGAAGAAGGCGTGTCGGTCGTCGACAGCGCCGCAGGCGGCCTCGGCGGTTGCCCCTATGCGAAGGGCGCGACCGGCAACGTCGCGACCGAAGACGTTCTTTATATGCTGAACGGCATGGGCATCGATACCGGCGTCAGTCTCGACAAAGTGGCGGAGGCGGGTCGATTTATTGCCGATGCGCTCAATCGTCCGCTGGTCTCGAAGGTGGGGCAGGTATACAGGAACAAAACAGGCTAAGCTTGGCCTTCCTTGAGCATCCTGTTTTCCGCTGTTGACACAATCTATAATTTGTCATAATATAGCGCCGATCATTATGGATGCGCGAGGAGCCGTCATGCCAACCAAATCACTCGGCGAAATGAAAGACAAACTGTACGAAGCCTTCGACAAGGCTCTGGTCGCCTATAGCGACATCACGACTTCCAGCGACGGGAAGATGATCGAGAAGACGGCGTCGCGGTCGCAGGCCTTGGGCGCGGCGGCGCAGGTCGCGCAGGCACTCGTATCCGTCGAGCATGAAATCATGGTGCAGGACGTCGTCAAGGAAGCGCGCGAAAGGGGCGACAATATCGCCGTCGAGATCGCGGGTGGATTGAGCAACAGCATGGCGCCCATGAGCGCCCTCAAGTTCAAACCCAAGGATTGACGATGGAACGCGACCTCAAGGAACTGGAAGATTTCCTCTGGGCCGAATTCGATGCCGCCAAGGCGCGGCATCCCAAGTTTACCGGAGGCGACGACGCTTCATGGTCGCGCGCAAGCCAGCCCGGCAATTTCGCCATCGAAAACCGCACCGCGATGGCCGAATTGGCGCAAGCCATCGTGGCCGTGCGCCGCGAACGCCGGGTCGAAAAACTGGCGGAAGATCAGCAGAAAATCGAGGACGAGATCGAAAACGGCATGCGCCGCAGCGTTGTCGTGGGCAAGCCGCTGAAAATCAAGCCGTAGCTTTAAGCTGCAGGAGCAGGTGTCGGCGCGGGGGCCGGCATCACGGCGCGCGCGACGGCCATCGAGGCCAGCAGCATGAAGCAGGCCAGATACCAAGGCGCGCCCGGTACGTTCGCCGTATTGCCGGCGAAAGCCGCATAGACGCCCGAGAAAATTCCCGGGCCCGCCAGCATCGCGATGCTGCGCAACGATCCCAGTGCACCTTGCAACTCGCCCTGACGCCGCTCATCGACCAGCTGCGTCATCATCGTTTGCGCGGGAGGACCTGCCAAGCCCCACAGCGAGTTGACGGGGATGGCCAGCAGGAATATCCAGCCCGCGCCGGCCCAGCCGAACAGTGCGAAACCCATGGCGCCCAGCGCCAGGCCCAGCATCAGCGACAGGCGCTCGCCCAGCTTCTTCACGACAGGTCCGACGACGCCGGCCGAGATGACGATAGAGGAAATGCCGACGACAGCGAGCGCCGTGCCGATGGCGCCCTGATTCCAGCCATAGCGGTTCATCACGTAGAGCACGAAAACGGTCGGATAGACTTCATGCGCGATATAGCCGATGAAGTTGATGGAGGCGAGGCCCATCAGCGCCGGCTGCGACTTCAGCATGCCGAGCGCGCTGACCGGATGCGCCGTCTTGAATTGGAACTTCGCCTGGCGCTTTTCAGGGCCAAGAGATTCCGGCAGCACCAGCCAGCCGTAGAGCGCGTTCAACAGGCTGCAACCGGCCGCCAGCCAGAAGGGCAGGCGCGGATCGATCTGGCCCAGCCAGCCGCCGAGCGCCGGGCCCAGGATGAATCCCACGCCGAAGGCGGAGCTGATCATGCCGAATGCGCGCGAGCGGTTTTCGGCTGGTGTGACGTCACTGATATAAGCGTTTGCCGCCGTGATACTCGCCGAGGTAATCCCGGACAACAGGCGGCCGATAAGCAGCCACCCTACGCCGGATGCTAGGGCCATGATGATATAGTCGAGCCCCAGGCCCAGGTTCGACATCAGGATGACGGGGCGGCGCCCGAAACGGTCTGAAAGCGCGCCCAGGATCGGCGAAAAAACGAACTGCATAAGCGCCCAAACGGTGCCGAAGATGCCGATGGCAATCGCCGCCTTCGAGGCGTCGCCGTTCAGGAACCCGGATACCAGTTTGGGCAGCACCGGCACGATGATGCCCAGCGCGATCATGTCGAGCAGCACCGTAATGAAGATAAAACGCAGCGCGGCGGGACGGCTGTGAAGCGTGGGGGGCATGAAAACTCTCCGATTAGGGGTGAGGGCAGCGTAGCACGGCAAAACTCGTGGATGGAGTGCGATATTTTTTACATAAAATTATAATTACATAAGGTTTGACTTAGGCGGTGCGTTGCCATAAACCAATCGTAGTTTTATTCGGCAGGAGCACCCATGGCAGACGATCTCGAAAGGCTGAAACAGCGGCTTTGGAAACAATTCAACCGGGCCTGCGACCTGGCGGAAAACCAGGACGGCGGATCGAATGAGTCGCGCGCAATGAACCGCAAGGCAGCGGGCACGCTCGGCCTTGCCATCGTCGCTGCCGAGCGCGAAACGCGCGAGCGCCAGGACGAAAAGAAAACTTTCAACATCATCAAGTAAGGAACCGCAGATGGCACGCGATCTGGACCGGCTCAAGGACGTCCTCTGGGAGCAGTTTGAGAAAGCGGTGGACCGCCAGCCGAAATACGAAGATTATTCGTCAGCCGGCAGCAGCACCCCGTCGAACTTCGCGATCGCCGGACGCCAGTCGATCGGCACGCTTGCCCAGGCCATCGTCGACGTCGAGCGCGAGATGCGCGAAAGAGACGAGCAGGGCGGGCTCAGGCTCATCGGCAAAACAAAGCAAGGGCTGTAACGGACATGGCGAGAGACCTGGAACAGGTGAAGGAAGAACTTTACGAAGCTTTCAATAAGGCGATGAAAGGGGTGCGGGAATTCAGCAGCCTCAGCTATGAAACCACCCGCATTACCTCGACGGCAAAGGCGGTGACCGCGGCAGCCGATGCGGCCAATGCCATCGTGAATGTCGAGCGCGAGCTGGCCGAGCGGAAAAACGGCGGCCCATCACTGAAAATGCCCGGGAACCAGCCTTTTATTTCAAAAAGATGACCTTTATCAGGCGGTCTTGACTTATGGTATTTGGTTATGTTAAATTGCTTCAGTTTTCAAACGGGAGCACATCTCATGGCCTTTTACGATAAGTTCGTCATCAAACCCGGCACCAAGGTCGATCTCGACACATTTGATCCCGACGACACCGCTGGCTGGACCAAGGAAAAGGCGCTCGCACGCATCTCCGAAAACCACGAGCGCATGAAAGAGCTCCAGGAAGTCATGTACGCCGAGCATAAGCACAGCCTGTGCGCGATGTTCCAGGCCGTCGACGCGGCCGGCAAGGACGGCGCGGTCAACAATAACGGCAGCGTGATGAACATCGAAGGCGTGAGTGCAGTCAGCCTCAAGCAGCCTTCGAAGCGCGAGCTCGACCAGGATTTCCTGTGGCGCGTCGAGCAGGTGATGCCGCAGAAAGGCAATATCCTGTTTCTGAACCGCACGCAGGAGGAAGACGTCCTGGTCACGCGCGTCAAGCATTTGGTGTCGAAGAAAATTATCAACAAGCGCTACGGCCTCATTAATGATTTCGAAAATCGCCACATGATCAATGGCACGACGTTCGCGAAATTCTACCTGCTGATCTCGCAGGAAGAACAGTGGAAGCGCTTTGGCGCTCGCGCGGGCGATCCCGACAAGCTCTGGAAGCTGGCCGACGGCAAGCTGAAGGAAGGCAGCGTGGACCTAGCCAAATATGCGGAGAAGCTCAAGGGACTGAAGGGCAAGAAGCTGGTCAAGACCGTGAAGAAGCTGCTCAAGAAAGCCAAGAAGAACGAAGGTGAATATGAAGGCGGGGACCTCCTTGAGACCAATTTCTGGAAGGCGCACCGCAAGGCCGCGAACATCGCACTGACGCGCAACAGCAAGGAAGGCCGCGAATGGATCGTCGTTCCTTCCAACAACAAGTGGTTCCGCGACCTCGTCGTGTCCGAAGTCCTCAAGGACAAGATGGAAGCGATGGAGATGAAATTCCCGCCGGCGCCGGTCAACACCGACCGGATCCTCGAGCGGCATTTCTCGGGCAAGAAGTGGAAGCACCTCCGCGACATCTTCAACGAAGCGCGCGAAAAGGCGGCCAACGACGCCCTCAAGCGTGGAAAGCACAAGAAACCCGAGCACCAGCGCGCGCAGGCAGCCCAGGCGCAACTCAAGCACGGTTGATCCCGCAAAAGGAAAGCGCGGCATAATGCTTTTGCATCACGCCGCGCTTTTAAGCCGGTGAAGGCTGAGCCTTAAAGGATCAGTCGTTCACGGATTTGTTGTTCATGGAATTGGGCGTACCCATCCAGTTGTCATGGTGAGCGGGCATTGCCGACATCGCATGATGTTCCTTCATGCAATGGCCCTTCTTGTCCTTGTGACACATCATGTGATGGTGATGATGATGCATTTTGTGAGCGGCCGGCTTGGCGGGCGCGGTCGTCGTGTTGGCGTCAGCCGCGAAAGCGGAAGCGGAAACGGCCATAAATGCAGCGATAGCAACTGCGGCCAGCAGCTTGTGAGCGTATTTCATGATATTCCCCCGATAAGAAGTTATGGTTTGGTTGCCGCGGACGCGGCAGATTTTGACGTGACAGCAGAAAGCCGTACACCCTTGGATACTACCATGAAAGGGTTAATTTTTTCAAAAGAAACGCCGTTTCGCCAAATTATGAAATTATTTTCGGAATCTGAGCGATGACAACAAATGGAGAACGCCCAAGCCCCCACCGATCGTGGCGAGAATGACATAAACCCGCAGCGTCAAAATCTCGATATCGAAGCTGACATAACTGCAAAACGACAGAATCTTCCCGGCGACCTCGCCGACCGAGAGCATGCCGAGAACGAAGATGATCAGGCACACCAGGCCCGCGAAGAGCCGCTGGTCCAGCGTCGTTTCCTTGAGCTTCATGGCATTCTCCATCGCTTTGCGCCTGGAGGAAGCCTACATTATCCAGGCGGGAATTGCATCCACCCCGATTTTGGGGGTAAGAAGGACGGACTTAAAACAAGGGAGGCGCCATGTCGCCAGCCATGAAAACAGGACTTGTGCGCGTGGGCGTGCTGTTCAGCATTCTCTGGATCCTCGTCGTCGCGGGCATCGCCGCTCACGAAGGCCATGAGGAAAGCAAGCTCTGCTCGGTCAGCGACATGACCGTCGCGCAATCCTGTCACCAGTTCTTCTGGATGTGGCAGCGTCCCGAAGAAGCGCAGAACCCGCAAGGCCCGAATGCGGATGAGCAGAAGAACCAGGGCATCCATATTCACATCGGCAAGCTGAACCTCGACGTCGAGCGCGGCAAGCCGCTCGAACATCACCTCAACGCCGAGCATCTTATCATCGGCATTCTCGCGCCGCTGCTGGCGCTCTGGGGCATCGGCGTCGGCGTCGCCTGGTGCATGGCCGGTTTTACAAAAGGAAAATCGGGGACGGCTTGATAAAAGGGGCGGGATTGTCTAGCCTCGGCGCCTATGCTGAAGGATGAATTCAACCAGGACGACCGCAAGCCCGATGTGAAGACCTATCATATTCACATCTATTATGATGTGGGCCGGCCGAGCGACAAGGACGCCAAGAACCTCGCGCGGGAAATCGCGCGCCGCTTTCCCGCCTATGTGGGCGAAGTGCATGAGCATGATCAGCCCGGTGGCCCGCACGCGCAATCGAACGTCGCGGTTTATATCGACGCGCAAGGTTTCGGCGAGATCGTGTCGTGGCTGCAGTTCAACGTGCGAGGCCTTTCCGCATTGGTGCATCCAAAAAGCGGCGACGTCATCAAAGACCATATCGACTTTGGGTTGTGGCTGGGGCCGCGCCGCGAGGGGCTTTTGAACGATTCTTATTTCGCAAAAAAATGCGCCGAACGGGCCCAAAAGACACCGCCGCCGCGGATTTGATCTTTGTAAGCAGCTGAATTTATTGTATAAAATAATATTTGCGCTTTTATGCGATATCGCTATCTTACAAAATGTTCGAATTTTAAGTTGCGGTTTGTTCGAGGTTTTCCAAGACGACGTTCTTTTTTCGAATAACCGGCAGGGCAATGGTTGCTCCACTGGTTTTGTGCGCAGAAAGTGCGTTTCTTTGTTAGGAGGCCAAAATGGCATCAGGTACGGTAAAATGGTTCAACTCTCAGAAAGGCTACGGCTTCATCCAGCCCGATGACGGCGGCAAAGATGTGTTCGTTCACATCTCGGCAGTCAACGCGGCAGGCCTGAAAAGCCTGAACGAAGGCCAGAAAGTGAACTACGAACTGGTTACCGAAAAAGGCAAGACCTCTGCCGGCAACCTGAAAGCCGCTTAATAGCGCTTTTTTGACTTGCTAAAAGAGATTGAAACCCGGCGCTCGCAAGAGCGCCGGGTTTTTTCTTACGCCTGCCAGACGGCGTGTCCGGCTTCGCGCAGGGCAACGGCCAGTTCGGCCTCGAGCTCGACCGCGGCCTCCCAGGGCATCGGGTTATAAACCGCGTACAGGTCGGGACGCAGGCGCAGGCCGAAGCGCTGGACATAGCGGTTGCCCTTGTAGCCGCGCTTGTGGTTGATAAAGCGCATTTCCGGCGACATGCCGGTCGAGCCGACATAGAGGCAGGGCTTGTCCGGGTCGCAGCCCTTGTTCGCCGCGCGGAATTTGCGATCTTTCAGCACGGCCATGTCGAGTTCAACGACGTAGACGTTGTGGTGATAGGCCGCTTCCTTCGGATGCTGCTTGCGGTGCTTGGCGGCGAAAAACTGGTCGGCGGTGATCATGCTATGCCATGTGCGACTTCAGCGTCTTTTCGATGAGCGCGCGCACTTTTTCCTGCCGGGCCGGATCCCAGCCGGCATATTCCGGCAGTACGTCGCGGCAGATGTCGTCAGGCGCCGCGCCATCGGCGAAAAGCGCCCTGGCCCGGGCAAGCGTGTCGCCTGCGAGCCGAAGGTCTTCGCTATGTGTAGCAAGGCTGGCCGTAATGGTATTGCCGACGCCGCCCTGCATCGTCTCCACCAGCATGTGCAGCGCGCGCTTCTCCAGCTCGCCGCGCGCGTCATAACCGGTGTCGATCGCGCGGCAGATCTCATCCATCGACGCGCCCTGATCCTTCATCTCCTTCGCGCGCTTCATCGCGTCCGGCGCCAGCTTGAACGCATGGGTTTCGGTCGTGACCCTGTTGCCGTTGGCGGCAGGTGACAGCGCGCTTTCCAGCGAGACGCGAGCCTTTAACTTCAGCTTGCGGATGAACAAAAACAGGAAGATGTCGAAAATCAGTACGACGGTAACCATGACCGCAATAAGCAGACCTGTGCTCATGTTGCCTCCCGGTGACTTAGCGGAAAGCCTCATGCCGCCGCCGTCCTGATTTTAACAGCGAGGCGTTAATGAAAACCAAACCGCCTCGGCAGGGCGGGCGAGGGGCTCTAAAGTTATGGCAATTTTACGGGCGCAGCTTCCAGCAGTTACGCTCGCCGGGCGGAATATCGCTGAGCTTGCGCAGGTGCTCGACCTCGCCGATTTCGGAAGCAAACTGCACTTTGATCTTGTCCATCAGCGCCTCGGTGCACTGGATCAGCATCTGCGGCTGCGATGTGGCGACGGTCTTGTCGTCGACCTCGATGGCCGGCACGCATCCCGTTTCGCCAGCGACCCAGTTGGCGAGCTGTTTCTTGAAGTGATAGGGGCGGACCATGGCCTGTATCCGGTCCTGCTCCATCTCGGTCATCGTGATCAGGTAATCATTGATTTTCGGCGTGGCAGCTTTGTTGAAATCGGTGCGGGGCATGGAGCAATTCCTTTATTTCCCATGGAAGCAATATGGCAACTGGATAGCCCGCAGCAAATCATACGTCAAGTGGAAATATGGAACGCGCTCCATATTTGCCCCCATCAAAACCCCTCTATATACTGACTCAGCCTTTCAACCGCTTTATATTGCGCGCTTTGGCGCGAAGGAGATTTCGCCGCTATGTCCGCTCCGCAACGCAAGCCTGCGTCTTATCTGGATGTCGAACCGTCGCCGCTGGCGGCGAGCGTTGAGGGGCGCAAGCAGGTCATGGATGTCGAGAATATCTTCGGCAACCGCACCATACCCGAAATCAAGAAAGGCCTGCGCAACGCCGGCGTCGAGTATGTAAAGGTTGGCTTCTTCGACGTCGACGGCATCATGCGCGGCAAATACCTTAAGGTTGATAAATTCCTCTCGGCGCTCGACAACGGCTTCGGTTTCTGCGACGTGGTCGTGGGCTGGGATTCCAACGACCAGCTGTACGACAGCGCGAAATTCACCGGCTGGCACACGGCCTATCCCGACGCCGAAGTGCGCATCGCCCCGGACACGGCGCGCGCCATTCCGTTCGAGGATAATATTCCGCTCTTCATCGCCGAACTGTCCGGCAAGGGCGAGGCGATCTGCCCGCGCGGTACGTTGAAGCGCGTGCTGAAACGCGCGGCCGACATGGGCTTCGGTGTCAACGGCGCGGTCGAATTCGAATTCTTCATGTTCAACGAAACGCCGGAAAGCGTGCGGACGAAGAACTACCAGAACCTGAACTCGATCACGCCCGGCTATTTCGGCTATTCGGTGCTGCGTTCCTCGGTGCATGCCGAATTTTATCACGAGCTGCTGGCCATGTGCCGCGACATGCGCATTCCCTTGGAAGGATTGCACACCGAAACGGGCCCCGGCGTGCTGGAAGCAGCCATTCAATATGACGACGCGCTGGAAAGCGCCGACCGCGCGGCCCTGTTCAAGACCTTCACCAAGATCCTTGCGCAACGCCGCGGCTGGATGGCGGCCTTCATGGCGAAATGGTCGAACAAATGGCCGGGCCAGTCGGGCCACATCCATATATCTTTGAAGGATAAGAAATCCGGCAAGCCGGTGTTCCACGACGCGAAGAAACCCTATAAAATGTCGGACACCATGCGCTGGTTCCTGGGCGGCCAACAGGCGCTGATGCCCGAGCTGCTGTCGATGATCGCCTGCACGGTCAACAGCTATTCGCGCCTGATCCCCGGTTTCTGGGCGCCGACGAACGCGACCTGGGGCGTGGAAAACCGCACGACGGCCTTGCGCGTCATTCCGGGCTCGGAAAAAGCACAGCGCATCGAATACCGCATCGCGGCGGCCGATATCAACCCGTATATCGCGCTGTCCTGCGCCATCGGCTCGGGCCTCTGGGGTATCGAGAACGAGATCGAACCCTCCAAGATCGTCGAGGGCAACGCCTACGAGCAGAAATTCCCCGACAAGATGCAGCTGCCCCAGACGCTGATCGAGGCCGCGGGGCGCCTGCGCAAGTCGAAAGCCGCGCACGAGCTGTTCGGCGAGGATTTCGTCGAACATTACGCGCAGTCGCGCGAATGGGAAGAACGCGAGTTCCGCAAATACATCACGGATTGGGAATTGCAGAGGTATTTCGAGATTATTTAACAACTGCGGGCGAAGGCCCGCAATTCGACGTTCAACATTTCGCGCGGAGTAACGGAGTTACGGAGAAGCAGGTGAATTGGAGAGTGAACTCCGTTACTCCGTAACTCCGCGCGAATGAGCTTCATAGGCGGACTATCGTCCGCCAGAAAAGGGAGAAACACATGGGCCAGGCGATGAAGAAAGACACCACCCCGAAAATGCAGACCATTTCCCCCGTCGACGGCAGCGTTTACGTGGAGCGCGCCTATCATACGGCGAAGGATATCGACGCCGTGCTGACGAAGGCGAAGAAGGCCGCGAAGGAATGGCGCAAGGTGCCGCTCTCCGAGCGCCAGAAATATATGCTCAAGTTCCTCGACCACATGCTGGCCCATGCGCAGGAGATCGGCAAGGAGCTGACTTGGCAGATGGGCCGCCCGATTTCCCAGACGCCGGGCGAGATCATGCGCGGCTTCCAGGAGCGCGTGAAATACGCAGTGGAACTGGCGCCCAAGGCGCTGGCCGACATCATCCCCCACGACAACCGCGACGGTTTCAAGCGCTTTATCCGCCGCGAGCCGCTGGGCGTCGTGGCCGTGATTGCGCCGTGGAACTACCCGTACCTGACCGCGGTCAACGCGATCGTGCCGGCGCTCCTGGCGGGGAACGTCGTCGTTCTCAAGCACTCGTTCCAGACGCCGCTGGTGGGCGACCGTTTCGCCGAAGGTTTCAAGGCGGCGGGCCTGCCTGAGGGCGTGTTCCAGCATCTCGATCTCGCTGACGCCGACACGCAGGCGCTGGTCGAAGACAAGCGGGTCGACTACGTGAACTTCACCGGTTCGGTGCGCGTGGGTCACATTGTTCAAAAGGCGCTCAGCGACCGTTTCGTCGCCTGCGGGCTCGAACTCGGCGGCAAGGACCCGGCCTATGTTCGCGAGGACGCGGACCTCGCCTATGCGGTCGAAAACCTCGTCGACGGCGCATTCTTCAACTCGGGCCAATGCTGCTGCGGCATCGAGCGTATTTATGTGCACGAAAAAATCTACGACAAATTTGTCGAGGAGTTCGTGAAGCTCACGAAAACCTACAAGCTCGGCAACCCGACCGACCCGAACACGAACCTCGGCCCCATGGTGCGCACCGCCGCCGCTGATTTCGTGCGCGGACAGATCGATGAAGCCGTAAAAAAGGGCGCGAAAGCGCTGGTCGATGAAAAACTGTTCCCCGCGAGCAAAAAGGGCACCCCCTACCTTGCGCCGCAGGTGCTGGTGAACGTGACGCATGACATGAGCGTCATGAAAGACGAAAGCTTCGGCCCCGTCGTTGGTATCATGAAAGTGAAATCCGACGAAGAAGCGGTCAAGATGATGAACGACAGTCCTTATGGATTGACCGTCTCGATCTGGACGAAAAATGCCGCCGCCGCCGAGAAACTGGGCGAAGAACTGGAAACCGGCACCGTCTTCCTGAACCGCTGCGACTATGTCGATCCGGGCCTGCCTTGGACCGGCGTGAAAGACAGCGGGCGCGGCGCGTCGATGTCCGTCATCGGCTTCGAGAACCTGACGCGGCCGAAGAGCTTTCATCTGAAGACGAAGGTCTGATGCGGTTTTTGCGTCAAAGTACCCTCACCCTAACCCTCTCCCAAAGGGAGAGGAGACGAGAGGGTTTCGCTGCGCGAAACGAAATTATAAAACTTCTTTTGCGAAGCAAAAGTCGTTAGTCCCTTCTCCCTCTGGGAGAAGGCTAGGATGAGGGTACTATCAAAGGGAAAGAAATGACCGGAACCAGTAACATAGAAAAGCTTACGAAGCGCAGCAAAATCTCCGCGAAAGCCGCGCGCTTTACCGAGTCCGTCATCCGCGAGATGTCGCGGCTGGCGGTGCAGCATAAAGCGATCAATCTCGCGCAAGGCTTTCCGGATTTTGCGGCTCCCCAGGAGCTGAAGGACGCGGCATCCAAAGCGATTCAGGATGACGTGAACCAATACGCGATTACCTGGGGCGACAAGCCGTTCCGCGACGCGCTGGCCGAGAAGACGAAAAAGACGCTGGGCCTGACCATCGACCCCGAAACGCAAATCACCGTCACCTGCGGCGCGACCGAGGCGATGGTGGCGGCGATGCTGGCGACGGTCGATCCCGGCGACGAAGTTATCGTGTTCGAACCCTATTACGAGAACTATGGCCCCGACGCCATTTTGGCGGGCGCGGTGCCGCGCTATGTCATGCTGCATCCGCCGCACTGGAATTTTGATCCTGACGAGTTGGCGCGCGCCTTCACCAACAAGACCAAGGCCATCATCATCAACACGCCGAACAACCCGACCGGCAAGGTCTTCAGCCGCGAGGAATTGCAGCTGATCGCCGACCTCTGCCATAAATGGGACGTGCTCTGCTTCACTGACGAGATTTATGAGCATATCCTTTACGACGGCGCGGAACATGTCGCAATGGCGACGCTGCCCGGCATGGCCGAGCGCACGGTCACCATCAACGGCTTGTCCAAGACCTATAGCGTCACCGGCTGGCGCATCGGTACCATGATCGCGTCGAAGGAATTGACCGGCGCCATCCGCAAGGTGCACGACTTCCTGACCGTGGGCGCGGCCGCGCCGCTGCAGCGGGCGGGGGCCGCGGCGCTGCGGTTCCCGGACAGCTATTATAAAGAACTCGGCAAGCTTTATAACGAGCGCCGCACCATGCTGATGGATATCCTGAAGAATGCCGGCATTCCGTTCCACGTGCCGAAGGGCGCGTACTATATCCTCGCGGACATCAAGAAGTTTGGCTTTGAAAGCGACGTCGCCTTCACCCGCTTCCTCATCGAAACGGTCGGCGTGGCCGACGTGCCGGGCTCGAGTTTCTTCAGCCGCCCCGAGCTGGGGCATGATTACGTGCGTTTCTGCTTCTGCAAGAAGCCCGAAACGCTCAAAGCGGCGGGCGAACGCCTGGCCGACCTGCACAAACATCTCGCCAAATCCAAACAAAAGGTAATGTCATGACGCTCAAAACCATCACCGGTAATTGGAATTATCCCACCCGTATCCTGTTCGGCCCGGGCCGCATCAAGGAGCTGCCCGAGAATTGCAAAAAATTCGGCATGAAGCGCCCGCTGCTGATCACCGACGCGGGCCTGAAAGACCATGCCATCGTCCAGAATACCATCGCGCTGTGCAAGGCGGCGGGGCTGGAAGCGGCGGTCTTCGCCAACATCAAGCCGAACCCGACCGGCAAAAATATCGACGACGGCGTGAAAGCCTATAAAGACGGCAAGCACGACGGTGTCATCGCCTTCGGCGGCGGATCGGGCCTCGATGCCGCGAAAGCCATTGCATTGATGGTCGGTCAGACGCGGCCTTTGTGGGATTTCGTCGACGAAGGCGACAATTACCTGCGCGTGAACGAAGCCGGCATGGCGCCCGTTATCGCCGTGCCCACGACCTCGGGCACCGGATCCGAAGTCGGCCGCTGCTCCGTCGTCGTCAACGAAGATACGCATGAGAAAAAGCTGATCTTCCATCCGAAGATTATGCCGGCCCTCGTCATCGCCGATCCGGAACTCACCGTCGGCCTGCCGCCCGCGATCACTGCGGCGACCGGCGTCGATGCTTTCGTGCATTGCTTCGAAGCTTTCTGTGCGCCCGGCTTCCATCCGCAGGCGGACGGCATTGCCCTCGAAGGCATGCGCCTGATCGCGGAATATTTGCCGCGTGCTTATAGAGACGGCAAGGATATCGAAGCCCGCGCCGCCATGCTCATCGCCGCCACCATGGGCGCGGCTTCCTTCCAGAAGGGCCTCGGCGGCGTGCATGCGCTGGCGCATCCACTCGGCGGCACCTATGACAAGCCGCATGGGCTGCTGAATGCCGTCCTGCTGCCCTATGTCGTGTTGCGCAACCGTTCGGCGCTCGCCGAGAAAATGGATCAGCTGTCGCGCACACTGCACCTGGCGGGCAAGGGCTATAACGCGGCCGGTTTCGACGCGGTGCTGAAATGGATCCTTGATTTCCGCAAGCAGCTCGGCATCCCCAACACGCTGGCCGAGATCGGCGTGCCCTCGGATCGCATCCAGGAGATCGGCAAGATGGCGACGCAGGACCCGTCCGCGGGCGGCAATCCCATCCCGCTTACCGCAGCCGATTACGCCGACATCTTCTCCCGCGCGCTGAAAGGCGATTTGTCGGACATGAAGGCGGCGGCTTAAAGCCCATCGTGACGGAAAATCCGGCAACCGCCAGTCCGCAGCTTTGCTATTACGACGCAAGGCAGATCGGCATCCTGACCTTCATCTTCGGCCCCTTCGCCGGCGTCTATATGCTGTGGCGGAACTGGAAGTCGTTCGGGAATAACAACCTCGCGATCCAGACGGCGATTGTGGGCGTCGCGGTGACGCTGATCATTTCCAAGCTGGCGGACCTGTTGCCGATGGCGATCTGGCTGATCTTCTTCGTCTGCTTCACCTACAGCGGCTTGATCGCGGGGATTGCCGTATCGTGGCAGGGCCATGTTATCGAGGCGCTGAAGGCGAGAGGAGTCCATCGCGATTCCAGCTGGAGGTTTTGTAAGGTCGGTTTTGTGCTGCTCGGCGCCTACGCGCTGATCGATTCTTTCATCTAATTCAAATATGTCATCCTGAGGGAGTGTAGCGACCGAAGAATCTCCCGTTGCTGCAGTAAGGGAGATGCTTCGCTTCGCTCAGCATGACAATTGGATATTAATTGCCCAGAATTCCGCCCAGGAGCTTGAGGGCGAAGGCGCGCTGGGTGAACCAGAACATCGCGATGAGGATGATCAGCGCCGAGGCCGCGGGGAATATCTTGTCGCGGTAGAAATAATTTTTCCGCATGCGATAGATCAACGGCAGGGCGACCGCGACGATGCTGATCTGGCCGATTTCGACGCCGAGATTGAAGGCGATCAGCGCGACCCAGCGCGCGTCCTTGGGCAGGCCCAGCTCCTGCAACGCGCTCGCAAAACCCATGCCGTGGACAAGGCCGAAGCAAAAGGTCAGCAGCCACAGCCTGTCGGACAGCACGGGCCGGATATTGTTCGCCGCCGCGACGGCAATGGAAAAGGCGATGGTCGATTCCACGAGGCGCGAAGGCAGCGATATCACGTCGAAGATCACGAGGCTGAGGGTGATCGAATGGGCGATGGTGAAGGAGGTCACGATCTTCAGCACCTGGATGAAGGTCGGGGTAAAGCCTTCGCGCGGTTTCCATTCGCCATTCTCAAGGATAAAGGCCGCGGAGAGCAGCAGTGACAGCAGGAACAGGATATGGTCGTATCCGGTCCAGATATGAAAGACGCCTTCCTTGATATAGATGCGGAATTGCTGCCACTGGTCGGTCTCGCCGAGCTTGATCGTATAGCGCGGGTTCTCCTGCGACAGCAGCGTCGAGTAGGATTGCCCGCCCGCGGTGATATAGGTCAACGCGCTGTACTGGTAATCGACTGCCAGGAATGGGCTGTAATCGACGGTGAGATTGGCGACCCTGACAGGACAGGTGCCTTCGAACTCCAGGTCGGGTTCCTGCGCATCGGGATTTTTCGGCTTCTTCGGCGCCGCACGTTTCAGGATGCAACGCTGGTCGCCATCGGAGACCAGCAGGTGGTCGAGCGCGAAGTCCCCGATCGTTATCAGGTCAGCGCCCGTCTTTATCGGCATCCCTGCCGTATTGGCGAGGTCATACAGCGCGATGTCCCACTGGCCGGTGATTTTGTCGCCGTCCACCTGCATGCGCAGGTAGCTGTCGCTGATCTTGTGCGCGAAGGCCGCACCGGGCAGAAGAAACAACAGGGCAACGATGAGGCAGGTCAGTCTTTTCATAATTTAACCGATGGTTGGTATATTCTCTGCCCCTGATATCTATATGATGAAAACAAGGGCTTTCGCCAACCGGAAAATCATATGGGGAAATTCTTTTTAGCCGCGGGCCTTTGTCTCCTGCTGGCCGTTGCGCAGGCTGCAAAAGCGGCGCCGCTCGCGCCGCGGCCGCATGCGCCATCCGGCATCCTTTACGTCCACGATATTTCACGTTACGGCACGTTCTGCGAGCGGGAAGCCTGTCCCTTCGGCGCGATGACGGCCGGGCAGACGGCGGCGGAAGAGGCCGCGGTGGCGGCGCGCGAGGCGGCGCTCAAACAGTTGGGCGGTCTACTGGCGAGTTTTCTGCTGTTCTGCCTGGGCGGGCTTAAAGGCCTCGTGATGCTGCGCTGGCGGCGGCAAGGGCAGCGCGTGGAAGGGAAAATCGCGGGCGTTCTCGACATGCCGCGGTTTCGGGTGCTGAAATCCACCGAACCTTTGAAGTTTACGCCGGTCATGCATTTCCGCCTGTCCCGCAAAGACTATGAAGCGCGGCTGGACCAGAGCTTCATCCAGCCCGAAGAAGTGGTGACCGGCGCGACCCTGCCGTTGCTCGTCCTCGCGAATGATCCTTCGCTTGCGCGCCGCGCGGATGTCAAAACGCTCGATCTTCTCGATATATGCCTGGTCATTTTTGCCGCCGTCCTTGCCGCGGCGAGCTTCAGCCAGCCGCCCATTCTGCCGCTGACGCTCGCGCTTGCGGCCGCGATGCTCGCGTTCGTCCTCTGGCACGTCGCGCGCATCTGGATGCCCGCAGGATCGCTCGTTCCGCCGCGGAAACTCGCGCTCGGCGCCGCCTATGGAGTCCGCCCTGTCGAGGATATCCTCAAAGAGCGCGCCGACAAGCTGCGCCAGCGGGAAAAACTTCCCTAATCGATCAGCTCGGCCATATGTTCCGGCAATTCCGCCGACACGACAACGGACGGCTTGTCGGCGTAGAGCGGCACTTCCACCGCGCGGGCGTGCAGGTGCAGCGTCGGGAATTCGCCCTGTGGCGGACGCGTCTCGCCGCCGCCGTACAGCCAGTCGCCGACGATGGGACAGCCGAGGGATTTCAAATGCACGCGCAGCTGGTGCGTGCGCCCGGTGCGGGGCTTCAGTTCCAGCCAGCTACGGTCCTTGCGCAGGTGCTTGACGACCTTGTAGTCCGTCACCGCTTGCTGCGCTTCCTTGTCGGATTTGTCGGCCGGCAGCATGCTCCAGCCCTTGGGCTGCTTTACTTTTTTGAGCGGCAGGTCAATAACGCCTTCCTCGGCAAGCGGGCGGCCTTCGACGATGGCCCAATAGGTTTTCTTCACCTGGCCGCTTTCGAACAACCGGCCCAGTTTCTTGAGTCCCCGCTCATTGCGCCCGAGGATCAGGCACCCGCTCGTGTCGCGGTCGAGCCGGTGGGCGAGATGCGGCATTTCCTTGTAGTCGAATTTGAGCGCATCGAAATAATCCTCCATCGACGGCCCGCCGTTCGGGCCCGGATGCACGGGGATGCCCGGCGGCTTGTCGAGCACGATCATCAGCTGATCGCGGTAGAGGATGCGGGAGTGGATATCGAGGTTCATAAACCCATCATACCGGATGGCGGCGAGATGCGAAAGGGAACCACGAATGGACCGGAATATAAAAGGAATACCCATCCCGGCGAAAGCCGGGATCCAGTTATACAACTTTCTATCTCATGGAATGCGCGCGAAGCGCGCAATATTTTGAGGTAGTGAGTTTATAAACTGGATACCGGCTTTCGCCGGTATGGACAGATCATTTAGTGGTTCACTTCTTGCGAGAATAAAGAAAGGCCGGAATTGCTTCCGGCCTTCTTTATCGTATCACTCGCGACGCTTACGCGCAGCCGAGTTTCATGCCTTGCACGATCGTGCCGCTGTTGAACGGCTTCGGCACGACGGAATTGCCGGACGCGTGCCAATCCTTGACGAATTCGGCGGCGCGGTGGCTGTGTGCGGCGAGACCCTTCATGGTCGCGGCGGAAGCGGCCTTGTCGGCATGGATGCCGTCGAGGCCGTAGTGCTGCAGATAGGTCATGTCGACCTGGCCTTGCATGTTGCCCAGGTCGGCCGCCTGCTTGAACAGCTGGAGCGCGACGTTGTGGTCTTTCGGCACGCCGCCGAAGCCGTACTGGGAATAGTAGGCGAGGTCTTTCAGCGCCTGCGCGTGGACGTGCGGGTTGGTCGACGACACGCGATGGATCGCGCTCTCGACCGCCTTGGACACGTGGTGGCCCTGCGTCAGGCTGGTGAACTGCTCCAGCGGGGTCGCGCAATGCACCGGGGGTGCAACGACGACGGGAGGAGCGGCCACATGCTCGACGGGGGGCGCCACAACCACATGCTCGACCGGGGCGACAGGCGCCACGACGGCAGGTGCCACCGGCGGAACAACCGCAGGAACGGCGGGTGCACCGCCGCCGAATGCGTGGTGCCACCAGTTCTGGATGATGCCCTCATGGAAGCCGAGGTACAGCATAGAGCCCATCATGGCGACCCCGCTCGAAACCGCGAGGTGCTTGTAGGTCTTGCCGGAAGTTAAGAATTCCTTGTTGAAGAAAGGCGCCAGTTCGACGCCCTGCTTCTTCAGTTCCTTGCGCTCGTTGTAGTGATTATACAGCGTCGCGGTGAGGCCGACGGCAAGGCCGGCACCCACGATGGTCGCCCAGGCCGGGGCGCCTGCGACGGTCGCACCGAACACCGCCGCACCTTTGGCCAGGAACGAGAGGCCAGCGCCAACGCCAGCCTTGGCGACAAAGTTGAAAGCCTTTTTCAGGAAGCCTTTTTTCTGCGGCACGGGGGGCGCAGGCTGTTCTTCCGTGGCGACGGGAGCGGCAACAGGCGCTTCCGGCGCTTTGGTTTCCGCGGCGACAGGCGCGACGGGCGCGGTGTCGGCGGCTTTGTTGTCATTGGTGGGCGCGGCTTCAACAACGGGCGCTGCCGGGGGAACCGGAACGCTGACGATCGGCTCTTTCTTCGGCGCGACGTCGACGACGGGCGGCGTCACTTCGCGGGCCGGTTCCGTCTTCTGGTTGGTGTTCGCGGCTGCCGGCACGACCGTTTTCTCGGCGGGCGCGGCGTCATTGGCAGGCGTCACTTCGTTCTTGTCGAACGTAGGCTCAACCTTCGCAGGCTGTTTTTCGGGTTCGCTCATGGTTTTCTCCGTAGCGGTCTGTGGGGGGACTTAACCTGCGAGAGGGGCAGGTGCCCAATTAACATAAATATCTGGTCAATGTTCAGTTAAAACACCATGAAACAGGCATGGCTGTCAAGCCGGAGACGGCTGAATCTTGTGCGAAAAAAAATGCTAGAGGTATTTAGATACCGAAGCCGTCGCTGATTTCATAAAATCCGGTGCGAGCCGCGCGGTCGTTCAAAATCCGCTGGCACTTCTGGAGCCGCGAACTGGCCGAGTGGGTGAAGGTGAAGGGGAGTAATCCATGGATCACCAAAAACACGCAGACGACGCCTAGCCGCCAGGCCATGCCGATGGTGAAACAGAAATGCTGCCAGTAAGTTTCGCCAGCGAGGCGCGGGTGGGCGGTGAAGGCGTCGCAGAGGGTCTGCTTGAGGTTTTTCGCGGGCATTTGTCCTGACTCGTCCATGGCTGATATTATTCGACCTTTATGCCAAATAATGCAAGCCCCTGTTTTTGCCAGTTGTTCACGGCTTTTTCATGATTATGATGGACACTCGCAATCGCAATATAATTTCTCTCTCCAGATTTTCCGGGGCAATTCACATGCGCAAATTCCTGCTGGCTGCGGCTCTCCTCCTGCTCATGGGCGGAAAGGCCTTCGCCGTTTACGATTCCGCCGAAAGCGCGAAGGCGAAAGACCTCACCATCGCCCGCGTGACCCCGACGGGCGAGGATGTCGCCTCGGAACGCCAGATTGTCATCACCTTCAACCGCCCCGTCGTGCCGCTCGGCAAGATGGAGCGCGACAAGAAAGACCTGCCCATCACGATCACGCCCGACGTCGATTGCGAATGGCGCTGGATCAACACCTCGTCGCTGGCCTGCCAACTAACAGAGAAGGCCGAACTGCCGCGCTCGACGAAGTACGACATCACGGTCAATCCCGGCATCAAGGCCGAAGACGGGGCGACGATATCCGAGCCTTATAAGGCGACGTTCATCACCAAGCGCGCCGACGTCGAATATACCTGGTTCAAGAACTGGCGCTCGCCCGGCACGCCCGACATCCGCCTGACCTTCGACCAGCCGGTGACGAAGACATCGGTTGCAAAGTCGATCACCCTCGTCGAGGGCGACCACGAAGATCATGTGACCAGCCTGAACGTCACCAAGGACGATGAGGACAACGAGCCGCCGGAATTCCTGCCCGTGCCGGGCGAAAAAGGCTGGCTCGACTTCGGCAAGCAGGAAAAGCGCAAGAGCGACGACCAGGCGACCGTGGCCTATGGCGAGGAAGCGCGCCGCATCTGGCTGGTCGAGCCGGTGCGTGAGCTGCCGCTCGATACCACGATGGTCATGAAGCTGGAACCGGGCCTCGTCTCCGCAAAAGGCCCCGAACCCAGCATCGCCAAGCGCGACGTGGTGAGCTTCGATACCTATCCCGAATTCAGCGTCGTCGGCATCCGCTGCCGCACCAATAACGACCAGGAAGTGCTGGTCAAGCCGGGCGAAAACAATGCGAGCCAGAAATGCAACCCGATGGCGGCGGTCTCTATCGTCTTCTCCTCGCCGGTGCAGCGTTCGCAGGTGCGCAAGAATTTCGACTTTTCGCCCAAGCTCGGCAGCGACAAGTCGCAGGATGATATCTGGGGCGACGAAGGCGAAGAATATTCGCACCTGAACAGCCCGCATACCAAGGGCAAGGATTACGAAGTGAACCTGCCCTTCGGCCTGAAGGCGGCGACCGATTACACGGTGACGCTGAAAGAGGCACGGCGCGGCTGGATGGAAGGGGCTTGGCACTGGGTGCAGTCGAAATTCCAGGACTTGCCCGACACCGACCTCGAGGACGAATTTGGCCGCAAGATCGCCAAGCCTTTGACGCTGACCTTCTCGACCGACCACCGCGTGCCGAACTTCGTGCTCGACCATCATGAGGCCGTGCTGGAAAAGGCGACTGACAGCGATGTGCCGCTCTACATCAACAATCTTGAAAAATACGGCTTCAGCTACCGCGCGCTCACGAAAGACGGCGTGAAGGAAGACCAGAAGCACGAAACGACGCCCCCCAAAGTACAGGATCTCCAGTATGCCGTGCCGTTCGGCGTGCGCGACGCGCTGGGCGGGAAGGACGGCGCGGTTTACGGCCATCTCGATACGACGCCTTATGTGGATAAGGGCAATGATATGGCGTATCGCCTGTTCGCCGAGGTGACGCCCTACCAGCTTCATGTGAAGCTGGGGCATTTTTCGACCCTCGTCTGGGTGACGGATATGTCGAGCGGCAATCCGATCAAGGATGCCAAAATTACGATTTACCAGGATGCGATTTCTTCGCTGTCAGTGCCGACGGAAAATCTCGGCACCGCGACGACGGATGAAGACGGCTTGGCCCAGCTACCGGGCACGGAAAAGCTCGATCCCGACCTGAACTTCGACCAGCATAACGATGACGGCGATCCGAAACTCTTCGTCCGTGTCGACAAGGGCGATGACATGGCGGTCATGCCACTGAACAGCGATTTCATCATCGACACCTGGCGCGCCTCGAACGAGAACATCTATCCTTCGACCAAGAAGAAATATGGCCATATCCACGCCTGGGGCACCACGGCGCAGGGCATTTACCGCGCGGGCGACACCATCCAGTACAAATTCTACGTCCGCGACCAGAACGACCGGACACTGACCGTCGCGCCGAAATCGGGCTACAAGCTCGAGATCGTCGACCCGATGGATAATGTGGTCGAAACTGTCGATAAGCTGGTCCTGAACGACTTCGGCGCCTATTCCGGCGACTTCAAGGTCGCCAAGGATGCGCCTGTCGGCTGGTATCGTTTCCGCCTCACCGGCGCCTTCGCGGGTCCGAGCGGCGATAACGACAGCGACGACGAACAGGGCGAATACGACGAAAACTCCGGCACCTACGCCAAGACCGGAACCTGGTACCCTCTGCGCGTGCTGGTCAGCGACTTCACGCCGGTGCCATTCCATGTCAGCAACCAGCTGAATGGCGACCTGTTCCGCACCGACCAGGAGGTCGAGGTGCAAGCAGACGCCAAGTTGCATTCGGGCGGTCCTTATACGGATGCCCAGGTGCGTACGACCGCGATCCTCGAAGAACGCGCCTTCAGCACCAAGAACCCTGTCGCGGCGGAGTTCACCTTCACCATGCCCGATTACAACGGGCATGAAAGCAAGCAGATCTTCCAGAAGGTCGAGCCGCTTGACGCGAAGGGCGAATTGTCGACCAAGTTCAAGATCGGGAAGCAGGCATTCGCCTATGGCCGCCTGACCGTCGAAAGCGCGGTGCAGGACGAGCGCGGCAAATATGTGGCGGCCGAAAGCGGCGCGGATTATGTGGGCGTCGACCGTTTTGTTGGCGTCAAATCGCCGGAATGGGCCTACCAGGCCAAAAAGCCGGTCAACCTGCAATATATCGTGGTCGATGAAAAAGGCGCCCCTGCCGCGGGCACCAAGGTGCATATCGACATCGAGCGCATGGAAACCGTGGCCGCCAAGGTCAAGGGCGCAGGCAATGCCTATATCACCAACTACACGAGTGACTGGAAGCATGCGGGCGACTGCGACGGTGATTCCGGGACGGATGCGAAGACCTGCAGCTATACGCCCGAACAGGCCGGTTCCTACCGCATGATCGCCAGCATCAAGGACACGCAGGGGCGCGAGCAGCAGGCGGGGCTCGAGTTCTGGGTGACCGGCGACGAATATGTGCTGTGGAACAACGACAGCGACGTGCTGCTGCCGATTATCCCCGAGAAAACCGAATACCACGTCGGCGATACGGCGCGCTACCTGATCAAGAACCCGTTCCCGGGCGCGACCGCGCTCGTGACCATCGAGCGCTACGGCGTCATCGATAAATTCACCAAAAAGTTGGATGGCAGCACGCCGGTCATCGACTTCAAGGTGAGGCCCGATTACCTGCCGGGATTCTATCTCTCCGTCCTCGTCGTTTCCCCGCGCGTCGATAAGCCGCTGGAAAACGGCCAGGTCGACCTCGGCAAGCCGACCTTCCGCATGGGCTATGTGACCGTCCCGGTCAAGGACCCGTACAAGGAAATGAAGGTCGAGGCCAAGGCCGAGAAAGACGTCTACCGCCCGCGCGACACGGTGAAAGTGTCATTGCACGCCGAGCCGCGCATGAAGCAGGACAAGGCCGAGCCCATCGAGCTGGCGGTCGCGGTGCTGGATGAATCCGTCTTTGATCTCGTCACCGGCGGGACCGGCAACTTCGATCCCTATAATGGTTTCTACACGCTGGACGGGCTGGACCTGCGCAACTACGACCTGCTGACGCGCCTCATCGGCCGCCAGAAATTCGAGAAAAAGGGCGCCAACCCCGGCGGCGACGGCGGGTCGGACCTCAAAATGCGCGACCTGTTCAAATTCGTGTCTTACTGGAACCCGTCCATCAAAGCCGACGACAGCGGCAACGCGAATATCCAATTCGATGCGCCGGATAATCTGACCGGCTGGCGCATCCTCGCGCTGGCGGCCACGCCGTCAGACCGGCTTGGCCTGGGACAGGGGAACTTCAAGGTCAATCGCCCGACGGAAGTCAGGCCCGTGATGCCGAACCAGGTGACGGAGCGCGACAGCTTCAACGCCGGCTTCAGCGTCATGAACCGCACCGACAAGGCGCGCACGCTGCAGGTCAAGATCAAGGCCGCAGGTCTCATCGACATGGCCAAGACGCCGGATACGCACACGGAAACCATCAAGCTCGACCCCTACAAGCGCGTGACGGTTTATATGCCCATCCAGACGCTGGCGGTGCCCGAAACCCGCGACGAGCCGCAGGGCGAGCTTAAGTTCGAAGTCCGCGCCTGGGACGATATGGACGGCGACGGCATGGTGCAGACGCTGCCCGTGAATAAGTTCCGCTCGCTGGAGACGGCGGCCGATTACGGTACCACGACCGAAGACAAGGTCACGACTAGCATCCAGTTCCCCGAGAAAATCTTCCCCGATATCGGCAGCGTCAGCGTCGTGCTGGCGCCCAGCGTGATCGGCTCGGTCGAGGGCGCGTTCAAGTATATGCGCGATTACCCTTATATCTGCTGGGAACAGATACTGACCAAGGGCGTCATGGCATCGCACTACCTGAACCTCAAGCAATACATGCCGGCAAGCTTCGTCTGGAAAGACGCGGATCATCTGCCGCAAGACGCGCTTGACGTGGCGGTCACGTTCCAGGCGCCCAACGGCGGCATGACTTATTTCGAGGCCAAGGACGAATATGTCGACCCATATCTCTCGGCCTATACGGCGCTTGGCTTCAACTGGCTGCGCCATGCGGGCAATAAAATCCCCGAGAATGTCGAGAACAAGCTGCACGGCTATCTGCTCAACATGCTCAAGAACGATGTCATGCCGACCTTCTATGACGAAGGGATGAGCTCTACCGTGCGCGCCGTCGCGCTGGCGGCGCTGGCGGAAGACGGCAAGATCACCAGGGCCGATCTCGACCGCTACAAGCCCCATGTGCCGCAGATGAGCCTGTTCGGCAAGACGCATTTCCTGATGGCGACGCTGCGCGTCAAGGGCGCGATCGACATGGCGAAGGATGTGGCGAACGATATTATTTCCTATTCGAACCAGACCGGCGGCAAGTTCATCTTCAACGAGGCCGAGGATGACAGTTACCTGCGCATCCTCGCGAGCCCATTGCGCGAGAACTGCGCGATCCTCGACGCCTTCACCGAATACGGCGAGAAGAAAGAAGGCGCGGATCTGGTCGGCGATATCCCCTTTAAGCTCGTGCGCACCATCACCCAGACGCGAAAAGGGCGCGACCATTGGGAAAACACGCAGGAAAACATGTTCTGCATGAACGCCCTTGTCGATTACAGCAAGCTGTATGAAAAGACGCCCCCGCATATGCAGGTGACGGCGGCGCTCGACGGCACCAGCTTTGGCAATACGTCGTTTAATGACCTGCGCGACAAAGAGGTGACGCTCGACCGGCCGATCCAGCCGTCCGACGTCGGCAAGAAGAGCACGGTTGAGATCGACCGCCACGGCGACGGCAGGCTTTATTATTCCACCCGCCTGCGCTATGCGCCGCGCTCGGATTCCAGCACTCCAGAAAATGCCGGGATCGAGCTGCACCGCGAATACAGCGTCGAGCGCGACAACAAATGGACCTTGCTGAAGACCGAGGACGAGATCAAGCGCGGCGACCTGGTGCGCGTGGACCTCTACCTCTCGCTGCCGGCCGCGCGGAACTTCGTGGCCGTCAACGACCCGGTCCCGGGCGGGCTTGAGCCGGTGAACCGCGAACTCGCGACCTCCTCGAAGGTCGACGCCGACAAGGGCGACTTCGAGGCCGCCGGCGGTTCCTGGTTCTTCAAGTTCAAGGACTGGGAAGGCTATAACGTGTCACGCTGGAGCTTCTACCACCAGGAAATCCGCCACGACAGCGTGCGCTTCTATTCCGACTACCTGCCGCCCGGCAACTATCACTTGAGCTATACGGCCCAGGCGATCGCCGAAGGCAAGTTCACCGTCATGCCCACGCTGGCCGAGGAAATGTACGATCCCGACGTCTACGGGAAGGACGTGACGCGCCAGCTGGACGTAACCGCGATGGTCGAGCCCGCGAAGGTTGAGGAGAAGAAGCCGGATCAGGCGCCGGCGCCGGAGAAGAAACCGGATGCGACGCAACCGGGTAAAGAAGAGTCCCATGACCAAAAATAAGTGCCACCCCGGCGAAAGCCGGGGTCCACGGACTACGCATTCTCAACGTAACCGGCGTCCGTCTGCTCTGAACCAATCTTTCATGTCCGTGGACCCCGGCTTTCGTCGGGGTGGCAAGGGTTGAGGATGCGGCTTCGGGTAACAGCATCTGCGCTGCTAACAGCGATCCTGCTCCTCGCCCTCGCCACCTATGTCTCCGTCAAGCCGCTCAAAACCTCTCTCCATGCCATCCAGTCCGACGCGCAGACGCTGGAGATCACCGACCGCAACGGCAAACCGCTGACGATTTCATACCAGAACCGCTGGAACGTCTATGACAGCGTGCCGCTTTACGCGATACCGGAATTCCTGCAACAGGCCTTTATCACCTCCGAGGACAAGCGTTTCTTCGGCCACGGCGGCGTCGACTGGCAGGCGCGGGGAAGTGCTTTGCTGCAGGACTGGAAATCGGGCCGCGTCGTGCGCGGTGCCTCGACGATTTCGGAACAGGTCGTCCGTATGATCAACCCGCGCCCGCGCAGCCTCTGGGCAAAATGGGTCGAGGGCGTCGAATCCATGCTGCTCGAGCGCGATTATTCCAAGGCGGATATCCTCGAATTCTACCTGAACCAGGTGCCCTATGCCTCCAACCGGCGCGGTGTGGTGCAGGCGGCGCGCTATTATTTCGGCCGCGACCTCTCGACTTTAAGCCGGCGCGAGATGCTGGCGCTGGCGGTCCTTGCCCGCGCGCCGTCGAGCTATGATCTCTATAAAGACCCGACCAAAATCGAAGGTCCCGTGAACCGCCTGGCCGATGCGCTCGCCGCGCAAGGCGTCCTGACGCCGCAGGACGCGCGCGATATGCGCAGCCAGCCGTTCCAGCTGGGCAAGCCGTCATCGCCCGTGAACGCCGAGCATTTCGCCGCCTATGTTCGCGCCTATGCGCAAGGGACGGGGACGGAGTTGCATTCGACACTCGATGCGGACCTGCAGTCTACTGTGCAAAGTATCATCGATGACCGTGTGCATGCCCTGTCGCACAAGAACCTGCATAATGCGGGCGCCATCGTTATCGATCACACGACCGGCGAAATCCTCGCCTGGGTCGTGGCGGCCGCGAATGATCCGAAAGCGCCTGGCAACGCGATCGACGCCGTCACCGTGCCCCGCCAGCCGGGATCGGCGCAAAAACCGCTTTTATATGCGTTGGCGCTCGACCGCGGCTGGACGCCCGCGACGATCATCGACGACGCGCCCTTGTCCGAAGCCATCGGGACGGGGCTGCATAACTTCAAGAACTACAGCAATACCTATTACGGACGCATCACCTTGCGCGAGGCGCTGGCCAATTCATTGAACATCCCGGCGCTCCTGACCATCAATCATGTGGGCACGCAGACCTATCTTGATGCGCTGCACCGCATGGGTTTTGAAAATCTCGACCGCGGCGCGGCGATTTACGACGAGGGTCTCGCGCTCGGCGACGGCGAGGTGACGCTGCTCGAGCTGGCGCAGGGTTTCACGACGCTCGCCAACCGAGGTGTCTTCCGGCCCCTGCGTTTCACGATGGATGATGCCGGGCAGGGAAGCAAACAGCGGATTTATTCGGAAGAGGCGGCGTCGCTGATCGGCAATATTCTGTCCGACCCCTGGGCGCGGCGGCTGGAATTCGGCAACGGCAGCGTGCTGAACCTGCCGATCCAGACGGCAGTCAAGACCGGCACCTCGACCGACTACCGCGATGCCTGGACGGTCGGCTATAATTATAAGTATGTCGTCGGCATCTGGATGGGCAACCTCGACCGCGCTCCGACCGATGGGGTGACGGGCTCGACCGGCCCCGCGCTTGCCCTGCGCAGCATCTTCAATGAACTGAATAAAAATGCGGTGTCGCAGCCGCTGTACCTGTCGCCGCGGCTGCTGCGCAAGGATATCTGCGTCGAAGACCCGCGCGACGCCGATAAATGCTATATGCGATCCGAACTCTTCATCCCGGGCACAGAGCCGGGCGAGAAGACCGCGAGGGCGGAAAGGCCGCATTTTGAAATCACCAAACCGACCGACGGCCTGCAAATGGCCATCGACCCGCGCATTCCCATGGACATGCAGAAACTGCCCTTCACGATGCATGGGCTCCAACCCGACCAGGAAGTCGAATGGGTGCTGAACGGCAAGTCGCTGGCGACGTCCGGCGACAAATATCTCTGGACCCTCTCGCGCGGACATTTCACCTTGTCGGCGAATGTCAAAGAGGGCAGGCAGACTGTTTTCTCGACGCCGGAGATTTCCTACCTCGTCAAATAACTCACTCTCGTTTTGCCACCCCGGCGAAAGCCGGGGTTCAGTCGCGCCGCGGCGGCGCATGTGAATCATATGACGCGCGGATGCGCTTCTGGACCCCGGCTTTCGCCGGGGTGGCACTCAGGGCTAAATTGGGTCCTGAATTATCTCCATTGACTCCGTCGCAAATCGGGTATTTAATACCCGGGTATTAAGTACCCATAATGGAGATTCGTTCCATGCCCGCAAAGACAAAACAACTCACCGCCTCGGCCCTTCGCGCCTGGCGCAACCGCATGGGATGGGGGCGCGATGAAGCGGCGGCGCAGCTCAATCTCAAGCGTGACACATATAAAAAGCTGGAAAACGGCCAGCGCCCGATCACTGAACGGCTGATGGCGGAAGCGGAGCGGCTGGAGAAACTGGGCAAGGGCAAGATCACGCCGAAGGCCGATGCGAAGGCACGCGTCCATGTCGTGGGCGGCGGCACAATCGTGCATGTGCGCAATCACCTGGCGCTCGCGGCGCCCGCTTATGGGTCGACGGCGCGGGAGCTCGCGGGCATCTGCAGCCGCGGCGGCGAGACGGTGAAACTGACGCTGACCCGCATGGCTGATCCATCGTCGGAATATGAAACGAACGATGATATGGCGCGCCTCGCGAAGGAGATCGTCACCGACAGGAACGTCAAAATCGTCTTCTGGAACCCCGCAATCTGCGATTTTACCGGCCAAGTAGGCGTTGTGGCGCCGGCGCGCAAGGCGCAGCGCCTGAAATCCCGCCAGGGCGAGCAGGTCATGCAACTGACCCCGGCCGAGAAAATCGTCGCGACCATCCGTAAAGAGCGGAAAGACATCTTCCTCGTCGCCTTCAAGACGACGACTGGCGCCACCGAAGATGAAATGTATATCGCGGGCCTGAAGCTGATGAAAGGATCGCATATCAACCTGGTCCTCGTGAACGATGTGGTCACGCGCATGAACATGGTCGTGACGCCGGAAGAAGCGCGCTATCACGTGACGGACGAGCGGGTCGAAGCGCTCGAGGGGCTGGTCGAAATGGCACTGATGCGCTCGAAAGCAACTTTTACGCGTTCGACCGTTGTCGAGGGCGCGAAGGGCCTGCCCTGGGACAAAAAGAATATCGCGCCGAACCTCGTCCAGGTCGTCGAGCATTGCATCAAGCGTGGCGCCTATAAGCCGGTCAATACCATGCGCGGGCCTGTGACCGCGGGGCATTTCGCCGCGCGCGGCAGCGACGGGAAGATCGTGACCTCGCGCCGCTGGTCGAACTTCAACGAGCTGAAGAAGATCGGAATGGTCGTGATCCAGCCCAAGGGCAATGATGAAGTGATCGCCTATGGCGGCAAGCCCTCCGTCGGCGGCCAGAGCCAGCGGATCATCTTCCGCGAGCATCCGGAGCTCGACAATATCGTGCATTTCCACTGCCCGCTGAAGACCGACGCGCCGGACAAAATCCCCGTGCGTTCGCAGCGGCCTTTCGAATGCGGCAGTCATGAATGCGGCAAGAACACCTCGGACGGGTTGCGCGAAGTGGAACCCGGCATCTGGGCTGTCATGCTCGAGCAGCACGGGCCGAATATCGTCTACAGCAGGGATGTGCCGGCGCCACGCGTCATCGATTTCATCGAGCGCAACTTCGACCTCGACGACAAAACCGGCGGCAGCGTAGAGGGATGAAGCGCGCATTCGTTAAAGCCGGAAACGAGATCATCCGCCTTGCGGACATCGACGGCGTGGATATTACGTGCATCGAGCAGGGAGTGATTTCGGTTTCTTGCCGCGGCCGCATGCTGGAGGCGCGCGATTTCGACGCGTTCGAAATCACCATGCTGCTGCACCCCGCCGCGCTCGAAGGCCGCCGCTTGAAATGGGTGAAGAATGCCTGGGCCTTTCACAACCTTATCGCCCATCCGCTGATGCAGATCATGGTGTGGCTGGGGTTCAGGAAGCTTGCCATCCGCTTGCATGATGTGACAGTGCCGCGACCGGTGGGGACAAGGTCATAAAGGGGGAGTGCGTTACCTCCCTCTCCCTAACCCTCTCCCAACATGCGTTGGGAGAGGGAACAGTGACGTGTCCGTTGAGAGTTGGCGAGCCGATTCCTTTTCATATCTCTCGTTGCTAATGTTTGAATACCAGCCCATTTCCGCTATCTTAAAAAAACAGAAGAGGGCAGCGGCACGGTGGCTATTCATCCGGAATTTTTCGCTAAGGGCGTGATGATCGGGTTCGCGATTGCGGCGCCGGTCGGGCCGATTGGCATCTTGTGTATCCGTCGCACGATGCTGAACGGCGTGGCCTCGGGCCTTGCCTCCGGCACCGGCGCCGCGCTGGCGGATTGCCTTTACGGCTCGATTGCTGCGTTCAGTCTCACCGCGGTCGCGGCATTCCTGCAGCATTACGCGGTCTGGCTGCAGGTGCTCGGCGGCATTTTTCTGATTGCACTGGGCTTACGCACCATCATGCAAAAGCCGCACAAGGAAGATGAAATCCGCCATCCGCGCAAGGACTGGCACAGCCTGAAAGAAATCGCGGGCGACTTTCTTTCTACTTTCCTGCTGACGCTGACCAATCCCGCCACGATTTTATCTTTCGTCGCGATCTTCGCGGGCCTCGGCCTCGTCTCTGAACATGACCGGCCGGATTACGCGGTGTCCACCCTGATGGTGGCCGGCGTCTTTACCGGCTCGCTGCTCTGGTGGTGCATCCTGTCGGGTGGTATCGGCGTGTTCAGGCACAAGCTCGACCGCAAGGCGCTGCGGATCACCAACCTTCTGTCCGGCATCATCATCGGCGGGTTCGGCGCGCTCGTCCTGGCGCATCTTGCGGCGCATTATATTTAATCATTCTATCTTTTCATAAGGATGCCGCCAGCGCTCGCACCGGCGCATATTTTCTCGCTGCACCGCAGCATCGCGCTTTCCTTGCCATGCTCGTTTTTCCATGAGAAAATCGTACCTTATTTAAGGAATTTACGGAACTTCCGACATCCGGGCCGAACCGACATGAAAAAGAACCGCACGAATAACCCGTCGCATATCGTCCTGACCTCGCATCCGCCCAAGGACGGCAAGATTCCCAAGATCAAGTGGGGCGCCGCGACGCTGCGGGAGCGGGGGCCGCTGATCGCGAGCATGGCGGATCATGCCTCGTCAAACGTCATCGGCGCTTATGCGGGCGCCTATTCGGTCTATCGGGCGGTCGCCGTCGCGACGGGAGCGCTCGACCCGCTGCATGTGCCGGATCTCACCAACACCGCGCCGGCCGAGAAAATCGGGCCCTTTCCGCAATGGAGCGACCCTGAAAAAATCGTCAGCCTCGATCCCTGGGGCCACATGATCGGCAGCGAATTCGAGGATTTTCGCAAGAAAGGCCTGGATGTTCGCCCGACCATCGCGGTCACCAAGGCGCATATCAACATGCCCGAAATCAAGGACGCCATCGAAGCCGGACGGCTGAAGCCCGACGGCGACATCCTGCAGAAAAACGGCGATGTGAAGGTGACGAAGGCGGCGGTCGACCCGGTCTGGTACCTGCCGGGCATCGCCAAACGTTTCGGCATCGAGGAAACGGACCTGCGCCGCGCGCTGTTCGAGCATTCAGGCGGCATGTTCCCCGAGCTGATCACGCGTTCGGACCTCAAGGTTTTCCTGCCGCCCATCGGCGGCCATACGATTTACTTCATCGGCGACCCGACCAAGCTGCATGACGAAAGCCTCAAGCTGGCCTGCCGCGTGCATGACGAATGCAACGGTTCGGACGTGTTCGGCTCCGACATCTGCACTTGCCGGCCGTACCTGTGCCACGGCATCGAGATATGTATCGATATGGCGCAAAAAGGCGGCAATGGGCTGATTATCTACAACCGCAAAGAAGGCCGGGCGCTCGGCGAAGTGACGAAATTCCTCGTCTATAACGCGCGCAAGCGCCAGGAAGGCGGCGACCGCGCCGACAAGTATTTCGAGCGCACGGAGTGCGTGGCCGGCGTGCAGGACATGCGTTTCCAGGAGCTCATGCCCGATGCGTTCCACTGGCTCGGCATCACGAAAATCGACCGTTTCGCTTCCATGAGCGACATGAAATACAACGCCATGACCAAGGCCGGCATCAAGATACTCGAGCGCGTGGAAATCCCGCCCGAACTCATTCCGGCCGATGCTTCCGTCGAAATGGAAGCGAAAAAGGCGGCCGGCTATTTCGCCAAGACGGAAGTCAAAACGAAAGACCAGCTCGAAAAAGTGAAAGGGCGCAAGCTTGAGGAGTAAGGCGAAGACCACGATCGACAGTGATCCCATCGCCGTCCTCCGCGACCCTGCTACCATCCGCGCCCGCGCGCACCTGCTGCTCGACCTCGGCAAGCAGGGCAGCTTGCGGCATTTCAGCGTGCATATGGACAAGCTGGGCGAGGTCGCGGAATTCGTGGCCGGCGTCATTCGCGGTAACTACCCGGACCTGAAAATCCCCTATCACGGGCGCTGGCGCCACTTTACCTTCGGCGAGGTCGACCGCTGGCACGATTTGCAGGGGCGTTTCTCGAACACCGACGACATGGTGCGCGCGGCCATTGATCTCGCCGTCATCAGCGTGTTGCTGGATGCCGGCGCGGGCGCGCAGTGGAAATATAAGGAACCGGCGCGTTCCGACATCGAGGTCGGGCGCTCCGAGGGCCTCGCGCTCGCCAGCTTCTACATGTTCAAAAACGGCGTATTTTCGAGCGATGCAAGGCATCCGCTGCGCGCGGACGCGGGCGCGCTGGCGCTGCTCGACGACCGCAAGCTGGCCATGGGGTTCCAGGCGGGGCCGAAGAACCCGATGGCGGGCCTCGAGGGGCGCATCCATCTCGTCAAATCGCTGGCGCTGGCGCTGACCGCGCATCCCGAACTGTTCGGCAAGGGCATCGCGCGGCCCGGCAATCTGTACGACGCGCTCGGCAAGGACAAGACAGAAGTGCGCGCGAAAGACATTCTGGCCGCGCTGCTCAGCGGCTTCGAGACGATCTGGCCCGGCCGCATCATCATCCGCGGCCATAACCTTGGCGACGTCTGGACGCACAGCCAGCTTGCTTTTGCCGATGAAACCAATCACCTCATGCCGTTCCACAAGCTCTCGCAGTGGCTGACCTATTCGCTGCTGGAGCCGTTTGAATGGGCCGGCAAAAAGGTCACCGGGCTCGATGAGCTGACGGGCCTGGCCGAATACCGCAACGGCGGGCTTTTCGTCGACACGGGCCTGATCGCGCTGAAAGATCCGGATGATGCGGAGGAATCGCATAAACCGTCGGACGAGCTTATCGTCGAGTGGCGCGCGCTGACCGTGGCGCTGCTCGATGAATTGCGCGTGCCGGTGGCCGAACGCCTCGGCCTCGCCCCCGACAGCTTCCCGCTCGCGCGCCTGCTCGAGGGCGGCAGTTGGCACGCGGGGCGCAAAATCGCCAAAGAGAAACGCAAAAATGCTGATCCGCCGATCAAAATCGTCAGCGATGGCACCGTATTCTAAGTCAGGAGTTCAAAAAAATGCCCGATAACCAGGTCGTCATCATCGACCATCCTTTGGTCCAGCACAAACTCTCGGTGCTGCGCGCGAAAGAGACGAATACCAACGATTTTCGCAATCTGATCCAGGAAATCTCGATCCTGATGGGTTACGAAATCCTGCGCGACCTGCCGATGGAAGAGGTCGAGATCGAAACCCCGCTCGAGAAAATGAAGACGAAAATGCTGGCGGGTAAAAAGTTGTGCATCGTGCCGATTTTGCGCGCCGGCACGGGCTTTCTCGACGGGCTGCTGCACCTGGTGCCGCTCGCGCGCGTGGGGCATATCGGCCTCTATCGAGATCCTGAAACGCTTGTTCCGGTTGAATACTACATGAAATTCCCGGACGACATGTCGAGCCGCCGCGTCATCGTCGTCGACCCGATGCTGGCGACCGGAAATTCCGCCGTGGCTGCCGTGGAGCGCGTGAAAGACGCCGAGGCGACGGATATCAAATTCATGTGCCTGATCGCGGCGCCGGAAGGGATCAAAACTTTCCAGGAAGCGCATCCGGATGTGCCGATTTACACGGCTGCCGTTGACCGCGAGCTGAACGCGCAGGGATATATTCTCCCCGGAATCGGCGACGCGGGGGACCGCATTTTTGGAACTAAATAGCCCGCTTCGCTAACATATTGATCTGAAAGCAAGAAAATTACCGCTGATTTGCCCTTGAAACAGGTTCGGGGCGATATAACTCACAACTTCTGAGCGGCGTACGCTGCGATAAACTGAATGATTTCAGATGGTTTAACAGTTCTTTAAATTATCTTTGACAATATCAGCAATCGTACGTATAAACCTTAGCACTGTCGCCCCGCGGATTCGTCCGCGGGACCCGCAAAAAAGGCGCTGACAACGGCAAATTTTTTGTTGACCTTGGGGAACTTTCTCTATATGGTTCGGGGCTCTGACAGATTCTCTCCGGTTTGGTAGACCATGAGGTTTTCCACTGGGGGATTTTTGCGGTCAAACGCAAAGGGTTATTGAACATTGTAGATCGATGAGAAGAGATACGCAGGCAGCGGTTTGTGATCGTGTTTTACGCTTTTACAAAACCTGCTCTGAGTATCTCAGCACAGCCGAGACAGAGACCCTCACGGTTTCTGTCTCAATATGAAGAGCAAAAGTGTACAAGCTTTTGTTTCTTCTAACAGTGAATGTTCTGAAATGAACATTAAGCAGGTCTCAAGTACTAAATCGAGATCCTTTGATTAAAAGCAAAGGTTCAAATTCAACTTAAGAGTTTGATCCTGGCTCAGAATGAACGCTGGCGGCAGGCCTAAAACATGCAAGTCGAACGCGTGTAGCAATACACGAGTGGCGCACGGGTGAGTAGCACGTGGGAATATGCCTTTTGGTACGGAACAGCTCCGGGAAACTGGAATTAATACCGTATGGTCCCTTCGGGGTAAAGATTTATCGCCAAAAGATTAGCCCGCGGTGGATTAGCTAGTTGGTAGGGTAATGGCCTACCAAGGCGACGATCCATAGCTGGTCTGAGAGGACGATCAGCCACACTGGGACTGAGACACGGCCCAGACTCCTACGGGAGGCAGCAGTTAGGAATCTTGGACAATGGGCGCAAGCCTGATCCAGCCATGCCGCGTGAGTGATGAAGGCCTTCGGGTTGTAAA